>NZ_MACM02000156.1:0-84006 GCF_001675465.2 Pseudomonas sp. AU12215
TCCTTGGATAAAACGCTTCATCGGCATCCCCCCGCTGATTTGAATCCATCAAATCACAGCAAGGTCGATGCCAGCGTTTTTACACAGTCTGGGCCGATTGCTGCCGTTGGTCAGAGGCAGTATCGAATCAGCTACGGATACCGATGCCGCAGTGGTGCGCAGTGCTCGAAAGTCTAAAACAGTCCAGAAATGAAAACGCCCCGGCATATACCGGGGCGATCCTGGGTGCGAAGGGAGGGCTTAGCGAAGAATCGTGTGGCTCTGCTCGCGCATGTACTGCGGCAAGTAGTTCGGGCCCAAGCCGCCTTTGTGGCTCATGCCCGACCCCTTCCAGCCACAAAAGCTCTGTACGCCAGGCCAGGCGCCCGTGGTCGCACCGCTGGGACGGTTGGCGTAGAGGGCGCCGGCTTCTGCATGTTCTAGGAAGTACTGCAGCTCAGCTTCGTCGGTGGTGTAAACGCCAGCCGCGAGACCATAGTTAACCGCATTGCCTTCAACTAGCGCCGCTTCTAGGCCATCCACCGAACGGATCGCTACGAACGGGGCGAAGAGCTCGACACGAACCAATGGGTGGTCTTTAGGCAACTCAACTACTGCCGGAAGCACGTAATGGCCTTGGGCGTAAGGTGCGTTCTCGACACGGGTACCGCCGTACAGCACGGCGCCGTCGCGTCGCGCAGTTTGAACGGCGTCGAGGAAGCGCTCGATGGCTGCCGAATCATAGAGCGGGCCCATCCAGGCGTCGCGGGTCTGCGGATCACCGATGGAAACCTGACCAGCTTCAGCGATCAGCGCCTGGACGAATTCATCCTTCACCTTGCTGTCGACGTAGACCACCGAGCAGGCGCTGCATTTCTGGCCCTGCAGGCCGAACGCCGAGCGTGCGACGCCTCGGGCCGCGTGCTGCAGGTTGGCGCTGGCACAGACGTAGGCGGGATTCTTGCCACCCATTTCGGCGATCAGCGGCTTGGAGTAGGGCGCTTTGGCCAGCTCACGATGAATCGCCATGCCGGTGGCGTAGGAGCCGGTGAAGGCAATGCCATCGATGTCGGGATGGGCGACCAGTGCCTTGCCGCATTCGTCGTGGCCGGCGAGCAGATGGATCAGATGCCCCAGGCCCGCTTCACGCAGAGTGTCGACCAGCAGGTTGGCGGTGATACCGCAGTTGGGCGAGGGCTTGAACACCACGGTGTTGCCGCCTAGCAGGGCGCCGGTGACCAGGTTCACAGACAGCACCAACGGGAAGTTGAACGGCGCGATGACCCCGAACACACCGATCGGGCGCAGGCGGGTGCTGGTTTCCTCGGTGGGGAATTCGCGGCGCAGGGGCTGCAGGTAGCCGTTGTTACGCTCGTACTCGCCACAGTAATACTCGACCATGTCGAGGACTTCATCGGCTTCGCCCAGTGCTTCGATACGCGACTTACCGATCTCCAGCAGGCAGGCGATGGCGATGTCGTATTTGCGACGACGCAGCACTTCTACCCAGCCTTGGAGGGCTTTTACTCGCTCCTGCCAGGATGTATGGCCCCAGGTCTTGAACTGCTTGCGAGCGGCCTGGACAGCGCGGTCAACGGCAATGGTGTCGGCGGACACAAAGGTACCCAGCAGTGTCTCGTTGTCAATCGGGCTGAAGGCCGAGTACTTGGTGCCTTGTTCGCTTGCTTGGCCATCGATCAGATTGGGCCAGTGACGGCCCAGCCACTTGGCGCGAAACGCCGGGATTTCCTTGTCCAGAAAATCATGCAGTGCTGAGAGGTCTTCGCCCTGAGTGGCGTAAGTGACACGCGGGAATTGGGTTGTCATTGGAATACTCCGTTGGTCAAAAGAGGGCTCACGCAAGAGCGCCAGCAGGTGTGCGTCGATCGAGGAAGCGGTAGTAGCCGAACACTGCCGGCAGGAACCACGGCTTCTCGCTGTAGAGGGGAAGTCTGGGGAAGCTGCGATCACGGAAGACCGTGAATGCGTCCGCGCGACCGAGAATGCCGGCGGCGATCTTGCCGCCCAGGTAGGTGCCCATCGGTACGCCTACGAAGCAGTAGCCCAGCGAGTAGTGGATGCCCTGATGAGTGCCGAGGTGCGGGTACAGGTCAAAGGTTCCGCTGCAGCGGCCAGTCCAGGAATGCTCGATGGCTACCTGGCCCAGGTCGGGTAGCAGGCGGCACAGCAACGCGCGCAAGCGCTCGCCCTTCTGCTCAGGGGTATCGGGCTGCTCGCCCGTGAGGGCGCCGAACAGCAGGCGGGTGCCATCCGGTGATTGGCGCACGAAGAACGGGTTGTGGTTGGTGTCGATACATACCCGACCATTGGGGATGATTCGCTTCACCAACCGCGGGGACAGGGCCTCGGTGGAGATCATGTATGCGTCGAATGGAATGATGCGACGACGCAGCCAGGGGAGCAGATTGTCTGTGTAGCCATTGGTGGCCAAGACCACATCCCTGGCCATGACTTCGCCACGCGATGTCTCCACTCGTACCTGCCCATCGCCTTGCGGTTGAAGGTTGCTGACGTGGGTATTGGGGATCACCGTCGCGCCTGATTTCAGTGCACTGGCCAGAAGCCCCGCATGGTATTTGCCCGGGTGCAGTCCACCCAGGTCGGGGAGCAGGGCTCCACCTTGGTAGATGTCCGTGGCGAGCTCGTCACGGACTCGCTCACGGGGAATCATCTCGAACTCGAAGCCCAGGTGCCGACGCTGGGTATCCAGGTCATTCGCCAGGGCCTCATAGGCTGCTGCAGTTGGGGCTGGCATGAAGCGTCCGATCATCTGCAGATCACAGTCGATCGATTCGCTCTGCACCATGTGACGTACGGAGTCCACGGACTGCTGCAGCTCCCGGTGCAACTGGATGGCATAGTCCTGGCCGTGCTTGCGTTCAAGGTCGCCGAAGCTGTGCTTGAAGGAGCGCGATACGTATCCGGCATTACGAGTACTGGCACCGCTGCCGATCTCTCCGGCGTCGACGATGGTCACGCTGCGTCCTGCTCGGAGGAGAGGGATGGCTGCGCACATGGCCGTGATGCCGGCGCCCACGATCACCACGTCGCTGTAATTCGGCAACTGCTCTCCAGCGTCCCTGGCGAGTGGCGCTGCCTCCCACCAGTACGGGCTGCTGTTGATGGGTTGATTCATCTTGGAAGTACCTCTCAAACTGCTTGGGCCGTTTCCAGGCTCTGTGCGACGTCGTGCAAGGCACCTTCGGCCGCTGCAATCACCTGATCGATGTCAGCGTCCGACATGCTGGTCGAGAGGGCCATCAGACCATAGCTGGCTGCCAGGACGCCTCGGTTGAGCAAGCCAAGATTGAAGGTGGCCAGCAGCTTGGCGGTATCTGCGTTTTGGTAGGCGCTGCGGTAATCCACCACCGCGTTGTTAGTGAAGTGAACCTTCAACAATGAACCGCGACCGGTGGTGCGTCCTGGAATGCCCAGGCGCTCGAAAGCGGCATCGATACCCTGGCGAACTCGATTGCCGATAGCTTCAAGGCGCTCGAAGGCAGGCTTGTCGAGCAGACGCAGGCTGGCGATGCCCGCTCGCATGCTGATGGGGTTGGCGGAAAAGGTGCCGCCGTGTGGGAGCGCCGGCTTGCCCGAGGAGGGATCGAACACGGCCATTACTTCTTCACGACCACCCACGGCCCCGATGGGGTAACCGCCACCGATGATCTTGCCCATAGTGGTGAGGTCGGGTTTCACGCCCCAGATACCCTGGGCGCCGTGGTAGCCCAGACGCAGGCTGATCACCTCGTCGAAGATCAGCAGAGTGCCCGTTTCCTTAGCTACGCGAGCCAGGCATGCCATGTACTCGGCAGTAGCCGGTACGAGGCCCGCACGGTTGGGCATCGGGTCAACGAGCACGGCGGCCAGTTGGCCGGCTTGCTCGCGGAGAAGACGCTCGGTGAGTTCGATATTGTTGAACGGTAGCACCACCACGTCATCGAGCACGCCGGTGGGAGTGCCTTTGGCATAGGGCGTTGAGGTCGGTGCCGAGTCGCCCCAATTCGCGGGTGCGGAATCCAGGCTCACCTCGGCGTAGTCGTAAGAGCCGTGATAGGCACCTTCGACCTTGGCGATCTTCTCTCTGCCGGTGAAGGCTCGTGCGGCCTTGAGCGCCATCATCACGGCTTCGGTACCGGAGTTGGTGAAGCGTACCTGGTCTACGCCAGCGAGGCGCTCACAGAGGATTTCGGCCAGCTCGATCTCACTCTCTGTGGGCATGCCGAAGCAGGTGCCCAGAGCAAGTTGCTCGCGTACAGCCTCGTCCACTTTCGGGTGGCAGTAGCCATGGATCATCGCAGTGAAGTTGTTGATGCAATCGATCCGCTCGGCGCCATCGGCATCCCAGACCCTGCAACCTTCACCACGAACTGCATAGAGCGGGAACGGTTTCATGTAGACCGTCGTACGGGTGTTACCCCCGGGAAGCACATGACGGGCACGCGCATAGATCTGTTGAGAGGCGGGGGCGTCATCGGGGTAGTTCATGCGTATCTCCAGCGTGAGCGAGCCGCCGCCCGGCGGCTCGCAGAATGACGGTGACGTCAGTTGGCGCGATGGGCGCGAAGGATCTGGTCAAGGTGCGCTGCCGAGCCGTAGCTCGCGGTCTTGCGCAGCTTGTAGATGGCCAGCACGACGGCAAGCAGAACGACGGAGGCGACGAACTGGGTCTGGAATTCAGGACGTAGCGCCATCGCAATGAGCATTGCGGAGATTGCTGCGATCACGGCGTAGGTAAGCCAGGGGAACAGCCACATACGCAAGCTGAGCGCCTGGGGGGCTTCCCGCTCGAAGCGCGAGCGGATACGCAGTTGTGCAGCGGCGATGAGCAGGTAGATGAACAGCATGATCGCGCCAGAGGCGTTAACCAGCCAGAGGAACACTCCCTCGGAGGAGACAATGGAGCTGAGCACTGCCACGAAGCCGATAACGCTACTGAACAGAATGGCGCGTTGCGGTACGCGATTCGCCGACAGTTTGATCATGCCTGCGGGAGCTTCACCTCGCTGCCCGAGACTGAACAGCACGCGGGAGGCGACATACAGCCCCGAGTTCAGGCAGCTGAGGACAGCAATCAGCACCACGGCATTCATCATGTCGCCTGCGTACGGAATGTTCATCAGATCCATGGCCGCCACGAATGGGGAGTGGCCCGCTTTCAAGGTGTCCCAAGGCACGACACAGACAATCAGCAGGATCGAACCGACATAGAAGGTCAGTACGCGCACGATGACCGAGCGAGTCATGCTGGCCACACCTCGGGCCGGCTCGTCCGACTCTGCTGCTGCGATCGTGGCGATCTCGGCGCCGCAGATGGCGAAGATCACCATGGGCACGCCGGCGATCACCGCCTGGAACCCGAAGGGCATGAAGCCACCGTGGTCGACGATGTTGCCGAAGGTTGGGGCAGGGGAAGTGATGCCCAGCGCGTAGGAGGCAGCGACGACGATGAAGACGATGATCGCGGCGACCTTGAGCGAGGCGAACCAGTATTCGAACTCACCATAGGAACGCACCGAAAGCAGGTTCACTACGGTCATGGTGCTTAGCAGCACTATGCCGATGATCCATTCGGGCATGGGTATCCAGCGATGGAGCATGCCGGCGCCTACGACTACTTCTACGGCAACCACGATCACCCAGAAGTACCAGTACAGCCAGCCGGAGGTGAAGCCTGCCCAGTCGCCCAGGCCGACGCGGTTGTATTCGGTGAATGCACCGATACCGGGAATCGCAATAGCCATCTCGCCGAGCATGCGCATGACCAGCAGGACGACCAGGCCGGCCAGCGCGTAGCTGAGTACAGCGGCTGGGCCAATGGTGGTGATGACGGCGCTGCTGCCTACGAACAGGCCTGCGCCGATGATCCCGCCAAGCGAGATCATGGTTACGTGGCGTTGCTTGAGCGCGCGACTCAGCTTGGCCTCGCCCTTATGGGCTACAGAGGGGGTGGACTCACTCATTTCCGGGGCCTCGTTGGAGTTATTGTTGGCGGATCAAGTGTTTCATTTGTTATTTTCAATGAAACATATGTTTCATTTCGAGGCGAGCATAAGGCCCGTTCGGCAGAGCGTCAACTGAGTTTTGAAACGAATGTTACAAACGGTCGGCGGAGTACTTTTTGGGGCGCGCCGAGAGGCCTCAGCGCTCTTTCACGTAGACATTGAAATGACGGAGCTGGGCCTCGCTGTTAGCGATCTCCTGCATGCTCGTGTCGGCACTGTTGGCGATCAGCAGCGCGGCCAGAGTCTGCGAAACCGCCAGGGCCGGTAACACGGACGGAAGCAGGGAAGGGGTGGTGTTGGGAGCTAGCAGAACACAGCTCGCCGCCGGAGCTGTGGGTGCCAGAGGGCTGTCTGTGACGGTGATGATCTTTGCACCACGCCCCGTAGCGAAGGCGATCGCCTTCAGCGAGTCCTGGGTATAGGGGTGATAACTGAACACCAGGAGTACGTCCTGCTCTCCTATGCGTCGAAGCTCATCGGCAAAGGTGCCGCCGATACTCGTCACCATGGTGACGTTATCCATGAACATGCTGCAGGTGTAGTTGAAGTAGAAGGCGGCTGAGAAAAGGCTGCGCAGGCCCATTACATAGATGCGCCCGGCCTGCTGAAGGAGAAGAAGCGCTTCGGCAATGGACGGGTGTCGTTCGGCTCCCAGGGTCTGGACGAGGTTGTGCGACTCCGCGTCGAGCCACAGGCTCACCAGCTCTGCATTGGCGTCACCGTGCGGCCCTTGGCGAAGCGCCTTGGCTCGATCAGTCAGTGGCGAATCACGATCAGCCAGCCAGCTGCGGAAATGCTCGCGAAAGACTTCGTAGTTGTCGAATCGTAGGTGTCGTGCCAGCCGCAACATCGCAGCAGGTTGTACGCCGGCTTTGCGTGCCACACCCCGCATAGAGTCGAGAGCCACTTCCGTGGGGTTGCTGATGACGAATTTTGCTGCTTGCTGCAGCACTCGAGGCAGAGAGTCGAACTCCGTTTCGATCAGCTTTTCGATCTGTTGCTTGTCCATTCAGTGTCCAGGTGGCTTTGCCTTGGATGGGAACTGTAATGGATTTGGATGAAACAAGTGGATCATTCATTTCTGCGCGAGCTATAGGGGCGGGTTCGCTCCCGGCTCCGGCTCTCTTCGAGAGGCAGCTGCCGACCGATAGCGGACATGCCCACGCTTGCCTCGGGCCGATAGACGGGGATTTTGCGCCGGTGTCGCCACACCGATCTTCGTGTAATCCCTTTCCTACGAAACCTGACTGCTTTTCATATCCCTTGCTTTGTGACATGCGAAGAGAATGCCCGCATCGATAGCATCCTATCGCGCGGCGGAGGCACTACTGAGCAGGTGTCCTCCTGGCTTCGGGGCCGTACCGGTCCGGCACGTGTGTGATGCGTATGGCGACGTCGGGCTGTCTTGCCGATGCGTTGGAGCAGGGTGATTCGGATGAAGCAGCAAACCGCCTGGCCACTGGATATACGTTGGCTGATTCTCGGGCTCGTCCTACTGTCCGTGTTGGCCACGCTGGCCAACAGCCTGACCATGGCTTATAGAGTCCAGCGCGACGCGCTGATCGAGCACGCACTGGCGTCCAACAGCGCTTATGCATCTAAAGTCGCGTCGAGTCTCAGTGAGTTCCTGCGTTCGACACAGAGTCACCTGCGCTTCAGCGCTAGCGAACTGGGCAAGCATTGGGGCGACGCCTCAAGCTTGCGAGAGGAGGCGGTGCGAATGCAGACGCAGGACATCGACTTCAACTCCATCGCCATCGTCGATTCTAATGGCAAGGTGTTGCAGGCCTATCCGGATGCATTGCAGATCATTGGCACAACTCTGCGCTCGGAAAGTATCCAGCAAGCGTTGCAGACGCGTCGCCCGCAAATCAGCCCAGCCTATGTTTCCGTGGCTGGTAACCTGGTGGTGTTCATCTCGCAGCCGATCTTCGATGCCTCGGGACACTTCCTCGGAACCGTTGGCGGATCCGTCTATCTGCGCAAGCAGAGCGCACTGCATACCGTGATCAGCAGCCATTTCCATCATGAGGGAACATTTGCTTTCGTCGCCGATGGAAACCGTCGTCTGTTATTCCACCCAGAGCAGAATCGCATCGGCGAAAAACTCGACTGGAGCAAGACAGTTGACGCTGCGTTGCGAGGCGAAAGCGGAGCCATGGAAGTACCCAACTACCTGGGCATCCCGATGCTCGCCGGGTACGCCCATGTGGAAAGCGCCAACTGGGCAGTAGTCGCTCAGCAGCCCCGTGAGATAGCACTGGCGCCGCTCGGACGGCTGATGCGCGACATGATCCTGGAGATGGTTCCGGCTGGACTGGTTGGGCTAATTCTGGTCTGGTACGGCACCGCGCTGATTGCCCGCCCGCTTCATGAGCTCGCATCGATCGCCGAGCAATTATCAGCGCCGCAGACCACGGAGCGGCTGAAGGCGGTAAATGCCTGGTATCCCGATGCCTCGGCGATCCGACAGGCCATGCTGGCCGGCGTGCAGTTGCTGCAGCAGAAACTCGGACGGCTCAGACATGAGGCACAAAGTGACTCCCTTACAGGCCTCGCGAATCGTCGTGCCATGGACGCACTTCTCCAGTTGCTGGAACAAACGGGCCAGGAGTACTCGGTTCTTGCGCTGGATATCGACCATTTCAAGCGAGTCAATGACACCTACGGCCATGATGTGGGAGATGTGGCGCTGCAACAGGTAGCTGCAGTACTCCAGGAATATACCCGTGCAGGAGATATGGCATGCCGGGCTGGCGGGGAGGAGTTCACCCTGATCTTACCGGACACATCGTTGGCGACCGCCCTAGCTATCGCAGAGCGTATTCGAGTCGCCCTCGCGGCTCGCGAGATTCCGCAAATCGGCCTCATCACGGTTTCCATCGGTGTGGCTAGTCGTGACAGTGAAGGCGAGTTGGCGGAGGCAACACTCAAGCGGGCGGATCGATGCCTGTATCAGGCCAAGAAAGGTGGGCGCAATCGCGTTGAGTCGTTCGGCGGTGGGTAGCAACGACGCAACGCGGAGTGTTTCGTCCTTGTTGTCATGGATGGCTCCAGACCTCAAGGTCGAGCCTTGGTAGCGTCCACCTCTGGCCGCTAGCATCGCCTGCTTGAGGCAACCTCGTTAAGGCGGGCTCTAGAACGGGCTCCTGCCGATCGAGGCCCCTCCGTCAACGTAGAGCGTCTGCCCGGTGATGAAGTCGCTGCGCTCATTGAGCAGGAAGGCCACCGCCGGCGCGACGTCCTGCGGTTGCCCGAGCCGGCCCATTGGCACTGCCGCGATGTAGGCGGCTTCGCCCGCGCTGCCTGGCGGATTTCCACGACGGAACAGCTCGGTTTCGATCGGTCCCGGCGCGACTGCGTTGACTGTGATCCCCGTCTGAGCCAGTTCCAATGCCCAGCTGCGGGTGAAACTGACCAGGGCAGCCTTGGCGGCGGCGTAGGAGGTGCGCTGGCGAGTGCCGAGGACAGTGAGGCTGGCGATGTTCACTATCCGTCCCCAACCGCGCTTGCGCATGCCCGGTAGCAGTGCCTGGGTGGCTTGCAGCGCTGGGTGCAGATTCACCTGCATGACTTCGTCGAAACTTGCCAGGTCCACTTCGCCCAGTGCCTGGGGGCGAACCAGGCCGACATTGTTCACCAGGCCGTCGAAGGCGTGATGTTTCATCAGCTCCGTCAGCAGGGTCGGGAAGCGGCCAGCGTCTGTCAGGTCCGTGGCGACCAGTTCGCCGGGGAAGCTGGCGTCGCCAGCCTGGCGGGCTATGCCGACGACCTGGTGACCCTCGGCCGCCAGTTGCTCGGAGATAGCCCGGCCAATGCCCTTGCTGGCACCGGTGATCAGGAAGGTACGTTGCGGCATGACATGCTCCTCGTAATCAATGCTTCTGCAGACGTTGCAGCAGGGCCTGGCCGACCTGCGCCGCCGATGCCGGGTTCTGCCCGGTGATCAGCTCGCGATCGATTATCACGTTGGGCGTCCAAGGTGACTGGTTG
Organism: Pseudomonas sp. AU12215; assembly: GCF_001675465.2. Lineage (NCBI taxonomy): Bacteria > Pseudomonadati > Pseudomonadota > Gammaproteobacteria > Pseudomonadales > Pseudomonadaceae > Pseudomonas > Pseudomonas sp. AU12215. The sequence goes on from NZ_MACM02000156.1 coordinate 9,999, forward strand.
CTCTGGTACTGTCCGCCGGCTCGCTCCAGGGCAGTCTGGGGGTAGAACTTCATTTGCCCACCTCCCAGCAGCGCCTTGGCTTGTTCTTCTTCCTGGTTGCTGATGACCGTCATGCGATAGCCGGCGTAGATCCAGCCTGTGGGGGCTGCAGTCTTGTCTCCGGACTCCAGCGCATGGATCAGTTTCTGCGGTTGGTCCAGTGTCGAGAGCAGGGCGATGGGGCCGTGGCAAGCCAGGGCGGTGGTCTTGCCGTCGGCGTGGAACGCACGCAGCAGGCGCCCCAGTGCCGGGGCGGCGAGCAGGTCCTGCATCGGCGCATGGCCGCCGGGTACATAGACTGCGTCGAACTGCCTGTAACCGATCTGCTCCACGCGCGCCAGGCTGATCACCGGCGAGTGGGTCGGCGAGGTGAGCTGCAGTTTCTCCAGCAGCGTCTGGTATTGCTCCAGGCGCTTCGGGTCGCCGCCGAAGTACTGGATGGCTGCTGAACTGCGGTCCAGTGTCGGGGCGCGCCCATGGGGTGTCGCGAAGGTCACACGATGGCCGGCGTCGAGCAGTGCCTTGGTCGGTTCCAGCAACTCGTTTAGGTAAAAGCCGGTATCGAAGACCTTGCCGTCGCGCAGATCCAGATGGTTCTCGTCGGACAGCACCACCAGTACGTTTGCTGCGTGGGCGCCCAGGCTGGCGCCACCGATGGCGGCGGCGAGGGCGAGTCGTTGGTAAGTTTTCATCGCGGGTTCCCCTGTGGGCGCGAGCCGGATGGCGCGCGTTGGTGGAACTTTATTGATGCTTGCATCGGCGATAAATTGGATCTCTAGGAAAGCATTTTTGCTCTGGAGGACAAAATGGCACGACGGTTCGATCACCTGGGGGATGTCGAGGCCCTGCTCGAAGTGGTGGAGCGTGGCTCGATCAGCGCGGCGGCGGTTGCCTTGGCTACCACGCCCTCGGTGATCAGCCGGGCCATCTCCCGGCTGGAGGCACGCCTGGGCGTGCAGTTGCTGCGCCGTACCACGCGCCGGCTGAGCCTCACCGACAGCGGGCGTGAATATGTCCAGCAGGCGCGTGCCGCCTTCGAGCAGATCGTCAGTGCGGAGCGGGCACTGAGCGGGCGAGGGGAGGTGCAGGGCCGAGTGCGCTTGAGTGCGCCGACCACCTACGGGCACTACCGTCTGCCCGCCATGCTGGCGGCCTTTGCCCTGCGCTATCCGAAGGTGCAGGTGGAGCTCGGCATCGCCAACCGCAATGTCGATCTGGTGGCCGAAGGTTATGACCTGGCGATTCGCCTCGGAACTTTGCCCGACAGCAGCCTGGTGGCGCGCCAGATGGAGGAGGCACGGCTTTGCCTGGTGGCGGCACCGGCCTATCTGGCCCGCGTCGGCACGCCGAAATCCGTCGCCGATCTCACCATGCATAACTGTCTGCCGTTCGTCATGCCCAGCAATGGGCGGCCGGGCATCTGGCAATTCCGCCAGGGCGAGGAAGAGCTGAGGTTCGTTCCACAGGGCAACCCGGTGGTGGCGGACGATGTGCTGGGCTGCATCTCGCTGGCCGAGCACGGCGTGGGGATCTGCCAGACCTACGAATTCATCGTTGCCGAACGCTTGCGCCAAGGGCGCCTGGTTCGCCTGCTGGAGGACCTCGAGGGCGCCCGGCGACCTTTTTCCCTCATCTATCCCCCCCATCGCCAGTTATCGACGGCGTGCCGTGTGTTGATCGATTTTCTAGCGGGATCGGCAGCGGAAACCACCCCTGACTAGTCAGTCGGTGCCGAGCACAATGGCTCGGCCGATGCCATGAACGAGGCCGGTGACAGACAGGGGCGGCAGGCCAGTCCTCGACGGAAGGTCGATGCTTACCGGCGTCCTGGATTGCTTACAGGGATTTGCCACTGCCCGTCCGCGGCGCCGAAGCGTAAAGCACCAGTAGCGCGGACAAGCTCAGGCTCAGGGCGATGCCCAGCAGCGCGGCGATAAAGCCTCGGGCTACCGAGGCCGGGCTGAGGGCCGGCGCGGCGACGGCATAGAACAGGCCGCCGAGCACCGCCACACCGAGGGAGGCACTGATTTGCAAGGCCGAGTTGACCAGGCCGGAAACCATCCCGGAGCCAGCGGCCGGGGCGCGGTCGATCACGCTTCGGATCAGGGTGGGCAATGCCCAGCCCTGGCCAAATCCCAGCAGCCCGACGCCCACGATCAGCGGCACCAGCGCCGGACGTTCACCCGCGGCAGCGGTACCTACCGCTGCGCTCAGGACCACGCAGCCCAGCATCTCCAGCAGCATTCCCAGGGCCGGTACCCAGCGGCCGAAGCAGCGGATGGCAATGGGGGTGGTCAGCGGGCCGACCAGAAAGCCGACGCCGAAGGGTGTGAACATCAGGCCGGTGACCGCCGGTGTGGTGCCGAGCGCGCCTTGCAGGTACACCGAGAAGGTCAGAAAGAACGCTGATACGACGTAGAAAAACAGCGCGCTGACCAGGCCTGCCAGCAAGCGCGGCGATCGCGCCAGTTGGGGGCTGAGCAGCGGAGTGCCGCCGCGCCTTAGGAGGGCCGCTTCATGGCGCCAGAAGACCATGGCAACCACGGGCGCGCCCAGCAACATCAGGCACATCCACCACGGCCAGTCCAACTCCGGACCCTGCACCAGCGGTACCATCAGCAGGCCCAGCGTCAGGGCGCAGAGCAGCGCGCCGAGGCGATCCAGAGACGCCGGTGTGGCGCTGCGGGTGTCCGGCAGAAAAGGCATGCCGACGAAGAAAACGGCGGCCACGATGGGAAGATTGATCAGAAAGATGATCCGCCACTGCAGCCCGAGCACGTCGGCCGCGATCAGCACGCCGCCCAGGATTTGTGCGACCACGGCGGCTAATCCAAGCGCCGCTCCATACACCGCCAACGCCCGCGAGCGCTCCTGCTCGGGAAACAGGGCATGGATGGACGCCAGGCCCTGGGGAGCCATGGCGGCGGCGCTCAACCCTTGCAAGACTCGACCCACGATCAGCATCGGCGGCGAGGCCGCCAGTCCACAGATCAGCGATGCCAATCCAAAGCCTGCCATGCCCGCCAGAAACACCCGACGCCGGCCAAACAGGTCGCCCAGGCGTCCACCGGTAATGAGAAAAACTGCATAGGTTGCCGCATAGGCCGAGATCACCCATTCGATCTGCGCCGGCGTCGCCCTCAGCCCCTGAGCAATGGACGGCAGGGCCACATTGACGATGAAGAAATCCAGTGGTGGCAGGAACGCGCCGGCCAGCAGTACCGCAAAGGCCAGCCAGCGCCGAGATGCCGTGGCGGTGGCTGGAGTGGAAAGGGTCATGGCAACGCCTCCAGGAAACGATTTGGCCGGCAGCTTCTGGCCGGGCCCGCGCATCGCTACGTACACTAGCGAGCGGAGTGGGATCGGCCTGGCGACGCTGCCAGGCTGGATGTGGCCGCAGTTTGAAAGGCTGGATGCGTTGGCGGGACTGCCATCGCTGCACATTGCGCGTTCATTTTCGTAAGGGGTGACGGGGTGGAATGGGACGACTTGCGTTTTTTCCTGGCGATAGCCCGTGCCCGCTCCCTGGGCGCCGCTGCCAAGCATCTGGGCGTCAGTCACCCCACCGTGGGCAGGCGTTTGCAGGCGCTGGAGCAAGCCTGCGGCCAGGCTTTTTTCCGGCGCACCAGCGAAGGTCTGGTACCGACCGCGATGGGCGAGGGCATCCTGAGCCTGGCAGAGGATATGGAAAGCAGCGCCCTGGCCATTGCTCGGCGCATCGATGGCAGTGAACAGCCCGAGGGCATCCTGCGCATATCCTCAGCCGACTGGTTTGCCGGGTACGTGCTGGCGCCGGTGCTTGGCGAACTGGTGCGCCGCCACCCTGCGGTGGTACCCGAGGTGATTGCCGGGCAGCGTCTATCGGACCTCACCCGCCGCGAAGCGGACATCGCCTTTCGTATCGTGCCGTTTGACCAGCCGGACATCGTGCAGCGCCGGCTGATGAGCATGCCCTACGGCCTGTACGCCAGCGCCGCCGTGCCCTTCGAGCCCGGTCCGGATGGCGCGGACTGCAAGTTGATCCTGATGAACACCGCGCAGGCCTATTACCCCGACGTGCTGTGGGTCCAGCGCATGCTGCCCGCCGCGCCCACGGTGTTCACCAGCAGCAGCCGCACCGTGCAGGCGCAGATGTGCGCTCGAGGCTTGGGGGTGGCGGTACTGCCGCGCCCGCTGGGCGACCAGTTGCCGGCGCTGACCCGTATTGAACTCAGCGAAGAGCCGCCCCCGCGTGATATCTGGATGGGCTACCACCAGGACATGCGGCGCCTGGATCGCCTGCGTGCGCTGGCAGAACTGGCCAGCGAGATGCTCGGCAGCCACTGAGGGGCGCTAGGACCTCTCGCTCGCCTGTAGCGTGCGTTGGTAGCAGCCGCTCCCGCACACCTATCGGGTGCCGCCATGAATCCCGATCGCCGCCACTCTGATCCCGTGAGTGTGATCTCTCCTGCTCGATCTACGTCAAGAGTGCTGCCCCGTGCAGTCGTCTGGGGTCTGATAACGGGGACTTCCATGCAAACTCTGTTGAACGACATTCTCGAAGCCGTGCGTCCCTTGATCGGCAAGGGCAACGTAGCCGACTACATTCCCGCACTGGCCGACGTGCCGGCGAGTCAGCTGGGGATAGCGGTCTATGGCAACGATGGCAGCTATCACTGTGCGGGCGACGCCTTGGTGCCGTTTTCGGTGCAGAGCATTTCCAAGGTTTTCAGCCTGGTTCAGGCGATTGGTCACTCCGGAGAGGCTATCTGGGAACGGCTTGGTCACGAGCCTTCGGGCCAGCCGTTCAACTCGCTGGTTCAGTTGGAGTTCGAGCGCGGGCGCCCGCGTAATCCCTTCATCAATGCCGGTGCGTTGGTTATCTGCGATATCAACCAATCGCGCTTCGCCGCACCCATTCAGTCGATGCGCGATTTCGTGCGGCGCCTGTCGGGCAATCCCCAGATAGCGATGGATGCACGTGTGGCCGATTCGGAGTATCAGTTCCGCGCGCGCAATGCGGCCATGGCTTACCTGATGCAGTCATTCGGCAATTTCCATAACGAGGTGGAGACTGTGCTGCGCAGCTATTTCAGCTACTGCGCGTTGCGCATGAATTGCCTGGATCTGGCACGAGCCTTCTGTTTCCTGGCCAACGATGGGTTCTGCAAGCACAGTGGCGAGCAGATTCTGACCCGGCGCCAGACTCAGCAGGTGAACTCGATCATGGCCACCAGCGGGCTGTATGACGAGGCTGGGAATTTTGCCTACCGCGTGGGGCTGCCGGGCAAGAGCGGCGTGGGCGGCGGGATCGTGGCCATCGTGCCGGGGCAATTCACCGTGTGCGTGTGGTCGCCGGAGTTGAATGCAGCGGGCAATTCCCTTGCCGGGATGGCGGCGCTGGAACTGTTGAGTTCTCGGATTGGCTGGTCGGTGTTCTGACGGGCGAGCGGATGGTCAGCGGCCACTCGGCGCGCAGCCGCTGCTGCAGGCGCCGATCCTTATCGTTCGGCTTGCCAGGCGATCAGTGCCGCCAAGGCTTCGCTGATAGGCGTGGTGTTGGCCTCCAGAACCTTCAGATGACGTCGGACGGCTTCGGCGGTGTCCGACGAGTCGCTTGCCTCCGCCCAGGTGGCGAGTTCCCGAATGGCGGCGCTTGTGGCATTGATGTTCTGGTTGAGACGGCAAACGAGCGAGGGGAGGGGGAAAGTGTTCATGATGACCTCCGCAGAGAGACTTCAGATCCACTCGGAAGCAAGAAAGGCCGTACCCATCGATACGGCCTTTTGCCGTGAAGTTGCTGCTCTCCAAACCACACGGCAGGGAAAATTTACCAAAAATAGTCTCTGATTCAAGCCCCCCGCGAGGCATCAGCACAGGGGTGTCGGTGAAGGGTGAAAGGCTTTATTGATAGATTTCATGCATCAATGAATGCAAACATAGCACTTATCGTTTCAAAGTGTGTCAAGCAGAATCCAGCGACCAAAAGCGCCAACAAGCCTAAATAAGATCGCTGGAGAACTCCCTATGCATGCCTCCACCACCCAGGGCCCGTCGTCCGCCCGCTCTAAGGCGGGTGCCGTGTTTCGCGTCACTTCGGGCAACTTTCTCGAACAGTTCGATTTCTTCCTCTTCGGCTTTTACGCCACGCAGATAGCCGCCGTCTTCTTTCCCGCATCCAGCGAGTTCGCTTCGCTCATGATGACCTTCGCCGTGTTTGGCGCAGGCTTTCTGATGCGTCCATTGGGAGCGGTGATTCTTGGGGCCTACATCGATGATGTCGGCCGCCGGAAGGGGTTGATCCTCACCTTGTCGATCATGGCCAGTGGCACCCTGCTGATCGTCCTGGTACCGGGCTATTCCAGCATCGGTCTGTGGGCCCCCTTGCTGGTGCTGGTGGGGCGCTTGCTCCAGGGCTTTTCGGCCGGCGCCGAGCTGGGTGGGGTTTCGGTCTACCTGGCGGAAATGGCGACGGCCGGGCGTAAGGGGTTCTACACCAGTTGGCAATCCGCGAGTCAGCAGGTGGCGATCGTCGTGGCGGCCGCCCTGGGGTACGGGCTCAATCAACTGATGTCACCGGCAATGATCGCGGATTGGGGCTGGAGAATTCCCTTTGCCATTGGCTGCCTGATCGTGCCGTTCATCTTCGTGCTTCGTCGCAGCCTGGAGGAAACCGAGGAGTTTGCCCGTCGCTCCGAGCGCCCCACCATGAAACAGGTATTCGCCACGCTGGGCGAGAACTGGCGTGTGGTCCTGGCCGGCCTGCTGATGGTGGCGATGACGACCACGGCGTTCTATCTGATCACGGTATACGCCCCCACCTTCGGCAAGACGGTGCTGAACCTGAGCACGACCGATGCCTTGCTGGTGACTCTGCTAGTCGGGATCTCGAACTTCATCTGGCTGCCCATCGGCGGGCATCTGAGCGATAGATTCGGGCGCAAGCCGATACTCGTCGGGATGACCGTGCTGGCCATTTTCACGGCCTATCCGGCGCTGTCCTTCCTGGCCCAGGCACCGAGCTTCGCGCACATGCTGCAGATCCTGCTCTGGCTGTCGTTCATCTACGGCCTCTACAACGGGGCGATGATTCCCGCTCTCACCGAAATCATGCCGGTGCAAGTCCGGGTGGCGGGCTTCTCCCTGGCTTACAGCCTGGCAACCGCCGTGTTTGGCGGCTTCACCCCCGCAATTTCTACCTGGCTCATTCATTTGAACGGCGACAAGGGCGCCCCCGGCTACTGGATGACCTTCGCCGCCGTCTGTGCGCTGTGCTCGACGCTGGTGCTTTACCGCGCAAGCTCCTCGCGTACTCCCTTCCTGCCTGATCGAGAGCTTGCTCAATGAAAGCACTGACCCAACATCTAGCCGCCCTGGCGCTTGGCCTTTGCGCGCTCAACAGCGCTGCACAGGCCGAAGAACTGAACGTCATGACGTCGGGTGGTTTCACCGCGGCATTTCAACGGCTGAGCCCTAAGTATGCGCAAAACAGCGGCGACACGATCCAGACCATCCTCGGCCCGTCCATGGGCAAGGCCCGCGAAGCGATCCCCAATCGACTGGCGAGAGGGGAGAATGCCGATGTGGTGATCATGGTCGGCTACGCCCTGGATGAGCTCATCAAGCAGGGCGTAGTGGATCCGGCTTCCAAAGTCGAGCTGGCGGACTCTCGTATTGGCATGGTGGTCCGAAAGGGTGCTGCCAAGCCGCGGATCGATAGCGAGGAGGCGTTCAGGAACAGCCTGCTGGACGCCGGCTCCATCGCTTATTCGGACAGTGCCAGCGGTGTCTACATCCAGAACAAACTGTTCAGGAAGCTCGGGGTGGAGCAGCAGGTGGAACCGAAGGCGAAGATGATCGAACGGATTCCGGTTGCCTCGGTCGTCGCCTCGGGCCAGTACGAGGTCGGTTTCCAGCAGGTCGCCGAGTTGCTGCCCATTGCCGGGGTATCCTTCGTCGGCAAGATTCCGGAAAGCCTGCAATCGGTGACCCGCTACTCCGCCGGTATCCCACGCAATGCGAAACACCCGGAGAAGGCCAGGGAGTTGCTGTCGTATCTCGCCTCGCCTGCCGCGCAGCCCGTCGTGCAGGCCTCGGGCCTGGACTCAGTCCCCCGGTGATTTCACCGGCGTGCTTTTGACCAGCCGCTCCAGCTCGAGCGCAGCGGGCGTCAGCGTGCGTCCGCTGTGCTTGATCAACCCCACGTTCCGCACCACCGCAGGTTCCTCCAGCGGAACGGCCTTGAGGATGGGGTGGCTGGTCCGTGGCATCGCGATCGATGGTACGGCGGCCACGCCCACGCCGGCTTCCACCAGCCCTATGGCGGTGGTGACATGTCTCGTTTCGCAAATGCTGTGGCGGGGCGGGACCACACGTTTCAAGGCCTGGCTCAGGATGAGGCGGTTGCCGGAGCTCTTGTCCAGCGCGATGTAGTCGTGCTCGTAGAGCTCGGACCAGGTCACCGACGGACGATCCGCCAGGGGGTGATCACGTCGGCAGGCCATTACGTATCGTTCTTCGAGCAGCAGTTCGAAGGTGATTTCCGGGCTGAGATTGCCGCTGAAGGTAACGCCGAAATCGGCTTCCCCGCTCGCGACGGCGAGGTTGACCTCATGCGCGCTGGCGTCCACCACCATGATCTTGATACGCGGATACAGCCGGTGGAACTCACTGATGACGTTAGGCATGAAGTAGTAGGCGGCCGACGGCACGCAGGCGATGGTGACGCGCTCCATCCGACTGGAGGCGACATCCGCAATGCTCATCAACGCATTGTCCAGTTGATCGAGCACCCGCTCGACTTCCGGCACGAATGCCCGACCCACCGCCGTCAGGCTGACCTTGCGGGTCGTCCTGTCGAACAGCCGAACATTCAAGGCCGATTCCAGCTTCTCGATACGACGGCTCAGCGCCGGCTGGGAGATCTTTACCGTCTCGGCGGCCTTGCGGAAGCTGCCCTTTTCAACAATGGCGCGGAATGCCTGAAGATCGTCCAGATCGAAGTTGATGCTCATGGGGCCGGCGATGGATTGATAATGAGGCGGCATCAATAGCACTTTCGGTCGCGCCGGGGAAGGCACCAATGGCGGACTGCGAGGCGTTAGCTGGGCAACGCGGATAAACCGGAGCGCCAGTCGCAAGCCTTCGTTGCGGATACACCAGTGTCCGTGAGTTCCTTCCGGACGGGATTGCGTCGGCAATCAGCGCGCCTTGCTGTCGGTCGCTGCTGGCTATGCCGGCATTACCCGGCGGGCATCGCGGCGCACGGCCTGTGGGGGCACCCCGAACCCGCGCATGAAGACTTCGCGCATGTGCCGGCGATCGCGGAAACCCGTTTCCCGGGCCACCACATCGAGCGAGTGGCGGCTTTGCTCGATCATCAGCCTCGCGGCTTCCAGGCGCAGTGCCTCGATCGCCTTGGCCGGGGATTGCCCTGTCTCGGCGGTGAACACGCGGGTGAACTGGCGGGGGCTGAGGTGGGCGACGTCGGCCAGCTCCTCGACGCCCAGTGGTTGCCTCAGATGCTGGCGTGCATAGTTCAAGACGCTCTGGATGCGGTCGGACTTGGGGGCAAGGTCGAGCATTTCCGAATGCTGGGATTGGCCGCCGGAGCGGTGCTGGTGCATTACCAGCTTGTGCGCCACCGAGCGCGCGACTTCTGCGCCCAGGTCCTTCTCCACCATGCCGACGGCCAGGTCGAGGCCGGCGGTCATGCCTGCCGATGTCCAAAAAGGGCCATCGACGATGTAGATACGGTCTTCCTCGACCATGATTTGCGGATGACGTTTCTGCAGGGCCTGGGCATAGGCCCAATGGGTCGTCGCTCGCCGCCCGGCGAGCAGTCCTGCTTCGGCGAGGATGAAAGCGCCGGTGCAGATACCGACCGCACGGCGCGCCTGGCTGCCGGCCTTGCGCACGAAGTCGAGAACTTCGGGGGTTGGCTCGCTCTCCAGCGGGTCGTTGACCCCGACCACCATCCAGGTATCGGCCAGCCGTGGCGCTTGCAGAGGACGGGTCTCCATGGTCAGGCCCAGCGAGGATCGCACCAGGCCACCAGCTGGCGAGAAGTGCTCGATGCTGTAGACCGGTTTACCGACGGCCAGGTTGGCGAACTCGAAGACCGTCTGGGTGGCCAGGGAGAGCACCTGGAAGCCATCGGTGAGCAGATAGCCAATGCGATGCATGATGATATCCTGAATGTCCTGAAATACTACCTTATACGTCATTTGAGATGCAGCCAAGTCGTCGCATCCTGACCTCCAGCCTTCCCCAACCCTCGCTGGAGCATCGACATGACCCACACTCATCCTGGTACTGCCCTGATCACTGGCGCCTCGTCCGGCATCGGCGCCATCTATGCAGAACGCCTGGCCCGCCGTGGCTACGACCTGATCCTGGTCGCCCGCAATCGTGGTCGTCTGAATGCGCTGGCCAAGCGCCTGAGCGATGAAACCGGTCGCGCCATCGAGGTGGTGGTCGCCGATCTGGCCGACAGAACCGATCTGGCGCAGGTCGAGGAGCTGCTGCGGTCGGACGCGAGCATCTCCTTGCTGGTGAACAACGCCGGCATCGGCGCCACCCGTCCCTTGCTGGAATCCAACATCGACAGGCTGGAGGATCTGCTCACGCTGAACGTGAACGTGCTGACGCGCCTGACCTACGCCGCCGTGCCCGGCTTTGTCGCTCGCGGCGGCGGCACGCTGATCAACATCGCCTCCATCGTTGCCATCGCGCCGGAGGTGCTGAACGGTGTGTACGGCGGCTCAAAGGCGTTCGTCCTCGCCTTCAGCCAGTCCCTGCGCCATGAACTGGCGGACACGAACGTCCGCGTACAGGTGGTGCTGCCCGGTGCGACCGCCACCGACTTCTGGGGCCTGGCCGGCACGCCGCTGGAGCATCTACCGGACGCCATCGTGATGAAGGCGGATGACATGGTGGATGCGGCACTCGCCGGGCTCGACCAGGGCGAGTTCGTCACCATTCCGGCGCTACCGGAAATCGCCGACCTCGATGACTATGAAGCGGCGCGCCAGAAATTGATGCCCAACTTGTCGCGCAGCTTGCCCGCAGCCAGATATCTGGGGTGAGCGGTGAGGGGCCGAGCCTGCTGTGAGGGGCTCGGCTCGACGCGCTCAGCGGGGAGTCGCGAAGGGCCTGCCGATCAAGCGTCCTGCGGGGGCCGGCTGGTTCCAAGGCGCCGCCGCATCGGGTCGCTGGCCGCCGGTCCTGCCTGCACCGTGCAGTGATCCAGCGGCACGCAGCGGCCCTCGGAGATTTCGGCCATGATCCGGTGTACGGGCCTTCCGCTCTCCCGCTCGACCAACTGCACGCTTTCCTCGCCCTGCACGTAATGGCGATTCCCCCAGGCCACAAGTGCCATGAGGACGACTCGGAAGTCTTCGCCTCGGGGCGTGGGTACGTATTCGTAGCGCAACGGGCGCTGACTGTACGCCTGGCGCTCGAGCAACCCCGCCTCGACGAGTGATTTCAGGCGCCGGGTCAGCATGTTCGGAGCGATTTCCAGGCTGCGGGAAAACTCATCGAAGCGCCGCAAGCCCTGCAGCGCGTCACGCATGATCAGCATGCTCCACCATTCACCAACCCGCTCCAGGCTCAGTGCGATGGGGCATTCGGCTTCGGCAAAAGTCTTGCGCTGCATGGTCGGCCTTCTTTTGAAAAGGATAAATAGTAGTCCGGCATGTTACTTTCATGATGATAGTAACGTCCATGCAGTGTGATCTCTCAATCTGCAACAGGAGTGGGGCCCAAATGAACAAGCGTATCGTCGTTACGGGGATGGGGGCGGTCAGCCCGCTCGGCTGCGGAGTCGAACCGATATGGAAACGCCTTCTGGCCGGCCAGTCGGGAATTCGCCGGCTGGCGCCTGAGCTGGTCGGTGATCTGTCGGTCAGCATTGGCGGCCAGGTGCCGGATCGGTCCCAGGACCCGGAGGCCGGCTTCGATCCGGATCAACTGCTGGCGGCCAAAGAGCAGCGCAAGATGGACCGTTTCATCCTGTTCGCCCTGGCCGCAGCCAAGGAGGCGCTGGCACAGGCCGGCTGGTCTCCCAGCACGTCCCTGGAGCAGGAACGCACGGCGACCATCATTGCGACGGGTGTAGGTGGGTTCCATTCGATTGCCGAGGCGGTACGGACCACCGACAGCAAGGGGCCGCGCCGCTTATCGCCCTTCACCATTCCCTCGTTCCTGAGCAACATGGCGGCCGGGCATGTATCCATTTTCCATGGTTTCAAGGGCCCCCTGGGTACGCCGGTGACCGCCTGCGCCGCCGGCGTGCAGGCTATCGGGGATGCCGCGCGGATGATCCGCGCGGGCGAGGTGGATATCGCCGTCTGCGGTGGCGCGGAAGCGACCATTCACCGGGTGAGCCTCGCCGGTTTTGCCGCCGCACGGGCGCTTTCCAGCCAGTACAACGACACCCCGGAGCGCGCCTCCCGGCCCTTCGATACGGGGCGCGATGGGTTCGTCATGGGCGAAGGCGCAGGCCTGCTGGTCATCGAAGAGATGCAGCACGCGCTGGCGCGTGGCGCAACGCCGCTGGCGGAGCTGGTGGGCTACGGTACCAGTGCCGATGCCTATCACATGACCGCGGGTCCCGAGGACGGGGATGGCGCTCGCCGAGCCATGCAGCAAGCGCTGCGGCAGGCGGGTGTCGAGGCATCCCAGGTCCAGCATCTCAATGCCCACGCCACCTCGACTCCGGTCGGCGACAAGGGCGAGCTGGCTGCCATCAGGACCGTGTTCGGCAGCGGCAGCAATGTCGCCATCAGCTCGACCAAGTCGGCGACGGGCCATCTGTTGGGCGCCGCTGGCGGCATAGAGGCGATCTTCACGATCCTGGCGCTACGCGATCAGGTGGTACCCGCCACGCTGAACCTGGAGGTACCTGATCCCGCGGCCGATGGCCTGAATCTGGTCAGCGGCAGCGCCCGGCCCATGCCATTGGAGTACGCACTGTCCAATGGCTTTGGATTCGGCGGGGTGAACGCGAGCGTCCTCTTCCGGCGCTGGGGTTGAGCCGTGCGTCCCGCATCCTGTACGAACTTGGCGTGTTGTACAGCTTGCCGGGGCGTCGATCGCGTGCGTTTACAGCTGCAGGGCGCCGCGCAGCAGCAATCGCAGTCGCTGCGCGCCGAGTGCCGGACCACTACCCAGGGCCGCTATGGGCACCCCCGTAGCGGCGTTGGCAATGTCCTGCGCGGCTTCGCCGATCAAGGCCAGCGGGCAATCGATCGCCATCTGTAATCGCTCCAGGCGTTTGATCGCATCCGCCGACAAGACCACATGGGCGAGCAACACCAGCGCGGCCGGCTGCATCGCCGCGCAGACCAGTGGCAGTTCTTCCGGCGGCGCACCCGGCGCCAGGGGCTGGACGCGTAGATCCTCGCCCCCCAGCAACAAGCCCGTGGCCAGCAATTCGAATTCCTGTGTCGTCCCGGCGGCATCGGCCAGCAGCACGCCGGCGCCGGGCGCGCGGCTCATCTGCAGGCGAAGGAGGACGCGGGCGCGCAAGAAGGCGTCGAGGAACGCCCACTGGCTGCGGGAGCCGAAGCCGTTGAGCGTGAGCAGGGAGCGCCACAGCGGCAGGAGGATGTCCTCCAGCAGCGTCGAGAGGGGAAAGATGCTGTAGGCCTGGCCGTAGAGCCTGTCGAGTTCGCTCTGGTCGAACGCCGCCGTGGCGCGGGAAAATGCGTCGCGCCACTGCTGGCGCTCGTCGCCGGGCTGGGCCGATTCCTGCCGCTGGCGCTGGGCGAGCAACTCGCCAATCTTGCCTACCGCCATGCCCCGGCCGGTCCACAGCAGAATGTCCTGGATGGTCTGCAGATCCTGCGGGGTGTACAGACGATGCCCGCCATCGGTGCGCAGCGGGCTGACCAGGCCGTAGCGGCGCTCCCACGCCCGCAGGGTCACCGGGTTGATGCCGGTGAGGCGAACCACCTCGCGCATGGGCAGCAGATCGCTGGGATCGATATCGGATAGGTCGTTCATGGTGCGGCCTGGCGGCGAAGGAGCCTGGATTGTAAACCAGCGGCAAGGCTTGTGGCCGAGCTAGGCAGTACCCGGTCGCCCGACTACCCTAGGCGGATCGCAGCGAACCGGATGGAAAACCCATGATCAATGCCAAACTCCTGCAACTGATGGTCGAAGCCTCCAACGACGGCATCGTGGTGGCCGAGCAGGAGGGAGAGGACAGCATCCTGATCTATGCCAACGCGGCCTTCGAACGCCTGACCGGGTTTGCCGTCGACGACATCCTCTATCAGGACTGCCGCTTCCTGCAGGGCAGCGAGCGGCAGCAGGCCGGGCTGGAGGCCGTGCGCGAGGCGATCCGCGCCGGGCAACCCTGTCGCCAGGTGCTGCACAATTTCCGCAAGGACGGCACGCCGTTCTGGAACGAGCTGTCGATCACCCCGGTGCGCAACGAAGCGGACCAGCTCACGTACTTCATCGGCATCCAGCGCGACGTCAGCCGCGAAGTCGCGGCTCAGGACCGCGTGCGCCAGTTGGAGGCCGAGGTCGAGGCGCTCAAGGAGCAACTCGCCGCGCTGAAGCCCCGCCAATGATCTGTAGTAAAAATTGTACAAGTAGACTTGATTTGTACAATTAATGCCGTAGGCTTCGCTTGTACCTGTACAGAAAATAATAGTTGTACAGGATTTGCCGGAGCCCACCATGTCCTCGTTTCTGGAATCCTTCGCCAAGTGCTTTGCCTCGCTGGACGCATCCAGTCTGTACCGGCTCGGCGACCTCTACAGCCAGGACGTGAGCTTTCAGGACCCGCTGCACCGCGTGGATGGTCTCGCCGAGTTGCGCCGCTACTTCGAGTCGCTCTACGCCGATGTCCAGGAGCTGCGCTACGACTTCCACGGCTTCGATGAAGTGGGCGAGGGGCGCGGCTACCTGCGCTGGACCCTGCATTTCCGCCATCCGCGGCTGGGGGGCGGCAAGTTGATCGTCGTGGAAGGCTGCAGCCATCTGTGCTGGGGCGAGCGCGTGGAATTTCATCGGGACTATTTCGATGCCGGAGCGCTGCTTTATGAGCATCTGCCGGTCATGGGCGGCGTCATCGCCTGGCTGAAGCGGAGGCTGGCATGAGCCGCCTGTGGTTGACCGGAGCCAGCAGCGGCATCGGCGCGGCGCTGGCCGAACGGCTGCTCGCTGAGGGCCACAGCCTGGCCGTGACGGCACGCCAGGCCGCACCGTTGCAAGCGCTGGCCCAGCGTCACGGAGCGCGCGTACTGGTAGTGCCCGGCGACATCACGGACGCCGGCCAGGTCCGGGAAATCGTCCGCCGCATCGAGCAGGCCTGGGGGGCGCTGGATCGCGTGGTGCTCAATGCCGGGACCTGCGAATACCTCGAGCCCGGCCGTTTCGACGCGGCGTTGGTGGAGCGCGTGGTGAGGACCAATGTGCTGGGCGCCGCGCAATGCATCCAGGCGTGCCTGCCGCTGCTGCGCCAGGGCGTGCGACCGCACCTGGTGGTCATCGGCAGCGCGGTGACCTGGCTGGCCTTGCCCCGCGCCGGTGCCTATGGGGCCTCCAAGGCCGCGCTGCGTTACCTGCTGGAATCGCTGCGCATCGACCTGGCGGGCGAGGGCATCGATACGACCCTGGTGAGCCCCGGCTTCGTGGAGACGCCGCTGACCCGGCAAAACGATTTCCCCATGCCCATGATCTGGCCGGTGGAGCGCGCTGCCGAGCATATCGTCCAGCGCCTGGAGTCCCGTCCGTTGGAGATCGCCTTCCCGCGTGCCTTCGTCCTGATCCTGCGGCTGCTGGGCGCGTTGCCCTCGCGCTGGCGCCTGGGGCTCGGTCGACGGCTCGCCCGCCGTCCGGCGGAGGCCTGAGCATGCGCATCGCGATTATCGGCAGCGGCATCTCCGGCCTCACCTGCGCCCATCTGCTGGCGCGCAGTCACGAGGTCTGCGTCTTCGAAGCCTCCGACTGGATCGGTGGCCACACCCACACCGTGGATGTGGACTGGCAGGGCCAGCGCTACGCCGTGGACACCGGCTTCATCGTCTTCAACGACTGGACCTACCCGCGCTTCATCCAGTTGCTGGATCGTCTGGGCGTTGCCTCGCGGCCGACCCAGATGAGCTTTTCCGTGCACGATCCGGCCATCGGCCTGGAGTACAACGGCCATGACCTCAACACCCTGTTCGCCCAGCGGCGCAATCTGGTCTCGCCCGGCTTCTGGGGCATGCTGCACGACATCCTGCGCTTCAACCGCGAAGCGCTCGAAGACCACGCCGAGCAGCGCATTCCCCTGACGTTGACGCTCGGCGACTACCTGCGCGCTGGCGACTATGGCGATCGCTTCATCGAGCATTACATCGTGCCGATGGGCTCGGCCATCTGGTCGATGTCGCGCGCCCGCATGCTGGATTTTCCGTTGCAGTTCTTCATCCGCTTCTTCGCCAACCATGGCCTGCTGTCGGTGAACAACCGACCGCAATGGCGTGTGGTGGAAGGGGGCTCGCGCAGTTACGTGGCGCCCTTGACGGCGGGGTATCGCGAGCGGATCCGTCTGAGCTGCCCGGTGCACCGCGTCCGGCGTGATGCGCAGGGCGTGGAGATTCACAGCGCTGCGGGAATCGAACGATTCGACAAGGTAGTGTTCGCCTGTCACAGCGACCAGGCCCTGGCCCTGCTGGAGGCGCCTAGCGCGGCTGAGCAGACGGTGCTCTGTGCTCTCGGCTATGCCAGCAACGAAGTCGTCCTGCATACCGACACCCGCCTTTTGCCGCGGCGTCGTCGCGCCTGGGCGAGCTGGAACTACCGCCTCGGCGGCCCGGAAGATGCGCCCGCGGCGCTGACTTACGACATGAACCTGCTTCAAGGAATCGAGGCGCCGGTGACGTTCTGCGTCAGCCTCAACCAGACCGAGCGCATCGACCCCGCCAAGGTGCTGGCGCGCTTCGACTACGCCCATCCGCAATTCAGCCTGCCGGGCATCGATGCGCAGGCCCGGCGCGGCCTGCTGCAGGGGCGGCAGCACAGTTATTTCTGCGGTGCCTATTGGGGCAACGGTTTCCACGAGGACGGTGTGGTCAGCGCCCTCGAAGTCGCCGGTCATTTCGGGGAGCGGCTGTGAACAGCAGCCTCTGCCGTGGCTGGGTGGTGCACCGGCGCCTGCTGCCTCGCGTGCATGCTTTCCGTTATCCGGTGGGCATGATTCTGCTGGACCTGGCCGAGCCAGCGTCTGTGATGCGGCTCTCGCCGCTGTTGCGTGCCTCGCGTTTTGCTCCACTGAGCTGGCGGGAAAGTGACTACCTGCCCGCTTGGACGGGGACCGGGATGTCGCTGGAGGAGGCCGTACGCTGCCTTCTGCGCGAGGCACTGGGCGAGTCGCCCGCCGGGCCGATCCAGCTGCTCACCCAACTGCGCAGCTGGGGCCTGTGGTTCAACCCGGTGAGCTTCTACTTCTGCCACGACCGCGAAGGCCGCCTGGCTGCGATCCTCTGCGAGGTACGCAATACCCCCTGGCGTGAGCGCTACCACTACGTGCTGCCGGTGAAGCCCGGCGCACCCCAGGAATTCGCGGTGGCCAAGGCCTTCCATGTCTCGCCGTTCCTGCCCAGGGAGATGGAGTACCGGATGCGCTTTCACATCGATCAGTCCCGTGTGCATGTACAGATGGAGAACTGGCGCGCCGGCCACCGGGTGTTCCAGGCCCATCTCGATCTGCACCGCCAGGAGCTGAACGGCGCGGCGCTGCGGCGGCACCTGCTGGCATTCCCCTGGATGAGCCTGCGCACCGTTGCAGCCATCTACTGGCAGGCGTTACGCCTGCTGTTCAAGCGCATCCCTTTGCACGACCACCAGGCGAGCGACCATCGCCTGAGTGTCGGCCACTGTGCCGTCGAGGAGCCTGACCATGACAGAACCCACCCTGAGCGCCGATAAAGCCGTTGGCGCCGCACCTTTGGCCGGCAACCTGTTCCGTCAGGCGGTGCTCGCTCGCCTGCGGCGACTGCGGCATGGCTGGCTGCAGGTGCGTCGCGCCGATAGCCTGCTGGACTTCGGCGACCGGCGCAGTCCCTTGCGCGCGGTGATCGACGTGCATGACGACGCCGTATGGGGGATGGTGGCGTGCAACGGCTCGATCGGCGCAGGGGAGGCCTACATCCAGGGATACTGGAGCAGCCCGGACCTGGCGCTGGTCACTCGGCTGTTCGTCGCCAACCTGGACGTGCTCGATGCGATGGAGGGCGGCCTGGCGCTGTTTGCCAAGCCTGCGCTGCGTCTGCTGCACTGGCTCAACCGTAACAGCCGCCGCGGCTCGCAGCGCAATATCCGTGCACACTACGACCTGGGCAACGACCTGTTCGAGCGCCTGCTGGACCCGACGCTGATGTATTCCTCGGCGGTGTTCCAAAGCCCTTCGCAGAGCCTGGAACAGGCGCAGTTGAACAAGCTGGAGGTCATCTGCCGGAAGCTCGATCTGCAACCGCAGGATCATCTGCTGGAGATCGGCACCGGCTGGGGCAGCCTCGCGCTGTATGCTGCCACCCATTACGGCTGTCGTGTGACGACCACGACGCTGTCGGAGCAGCAATACGCCTGCGCCCAATACCGCATCCGCGAATGCGGCCTGGAGGATCGCGTGACCCTGCTGATGCAGGATTACCGCGAGTTGCGCGGCAGCTACGACAAGCTGGTGTCCATCGAGATGATCGAAGCGGTCGGCCATCGCTACCTGCCCGACTACTTCCGTTGCTGCGCTGCCTTGCTCAAGGACGACGGGCTGATGCTGCTGCAGTCCATCACCATCCGCGACCAGCGCTACGAGCAGGCGCGGCGGTCGGTGGACTTCATCCAGCGCTACATCTTCCCCGGCGGCGCGCTGCCTTCGATCACCACGCTGCTGCAGACCGCGACGCAGCACACGGGGCTCAACCTCATCCATTTGGAAGATTTTGCCGGGGACTATGCGCTGACCCTGCGGCATTGGCGCGATAACCTCCGGCAAGCGCGCACCGAACTGCTGGAACTGGGCTATGACGAAAGCTTCCAGCGCCTGTGGGAGTTCTACCTGTGCTATTGCCAGGGCGGCTTCGAGGAGCGCGCCATCGGCGTGGCGCATCTGCTGTGGGCCGGGCCTGCGGCGCGCAAGGCGAGCCTGGCGGATCACCTGGACGCCTGATGCACCGGCGCCTGCCTCTGCTGGCCAACGCGATCTGGCTGCAGCTTGGCTGGTGGGGTTGTGTGCTCGGGGCGCAGCGGCCCGTGCTGTTGGGTGTGGTAGCGCTCGGGCTGCTGGCGCACCTGGCGTTGTGTCGGCGAAAAGTGGAAGAGGGCATCGCGGCTCTCGGCGTAGCCCTGGCCGGTTGCGTGCTGGATGCGACGCTGGGTTGGCTGGGGTTTTTCGATTTTCACGGGGCCTTGCTGCCGGGCTGGCTGGTCCTGCTCTGGCTGGTGTTCGCCAGCGGGTTGCGCCACAGCCTGGCCTGGGCCGCGCGACCGGTCTGGCGCGGCGCTTGCCTGGGCGCTCTGGGCGGGCCGTTGGCGTATTGTGCGGGCGCACCGCTGGCAGGAGTGGGCCTACCCCTGGGCATCGCGTGGTCGGCGTTGCTGCTGGCGCTGGTGTGGGCGGCCGCGCTACCGCTGATGCTGCGCTTCGCGCTTGGCCGGTGAGCGTCGGCAGCGCTCGGAGCAATAAAGCACCTCATCCCAACAACGTGCCCAGCGCCGCCGCCAGGTGAAAGGGCGGCTGCAGACGGCGCAGATCTTTTGCGGCAGCACCGATTTCCTCATAGCGCCTGCCCCGCATCCAGGCGCGCGAGCAGGGCCTCGCCGCGTAGCCACAGGGCCAGGCTGCGTTCATCGTCCATGCGTTGCAGATTGCGATAGGGCATCGACAACCGCGGATTGTTGCCGAGCCGCTCGCGGTGGCGCATGAGGAAGTGCCAGTACAGGGCATTGAAGGGGCAGGCATCTTCCTCTGTCGCTTTGTCGACCCTGTAGCGGCACGAGTCGCAGTGGTTGGACATCCGCTGGATGTACCGCCCGCTCGCGCAATAGGGCTTGGAGCCCAGGTAGCCGCCGTCGGCGTGCATCACCATACCCAGCGTGTTGGGCAGTTCGACCCAGTCGAAGGCATCCAGGTACACGGCCAGGTACCAGTCACAGACGGCCGGGGGCGCGATACCCGCCAGCAAGGCGAAATTGCCGGTGACCATGAGCCGCTGGATGTGGTGCGCGTAGCCCAGCTCAAGGGTCTGACCGATCGCCTGGGCCATGCAGCGCATGTCCGTCCTGCCGGTCCAGTAGAACTCCGGCAGCGGGCGGCTGTTACCCAGCACGTTGAGCTGGGCGTACTCGGGCATGCGCAGCCAGTAGATGCCATGCACATACTCGCGCCAGCCGATCAGTTGGCGAATGAAGCCCTCGGCCGCGTTCAGCGGGACCCGTCCCTGGCGATAGGCCTGCTCCACATCCTCGCCAAGCTGACGCACCTCCAGCAACCCGATGTTCAGCGCGGCGCTGATGCGGGCGTGGAACAGGTAGGGCTCGCCTTCGGCCATGGCGTCCTGGTAGTCACCGAAAGCCGGCAGGGAGAACTCCAGGAAGTGCTGCCAGAGCTCCTGTGCCTGGGAGTGGGTTACCGGGTAGTCGAAGCCCTGCAGACGGCCGTAGTGGTCGCTGAAGCGCGCACAGACCAGCGCCATCACCTCGCGGGTGATGGCGTCCTGGCCGAAGCGTGCCGCAAAGGGTCCGCGCAGCCCTCGCGGCAGGGGTTTGCGGTTGTCTGCGTCGAGATTCCAGGTGCCGCCCACGGGGTGGCCGTCGGGCTCCATCAGCAGGCCGGTGCGCCGGCGCATCTCCCGGTAGAAGTGCTCCATGCGCAATTGTCGACGCGCCCCGGCCCAGCGCGCGAATTCCTCGCGGCTGCACAGGAAGCGGCGGTCTTCGTGCCAGCTCAGCGGCACCGCGCTGTCTCGCAGCGCCTGCTCCAGCCGCCACTCGCCGCATTCGGTGAAATGCACCTGCGGTTCACCCAGAGCGGCATGCCAGCGTTCGACTTCACCGGCGATGCTGCCGCGGTTTTCGGGATCGTCCAGCGCCACGTAGATTACCCGCCAGCCGCGCTCGCGCAGCGCCTGGGCGAAGTGGCGCATGGCGCTGAAGATGAGCACGATCTTCTGCGGATGATGGGGCACATAGCGTGCCTCCTGATTCACCTCGGCCATCAGGATCGCGTCCTGGGCGGGGTCCAGCACCTCGAACAGCGACAGCTCGAAGCTCAACTGATCGCCCAGCAGCAGACCGAGCCGGCGTGGCTTCTCCATCATTCGCGGCGCTCCAGCGAAAGTGGCACACGAAGCGGCGCAACGGCTGTCGGATGTGAAGCGCAGATCTCGTCGTGGACGCAATGCTGCACCAGCTCGCAGGGTAGTGACGCCCATTCGGCCAGCACTGCACGTACCTCGGTGGTCGAGCGCAACTGCAGCACCTGCTCGCGTTCGCCGCGAATCGGCCGCAAACCCTCGGCCAGGCGCGCCTGCAGCACATAGAATCCGCCCTCCAGCGAAATCACTTCGATAGCCTGGATATGCCCGGCCGTGGCGGCCTGTGCGAATTCCTGCAACGTCATGGAGTACTCCTGGCCGGCACGGCCGTCGGAATAGAGGTGTGCGCCTGCCTCAGCTTCTGCTGGGATCCGCGGCGCCCTCTCGGCGGAAGAACAAGGTCACCTGCCCGAGTTCGACGCCGAACTTGCGCATGCTGGAGCGATTGATCAGCGTGTCGTCGTCCATGAGGTACATCCAGTCGTCGAAGCTCACTTCCCAGGTGGTGCCGTCAACTTCCAGGTTCAGGCGGTAGCGCCAGCGCAGTGCGTTGCCGGCGACTTCTCCGGTGGCTTCGCCCACCACGTCGGCGGCGCGTCCCCGCCAGCGTCCGGTGCCGTCGGGGGTCAGGGTCCAGACGCGCTGCTGGCGCGTACCGTCGCTGTAGAGGAAACGCTCATCGAGGATCAGTCGCTCGCCTTCGCGGCGGCTGGTGATGTCCACCGCGAAGCGCTTGACCACTTCGCCCGAGGGTTTCTGGAAGATGCCCCAGGCTTTCACCGGGCCGGCGAAGAATACCGGCAGGTCCAGGCTCGGGCGCTCCTTGGCGTAGTGTTCGACGCCGACATTGCCGCAGCTGCCCAGCAGCAGGCTGGCGATGATCAGGAACAGGCGCATTGTGTGGTTCATGGTTGCTCTCCGCTCAGGCCAAGCAGGTCGCGGCGCAGTTCCGGATTGCGCGTACGCGGGTCCAGCCAGATGGAAAAGAACGCCCGGGCGAATCGGGCGTCGCTCACCGCATGGCGAAGCCTGCCGTCGACATAGAAGCGGCAGCCCACGCCGGGCAGATAGACCCCGGTGATCCGTTGCCCGGGCTGCACATCGACGAAGCCCTGGCGCATCTCTCGGGCCCAACCCGCCAGCAAGGCTTCGTCCTCGGTGCCCAGTCGGCGCATTTCGTCGAGGCTGGCCTGCACCAGGGTGTCCTGCGACAGCGCGCGCCGATACACCAACTCCAGCGCGAAGGCATGCGCCCAGCCTGAGGTTGCGCCGGCGCTCCAGAGATGCGCCTCGTACACCACGAAGCCGAGCCAGGTGAACTGGCCCTGACCAACCTGCGTGGCTCCCGGGATTTCGCTGCGCCAGTCGGCGCTGCCCGGCGAGGCCCACAGACTGCAGAACAGAGCGAGCCCCAGACAGAGAGACAGGGAACGGGTCGGTATGCGCATGACGTGGGCCTGTGAATGCATACCTCAATAGTTGTACAGAAATTATTAAATGTACAGATAATGCGTGAGCGGCCTGTAGTCTGCTCTAGGATCACTGTCGCAGTGGAAGTCCCTGATCCATGGCCGGTATCGGCCGCTTTAAAGCCATGTTCAACACGTTGGTGCGGGGGGTGGGAGGCAATTTGCATACAGTGTTTGAATGAAATTGTGTGCATAGTCTTGTTGTTGTATAGATAATGGCCCGGCGCGTTCAGTTCGCCGGCCGCGCGCAATGACTCCCCAGCCTGCTGATAACCACACCATGCCCTACGACCTTTCCCTGACCCGAAACCAACGCCTGTTGCGCAGCGCGTGCATTGCCGGAGCTCTGTGCGCCGCCATCGGCCTGTTCGCCTGGAGCGCCGGCTGGCTGGGAGCCGACCGGCTCACCAGCGCCCAATTGATCGATCGCATGGAGGCCAATGCCGGGGTCCATCCCGGATACCGCCGCGCCCATCCGCGCGGCATCTGCTTCAGCGGCTATCTCGAAGTGAGCGGCGACGTGGCGCCGCTGTCGCGGGCAGCGCTGCTGCGAGCAGGGCGGGTACCGGTGCTGGGGCGGCTCTCGGTAGGCGCGGGCAATCCCCATGCCGCAGACACCAGCGTACCTGTGCGCAGCATGGCGCTCCTGCTGCGCCAGCCCGATGGCCAGCAGTGGCGCATGGCGATGAACAATCCGCCGGTGCTCGCGGTACGCACGCCGGAGGATTTCTACGAGCAACTGGGTGCCATGCGGCCGGACCCGGGGACAGGCAAAAACGACCCCGTGCGGGTCAAGCAATTCTTCGATGCACACCCCGAAAGCGCCGAGTTTCGTGCCTGGGCGGCGGCCTACCGGCCGAGCGACAGCTTCGCCAGCACGGCGTACAACAGCATCAACGCCTTCGTCCTCGTCGATGCACAAGGTCAGCGCCATGCGGTGCGATGGTCGATGGTGCCGCAACTGGCCGCTACGCCACTGGGCTCTCAGGGCGTGGCTGACGATGCCTTGCAGCAGGACCTGCTGCAGCGCCTGAAATCCGGCCCGCTGCGCTGGACGTGGCGATTCACCCTGGCGGGCAGCGGTGATGCGGTGAACGATCCGACCCATGCGTGGCCTGCCGAGCGCACGCAGTTGGACGCCGGAAACCTGGTGATTGAGCAGGCGCGCGCACAGCTGGAAGGCGACTGCTACGGCTTCAATTTCGACCCGCTGATCCTGCCCGATGGCGTGGAACCCAGCGATGATGCCATCCTGCGCGCACGCTCATCGGCCTACGCGCAGTCCTATCGGCGCCGGACCTTCGAAGGTCAGCCCTCCAGCCAGCAGCCGGGAGCTCAACCGTGAAAGCGCCTGTCGATTCCTTCCATCCGCTGCTTCGCCTGCTGCACGGCCTGATGGCGTTGTTGGTGATTGCCCTGCTGTTCATCGGCGTTGCGATGGTTGCCAGCGTCGGCGGCAGCCAGCCTCAACTGGTGGCGTGGCACAAGCAGCTCGGACTGGCCTTGCTGGTGCTTCTGCTCGTTCGCCTGCTCGTGCGCAGCGTCACGGCGCGTCCGGCCCTGCCGGCATCCGTGAAGGCCTGGCAGCGTCACCTGGCAGGACTGCTGCACTTTGCGCTGTATGTTCTGCTGGTATTGCAACCCCTGGTCGGCTGGGCCATGCAAGGGGCCGCGGATTATCCGCTGCGCCTGGCCGGCTGGCACGTGCCGCCGCTGGTCGATGCCGATGCGGGCCTCTATGGTCTGCTGCGCTGCGCCCATGGCTGGATCGCCTACGGTCTCTTCGGCTTGATCCTTGCGCATGCCGGCGCCGCGCTGGTTCATGCTCTGCTGTATCGCGACGGTGTCTGGCAGAGCATGTGGCGGGTTCGCTCCAACAGGTCGCGCGACAGCTGAGGAGTGCTGGAACGTCTGCCTGCTAGCCATTCCGAGCGCGGATGGTCGTCCGCTATCGATCGGGCGCGTGGCCGGTAGCTGACCTCGGCAGCTGGCTTCAATAGGCCTGCTGGCTGCGGTACTCGCCCGGGGTCATGCCCGTCCAGGCCTTGAAGGCGCGCAGGAACGAGTTGGCATCCTGGAAGCCGATCAGAAAGGAGATTTCTCCCGCGGAGAAGGTGGAGCGAGAGAGGTAGTGACGAGCGAGGTTCGCTCGGGTGTCGTCGAGTACCTCCTGATAGCTCAGTGCCTCGTCCGCCAGGTGGCGTTGCAGGGAGCGTTTGCTCATCGCCAGACGCTCGGAGACATCCTGAATGCTGCTGCGCCCGCTCGGCAACATGTCGAGCAATGCGCTGCGCACGCGTGCACGGGTGCTGGCACCGGTCTCCAGCATCGAAAGCCGCTGCTGCAGCTCCGGTTCGAAGAATTGCCACATGGCGACGTTCTCGGTCAGGAAGGGGCGCGCGGCATCTTCCGCCGAGAACCGGATCCGGTTGCGCCGGCCTTCTTGCAGGCGACATCCGAGGAAACCTTCGCACGGGGCGGTCTGGCTCGGCAGAGCGGCCAGCTCCGCCTCCAGCGGTTTGATGGTCTGTCGGGTGGCGAGCCGTGCCAGGTGGGTGAGGAACACCAGTTCCAGGGCGCAGAGGCTGCGCGGCAATGGCTGGTCGTAACCGTAGCAGTCGATGAAGACGTCCGTGTGCATTGGGTGGACGAAGACCTCCAGCGCCAACGGGCCACAAAGGCGCTTGTACTCGGCAAGACGAGTAAGGGCGCTGTTGAGGTCAGGGCTGCACAGGCAGGCAAATAGCGGCGGATCGAAAGCTTCCACCGAAATGGCGCCACCCAGCCGTAGCGGCAAGTGGGATTCGCCGACCAATTGCTCCAGGCCCAGAAAGAGCCGGAAATACTCTGGCGGAGACAAGGTTGCATCCTTGCGGCTGAACAGGTCGGCGGGCAGTTCGGCGAGGGCCAGCAGGTCTCCGGCTGTGATGCCCAGATCGGCGATGATCAGCTTCCAACCGGGGTGCACAACAAAATGCCTGGCTTGTTTCATGGGCGCGGTGTCTCTTTGAATCAGCTTGCAGGCTCGCGGATCATCAGGCGGCACGCCGCCTTTCAGGGCATCGCGCTGCGCTTGCTCAGGATGCCTTCTCCATCGCCTGGCGCGATAGCTTGAGCACCATTCTGCGAGGGAGCAGGGGGACGATCCAGTCGAGCATGATCCGCAACTTGCATTCGTTGAAGGCGACCAGTTGGCCCCGCTCCATCGCCTTGTAGCCGCATTGTGCAACGGACTCTGCCGTCCTGGCATTCTTCCAGACTTCCACGCCCTGCAGATCGCCCGCGGCGACGAAACCGGTCGCGACCGCACCTGGACATAGTGCGGTGGCAGTTACCCCGTACTCGCTAACCTCTTCGGCAACCGCCTGGGTGAAGGATGTGACGTAGGCCTTGGTGGCGTAGTACACCGCCTGCAGGGGGCCTGGCATGAACGCTGCGGTGGACGAGACATTCAGGATGCGCCCCCGCCGGCGGGACACCATACCCCGGAGGTAGAAGTGGGTCAGGGAGGTGAGCGCCGCCATGTTCACCTGCATCATGGCCTGGTCGGCGCTGAGATCGCGCTCCACGAACTTGCCATGTCCGCCGAAGCCGGCGTTGTTGATCAGCACATCGATGGTCAACCCCAGGGATTGAGTGGCATGGAAGATGCGATCCGCGGCGTTCGGGTCGGCCAGATCGTCAGCCAAAACGTAAGCTTTTACAGCGTACTGCGCCTGAATTTCACGTTTCAGAGCCTCCAGCTTGTCGCGCGAACGGGCAACCAGGACGACATCGCCGCCCTTGCTGGCATGGATGCGAGCCAGTTCCAGTCCAATGCCGCCGGACGCTCCGGTGATCAATGCAGTGCGGTTACCCATGACATCTCCTGTCTTTCGATCAAACCAAGAATGAGGAGATGGTAAGGATCAGCCGGTACTGGGGCACTAGCCTACGGCGCCATGATTAATTCCGATCACGCCAGGCTGCTGCAGCAAACGCAGGAAAGGATGGCGCGGCTCTGTCGCTGAAATAAGCGGAGAGAAAATCGTTGTCGGTAGCCAGTGACCGAGAGCGAACCCAGGAGTAAATCACATCCCGGCCCGGAGCATATGCACGGCCAGGCCCGTCAGGGCGCAGGCTATCAGCGCTTGAATCACACCAGCCTTGTAGCGGAACAGGGCGATTGCGGCTGCCAGGGCGATCAGCGCCGAAGGCCAGTCGAAGTGCCCCTCGAATCCGGCGGGCCAGAGAACGTGGTAGCCGAAGAACAGCGCCAGGTTCAGGATCACGCCCACCACCGCAGCGGTGATGCCGGTGAGCGGTGCCGTGAACTTCAGTTCGTTATGCGTCGACTCCACCAGCGGGCCGCCGGCGAGGATGAACAGGAAAGAGGGCAGGAAGGTGAACCAGGTGACGAGGCTTGCCGCGACAGCACCTGCGAGGAAGGGATGATCGGCGCCAAACATCGGCTGAACGTACCCCCCCACGAAGCCCACGAATGCAACCACCATGATCAGAGGCCCTGGCGTGGTTTCGCCCAGGGCCAGGCCATCGATCATCTGGGCTGGAGTCAGCCAGCCGTAGTGACCGACTGCACCCTGATAGACATAAGGCAACACAGCGTAGGCGCCACCAAAGGTGAGCAATGCCGCCTTGGTGAAGAACCAGCCCATCTGCGTGAGTGTCCCTTGCCAGCCGAAAGCGCTCGCCAGCAGCCCCATCGGCAGCAGCCAGAGAACCGCTCCGACCAGCAGCAGCTGTAGCAGGCGTGCCCAACGGAACCGCGCGTGCTCGGGAGTGGGGGTATCGTCATCGATCAGGGCGGGCCCGTAGCCGACTTTGCCTGCCTGATGACTCCCGCCGATGACGAACTTGGCAGGCACTAGCCGACCACCTATGTAACCGATGATGGCAGCTGGCAGAACGATCAGTGGGAAAGGGAGGCTCAGCGCGAAGATCGCGACGAAGGAGGCCGCAGCGATCGCCCACAACCAGCCGTTCTTCAGTGCGCGCGTGCCGATGCGATGCGCGGCGTGCATGACGATGGCGGTCACCGCTGGCTTGATGCCGTAGAAGAGACCGGCCACGACCGGTATTTCGCCGAAGGCGATGTACAACCACGAGAGGCCGATCAGGATGAACAGCGATGGCACTACGAAGAGGGCGCCGGCTATCACTCCGCCCCAGGTGCGGTGCATCAGCCAGCCGATGTAGGTGGCCAGCTGCTGTGCCTCGGGGCCGGGCAACAACATGCAGTAGTTGAGTGCATGCAGGAAGCGTCGCTCGCTGATCCAGCGCCGACGTTCGACGAGTTCCTGGTGCATGATCGAGATCTGCCCGGCGGGTCCGCCGAAGCTGATGAATCCGAGCTTGAGCCAGAAAAGAAAGGCGGAGAACAGTCCAACCGGCCTGGCGTGATTCGCGGCGGAATCAGAGGCGCCTGGATGGAATTCATCCATGATTCTTCTCCTCGCTGGCGAACGCGGTCAGCAGGCCGTCAAACACACCGGCAGCCGTCTGGAAGAGCTGGTCATCGTCGGTGATGCTCTCGCGCAACCCCGCCAGCACACGCTCGATGCCGGAAGCTTCAGCGGGCTGGGCACCTCCCACGTCCAGGTAGTGCACGAGTTCGGCCAGGCGTCGGAGACCGGGGGCCTCGAGCTGGAAGCTCGCCTGCAGCGTCTCGAAGGTGACGCGTTGCCCGTTGTGGCTGAAGGTGGCGCCATCAAAATCGAAGCCCAGAGTATCTTCCGGACAATCACCCGGCGATTCCAGCCAGAGGATTCGTGCATCCGAATCGATGAAGCGGCGAATCAACCAGGCACTGGCCAGACGATCCACCCATGGGCGGCGGCGGGTTGCCCAGCGTCGGCCCTGGAAGTCCGCGCGAACCAACCGCTCGATGGGTATCTCGTGGCCGCTCGGTTCGTCAGGTGACAAGGCACGGCTGATGGCCGTTTCCAGGTCTCTCAACGCCAGGTCGACCTTTTCCCTGGCGTCACCAGGGAAGAAGTCGATAACAGCGACCTGCCCGAAGCTTTTGCGCAGCTTCCTCACCTGACGTGCCGTTTGCAGAGCATTGTCGGGGGAAAGCTCGGCATGGCAGGTGGAGATTTCCTCTCGAAGCTTGCCGTACTCCTCGGCGCGATCAAATAGTGCTGCAAAGCGCTCAACTGGCTGCTGGACAGAAAACAGAAGCGCAGTGCCGTTGATGGCCAGCACGTTGTGTTCGATAGCTTCCAGCGCGGCGCGTCCTGCTTTCTGATCAGGCAGCAGGTAGACACCATCGCGCAGCACAGCGGCTCCGCAGGCTTTCAGCGCCCGCCAGGCACGCATGCGTTCGGTGGCGTTCGCTGTAGGCAATCCGAGTACCAGTAGCAGCCAGTTCATCTGTAGAGTTCGCAACATAAAATGTCTATAGCTCTACATTATCTGTGTTGCTCAGGCACGTAAAGGACAGTCCTCTGAGGTGATTGCAGACGGTGATGGTTTTCTTTCCAGTACTCTGAGGTGCAGCCATTGGCCGAAAGCCGACTCGCTCAGAAACAGCGTACCGCCAGGCTGGCGAAACCCAGCAGATAGGTGAGGCCGCACTGCAATCATTGACGGAGCCGGCCCTGGATGCGCCCGACCTGCTGCCTATCAGGTAGCTGCCGACTCAGAGAGCCGGGCGAATTCCCAACGGGGTGCGGGCTGACGCTGGCCAATGGACAGATTGAGACGCTCGCCCTGGACGATGCCGGTCTGGTAGTCAGTCAGCCTGGCGCCGGGAAGCGGAGCTCCAGCCTCGCCAATTGGCACGAGCGACCAATCAATCTCGCCGGGGCATTCAGTGGCACGAGTCGAGCGGTCGTAGTGCGCGCTTCAAAGATGCTGCCGTATACGACCATTAAGCTAGAGACCAAGGCGGCCGCTGCTGACCATCCACAGGGCGATGGCTGCCAAGCCCAGAACCAGCACGCTGGCGATTCGCTCCCCTGCATTGCCGAACCGCGTCAACCCACGCTGGCGGCGGGCGCGGATGAAGAAGCCGAGCCCTGGAGCATAGAGAATCATCGACAGCAGTAGGTACTTCAGGCCGGCGGCATAGATCAGCCATACACCGTAGAAGGTGCCCAGCGCTGCCATTACCAGCAGCAGCGGCCGAGGTTGTCGCAAGACCAGCTTGAGGCAGAACCCGGCGCATAACAGATACGGGATGAGCGCCATCGAGGTGGCCAACTGGATCAGTGCGTTGTAGCCGGAGGCGTTGAAGAATGCCACCAGCAACAGCAGCGATATCAGCGAATTGGTCAGCCAGAGCGCCGGTGCCGGGGTGTCCGCCGCGTTGGTCTTGCCAAACAGCGCCGGAGCAGTGTTTCCCGTGCCGCGGCTGGCCAGGTAGAGCATTTCCACCGCCAGCAGGGTCCAGGCCAGCAGTGCGCCGGCCACCGAGACGATCAGCCCGAGGTTGATCAGGGTGGCGCCCCACGGGCCGACCGCTGCGGCCATTACTTGCGCCATCGATGGGTTTTTCATCTGCGCCAGTTCGTGCTGCGGCACCACTCCGAGCGAGAGGACCGAGACGCAGACCAGCAACAGCAGGGTAATGACGAACCCGATCAGGGTGGCGCGGCTGACGTCGGCCATGCGTTTGGCATGGCTGGCATAGACGGTTGCGCTCTCGATGCCGAGGAACACCCACACGGTGTACAGCATGGTGGTCTCCACCTGGCGGACGATGCTGCCCAGTGCTGGATTGCCCCAGAAGTCGATACGGAATACGTCAACGCGGAAGGCCAGGGCCGCACAGAGGATGAATAGTCCGATGGGCACGATCTTCGCCAGGGTGACGATGGTGTTGGTGAGGGCTGCGTTGTGTACTCCGTGCAACACGAAGGCGTGTACCAGCCAGAGCACTGCCAGTTCGCCGACCAGCGCCTGCCAGGTGGTGCCATCACCGAAGAAGGCGAACAGGCTGAACGATCCCAGCGCACTGAACAGCACCACCAGGTATCCGGCGTTGCCGACCCAGGCGGAGATCCAGTAGCCCCAGGCGGCATTGAAGCCCAGGTACTCGCCGAACCCTTCGCGAGCATAGCCATAGACGCCGTCGTCCAGATCCGGGCGGGTGCTGGACAGCCACTGGAAGATGCGGGTCAGCGTCAGCATCCCGACGAAGGTGATTGCCCAGGCGATGAGGATGGCGCCGGCACCGGCGCCCTCGGCCATGTTCTGCGGCAGGCTGAAGATGCCGCTGCCGATGATGCCGCCCACCACCAGGGCGGTGAGGGCCGGCAGGCCCAGTCTGGTTTGATTCGAGTTGGACATCTTGCGCCTCCGAAACAGCTGTCGATGTCGCGTGGCGACTCTTGCCGACACGCTCACGGCCACGAAGGGAGGGGCCCTCGCAGATATCGACGGGCCGTTTGGCCCGTCGATACGGCGCGGTTCAGAAGCGCAGTGACATGCAGCTGACGCCGCCGTCGATCTTGCGGTACTCGGATGTATCGACTTCGATGACCTGGTAGCCGAGGTCGGCGATCTTCTGCCGGGTCTGTGGATAGCCGGCGGGCATGATCACCCGCTCGTTGACCCAGATGCAGTTGGCCGCGTAGGCCTCTTCCTCGGGGATCGCGATGATATTGAGGTGCTGGAAGTCCGGCTTGCTGATGAATTCGCCGGCGGCCAGCAGGTTGCCGTGTTCCAGGTAGGCCAGGCCGGTCTTCAGGTGCAGGACCTTCTCCAGGCGGACCACCGAGCCGCTGAGGCCATGCTTTTCGAGAATGGCGATCATCTGCCGCGCACCTTCGGCATTGGTCCGCGCCGACTCGCCAATGTAGAAGTGCTCGCCGACCATCATGATGTCGCCCGCTTCCACGGTACCAGGGGCCTCGATGCGTTCGACGCGGCCGGGATAGAAACGCTGGATGGTCTCTTCGATGATCCGCGTCTCGCCGCGCCGGGATTCGGCGCCTGGGCGAGTGATGATGGCGCAGCGTGAGGTGCACAGCACCGGATCCTCGACGAATACCGAGTCGGGAAAACTCTCGTCCGGCGGCAGCAGGGTGATATCCACGTCGCAGGTCTGCAGTGCGCGGATGTAGGCATTGTGCTGCTCCAGGGCGGCAGCGTAGTCCGGTTTGCCGAGGTGGGCGGAGGTCAGCCCGTCGACCAGGGAGCGTGCAGGCGTGCGGGCAATGATGTGCTTGAACATGGTGAATCCTCTTGCGGGTGTACGCCGAGGACGGTGCAAGTCATGCGCCAGTCTGGAAGGCGCCGTGGGCGGCGAAATGGGTGATCGGGCAACGTGTTTCCTGGCGTTCCGTTGACTGGGAGCAGGACCGGCGAATCGTCTTGCGGCGAGATTGAGACAGATGTCGAATAATCGACGCGCTGGAAATCAGGGAGTGGCCATGGGAAGTGTCGAAAAGTCGTCGATTTCCAATCGAAATGAGGAGTTGAACTGGCTCGTGCGCTGCCTGGCGCCGATTTTCGATGGACTGCGACAACCGGTCACGGTCGTCGATCAGTCGGGGCACTACGTCTATTACAACCGGGCGAGTGGTGCGCTGGACGGGTTAGACCCGCAGCAGGTTCTGGGCATGCATGTGCTGCAGAGCGTGCCCTGGCTGAAGCCGGAGCAGAGCACGCTGCTGCGTTGCCTGGCGGAGGGACAGCCCTCCATCGATACCGTGCAGGCCTATGTCGGCGCAGGTGGAGAAATGTTGCAGTACCGTCACCGGGCCATTCCGCTGCATGGCCGCCAGGGCGAGTTGGTCGGCGCGATGGAGGTGGGCGAGGTGGTCGCCGATGCGTTGGTCGCCGACGCAGAGGACGGTCCGGCCATCCTCAGCGTTGCGCCAGGAATGCTGCAGCAATTGCGACGCCTGGAAGTGTTCGCCGTGACCGACCTACCGTTGCTGGTACATGGCGAGACCGGTACCGGCAAGGAACTCTTTGCGCGTCGCGCCCATGCCCTCAGTCCTCGCCGCAATGGCCCGTTGATCAGCCTGAACTGTGCCGCCATCCCGGAAACCCTGCTGGAGAGCACATTGTTCGGCACCACCCGTGGCGCCTTCACGGGGGCCGAGAACCGCAAGGGTATGTTCGCCCTGGCGGAGGGCGGCACGCTGTTTCTCGATGAGATCAACTCGATGCCGCTGGGCATGCAGAGCAAGTTGCTCCGGGTCTTGCAGGACGGCAGCTTCCTTCCCTTGGGCGGTCTCACCGCGCAACGGGCGGATGTTCGCCTGATCGCCGCAAGCAACCAGGCACCGCGGCAGGCGATTGCCGAGGGGCGCCTGCGTGAGGATCTCTACTACCGGCTGAACGTTGCCTGCCTGAGCATTCCGCCTTTGCGTGATCGCCCCGGAGATGTCGAACTTCTGGCCCGACTCTTCGTGCGGCGTGATGCACCAAACCTCAATCCGAAGGTCACCAGCCTGGGCGCCACCGCTTTGGCATGCTTGCAGGCCTGCGCCTGGCCGGGCAATGTGCGTCAGCTGGAGAATGTCATTCGCCGCAGCCTGCTGCTGCACGACCAGGATGGTGCTGAGCTCGACGAGATCATCTTCGCCGACGATGAGGTCGATCATCCTGCTGTGCCCGCTTGTGAGCCTTGCCCGTCCGGCAGCGGAAGCTTGCGCGAACGGCTGGCGGAGCAGGAGTGCAACCTGATTGCTAAGGCTCTACGCGACGTACGCGGCAATCTTTCTCTGGCTGCCGAGCGCTTAGGAGTTCCCCGAACGACACTCTTGGGGCGGATGCGTCGCTTAGGCCTGCAGGCCTCTCGAGAACATTTATAGAGCCGCCTTGCAGTCCAATGCCACGGGCTTGGCGACCATCGCTCATCTCGCGCGCCGGCTGCTCTGCCGCATTCAAAATCGGTGACTATGGCTACTCCAGATGCGGATCGGAAACTCGCCTGGAGCGGTGATTCGCAAAGGCCGGCTTGATATTTATCTCTGGCTGATTGCTGCCGTTGTTGCGTAGCCGATTCAACGAGAGCATTTGCGCGAATACTTGATTTTCTGTCGGAGCGACGAGCAACCAGAATCCCTGATCGACATTGGGGATTCAGCTTCGGTCTGCCTCTGTCCATCGAGCCGCCTGACCACGGCTATACGAACGAAGTCACCAGTCGATTCCTTGAGCCCTTCAAGGCCAAGATCGAGCATGACCGAAATCGGGCCCTTACCCGGCATCGATACGCTCATTACAGCAAGGTGCGGTGTGTCTGAGCGAGGACGAAAATCGCTACCTGTGCTCCGAGGAGTCGCTGAATTTGCTCGTGAAGGGTATTCGGGGGCTTTCCAATCATGTGACCAAGTTGAGCTTGCGCACCATGAGATGGCCACCGCCCCATTCCGGACGCCAGCATTGCTGACCCACAGATACTGAACCGATACGGCGCGTGAAGCCTGTCTGCATCGCCCGATAAGCCTGCCATCAAAAAAGCGTGGCCAACATTGGCGACTGGCCACGCAATCACGCTCAACTGAAATTCAGAAGTGCTCGGCGCGCAGCTCGAACAGGCTATCGCTGCCCGCGCGTATGGATCCGGCGAGAGACTCGATGCGCGGTAGCAAGCGGGCGAAGTAGAAACGCGCGGTGGCCAGCTTGCCGCTGTGGAATCCGTCGCCCTGGCCCAGGCTGGCCTGCGCCATGCGAGCCCAGAGGTAGGCGTAGGCGGTGTAGCCGAACAGGTGCAGGTATTCCACCGAGGCCGCGCCGATCTCCTGCGGCTGGCTGGCGGCGCGCTCGCGCAACTGGCGAGTGACGGACTCCAGCAGGTCCAGGGCATCCAGTAGCGGGGCGGTGAAGGAGCCCATGGCGGCGCCGTCGGCGGCATCGGCGAAAGCGCGGATCTCTCCGGCGAACAGCGCCAGTGCCTGGCCGCCATCGGCAAGCACCTTGCGGCCCAGCAGGTCGAGTGCCTGGATGCCGTTGGTGCCTTCGTAGATCTGCGCGATGCGCACATCGCGCACCAGTTGCTCTTGGCCCCACTCGCGGATGAAGCCGTGGCCGCCGAACACCTGCTGGCCATGGATGCAGCTTTCCAGTCCGGTGTCGGTGAAGAAGGCCTTGGCGACAGGAGTCAGCAGCGCCACCAGTGACTGGGCCGACTCGCGTTCGGCAGCGTCTTCGGCATACTTGGCAACGTCCAGCTGCTGGCCGACATAGGTGGAGAAGGCGCGGCCACCTTCGGTCAGGGCCTTCATGGTCAGCAGCATGCGGCGCACATCGGGGTGCACGATGATCGGGTCGGCGGCCTTGTCTTTCGCCACCGGGCCGGTGGCGGCGCGGCTTTGCAGACGTTCGCGGGCGTAGGCGACGGCGCTCTGGTAGGACATCTCGGCGCAGCCGATACCCTGGATGCCGATGGACAGGCGCTCGTAGTTCATCATGGTGAACATCGCTGCCAGCCCCTTGTTCAGCTCGCCGACCAGCCAACCGGTGGCGCCATCGAAGTTCATCACGCAGGTCGCCGAGGCCTTGATGCCCATCTTGTGCTCGATCGAACCGCAGGAGACCGCGTTGCGCGCGCCCAGCGAGCCATCGGCCTGCACCAGGAACTTGGGCACCAGAAACAGCGAGATGCCCCGCGAGCCCGCCGGGGCATCGGGCAGCTTGGCCAGCACCAGGTGGATGATGTTGTCGGTGAGGTCCTGCTCGCCGCCGGTGATGAAGATCTTGGTGCCGCTGACAAGATAGCTGCCGTCGGCCTGTGGTTCGGCGCGGGTGCGGATCAGCCCCAGGTCGGTGCCGGCATGGGGTTCGGTCAGGCACATGGAGCCGGCCCATTCGCCAGCGTACATATTCGGCAGGTAGGTATTCTTGAGGGCTTCGTTGGCGTGGGCATCCAGCGCCAGGCAGGCGCCGGCGGAGAGGGTGGAGTAGAGGCTGAAGCTGGCGTTGGCACCGTACATCATTTCCTCGAACTGCACCGAGAGCATTTTCGGCATGCCCATGCCGCCGTATTCGGGGTTGCCCGCCAGCCCGACCCAGCCACCTTCGGCGTAGGTCGCGTAGGCCTCGCGGAAGCCGGTGGGCGTGCACACGTTGCCGTCGGCGAACTGCGCCCCTTCTTCGTCACCACTGCGGTTGAGCGGAGCGAGCAGGCCGCTGGTGATCTTCGCAGCCTCCTCGAGGATGGCGTCGGCGGTGTCGGCGTCGATACGTTCAGCCAGCGCCGGCAGGCGTGCCCAGAGAGCTGGGGCATCGAACACGTCATTGAGCAGGAAGCGCATGTCGCGCAGGGGAGCGTTGTACTCAGGCATGGCGGACTCCAGCGCTCCCCGCAGCGGGGAGCGCACGATGGCAGGCGAAAGGTCGGGTCAGAGGGCGTTGGCCCAGTCGCGCAGGACGAACTTCTGGATCTTCCCGGTCGAGGTCTTGGGCAGGTCGGTGAAGACCACGGTGCGCGGCACCTTGAAGCCGGCCAGGTGCTCGCGGCAGAAGCTCATGATGTCCTGCGGCTCGACCGCCGCGTGCTCGGCCTTGAGGGTGATGAAGGCGCAGGGCGTCTCGCCCCAGCGTTCGTCGGCACGGGCCACCACGGCGGCTTCCATCACGGCCGGGTGGCGGTAGAGTACGCCCTCGACCTCGATGGTGGAGATGTTCTCGCCGCCGGAAATGATGATGTCCTTGAGGCGGTCGCGAATCTCCACGTAGCCGTCCGGGTGCCAGACCGCCAGGTCGCCGGTATGGAACCAGCCACCGGCGAAGGATTCCTCGGTGGCAGTAGGGTTCTTTAGGTAGCCCTTCATCACGGTGTTGCCGCGCATGAAAATCTCGCCGATGGTCAGGCCGTCGCGCGGCACCGGCTCCAGGGTCTTGGGATCGGCGACCATCACGCCTTCCAGGGTCGGGTAGCGCACGCCCTGGCGCGACTTGATGCGGGCGCGTTCGTCCAGCGACAGCTCGTCCCATTCCTCATGCCAGGCGCAGACGGTCACCGGGCCGTAGACCTCGGTCAGGCCGTAGACGTGGGTGACCTTGATGCCCATTTCCTCCACCGCGCCGATCACCTTGGCCGGCGGAGCCGCACCGGCGACCATGGCGTGCACCGGGTGGTCGATGGCGGCCTTGGCCGACGCGGGCATGTTGATCAGCGCATTGAGCACGATGGGTGCGCCGCACAGATGGGTGACCTGGTGTTCGCGGATCAGGGTAAGGATCTTCTGCGGATCGACCCGGCGCAGGCACACGTGGGTGCCGGCCAGCGCTGTAACGGTCCACGGATAGCACCAGCCGTTGCAGTGGAACATCGGCAGGGTCCAGAGGTAGACCGGATGCTGGCCCATGGACCAGGTCATCTGGTTGCCCAGCGAGTTCAGGTAGGCGCCACGGTGGTGGTAGACCACGCCTTTGGGGTTGCCGGTGGTGCCGGAGGTGTAGTTGAGGGAGATGGCGTCCCATTCGTCCTGCGGCCA
This sequence comes from Pseudomonas sp. AU12215, assembly GCF_001675465.2. Taxonomy (NCBI): domain Bacteria; kingdom Pseudomonadati; phylum Pseudomonadota; class Gammaproteobacteria; order Pseudomonadales; family Pseudomonadaceae; genus Pseudomonas; species Pseudomonas sp. AU12215. The sequence goes on from NZ_MACM02000156.1 coordinate 47,202, forward strand.
CTGCCAGGCGAATTCCGGGTCGCCCTCGGCAAGCAGCGCCTCATAGTCCAGCGGGCTGACGGCATAACCTTCGCCGTACTCGGGGTCGTCCACGTCCACCACCAGGGGCGGATGATCGAGCATGCCCAAGGCTGAGTGGATGACGTCGCTGAACTCGCGGTCAGTGATCAGCACTTTGGCTTCGCCGTGCTGCAGCATGAAGGCGATGGCCTCGGCGTCCAGGCGCACGTTGAGGGTATTGAGGACCGCGCCGATCATCGGCACGCCGAAGTGCGCCTCGACCATCTGCGGCGTGTTGGGCAGCATCACCGCCACCGTATCGCCACGGCCTATGCCACGGGCGGCGAGGGCGGAGGCCAGGCGGCGGCAGCGCTGGTAGGTTTCCTTCCAGGTGCGGCGCAGGCTGCCATGGATGATGGCGGTACGCTCGGGGTAAACGTGGGCGGTACGTTCGATGAAGCTCAGCGGCGACAGCGCGATGTGGTTGACGGCCGCGCGCGGCAAGCCATGTTCGAAGATCGACATGTGGACACCCTGTGGCTGATTGTTAGCTCATTGTTCTGTTATGACCCGTGGAGCGTCTGGCAGCAGCCGGGTCGTGACCGGTGCGGCAAGCTGTCGCCCGGTCATTGCGGCGTTTTATAGCAATGTCGAATTGGATATGGAAGTTAAACCTATGGTGTATGGTATAAATACTATATTCATTCAAAGCGCCTTCGAGCCACTTTCATGTCTGAGTTGAATACCCTGGTGCGCCTGGTGCGCGAGCAGGCACCGGTCGCCTTGCAGACCGACGCTCTGCAGCGGCTCTGTCTCGAGCGCGACGGCGTGGAGCGCGCCCTCTACGTCGAATGGCAACCGCGCAGCCAGAGCTTCGAGGCCCTTGCCGGCGCATCACGCTTGCCGCCGGGCAGTGGTGACCCGTTGCAGGCCAATGACCTGGCGCTGCTCGGGGGGCTGGGCAAGCTTGCACGCTTGCCTCTCGGAGAACTTCTCGATGTGCCGTGCTGGCTCAGCGGCCGCCTGCGACGCGCCGGCTGGAGCCAGGGGCTGGCGCTGGTGCTGCCGTTGCGAGACGCGGTGCCGGGGCTGCTGCTGGTGGAAAGCTCCGGGGCGGACGCCGAGCACTGGCTCGGCTGGATGGGTGAACTGCTCGGCGAAGTGCTTGCCCTCGCTCATCAGGCGCGCCGCACTGCGCCGTTACTCAGCGCCGATCCACAACCGGCGCTGGTGCTGGACGAGGCAGACGTGCTGGTGGACTGCAACCAGGCCCTGCGTCAGTTGCTCGTGGATCTGCCCGGCAGCGAGCCCCGCGACCTGCTACCCAGCAACCACGCGCAATTGCTGCGCACCTGCCTGGAACAGGGGAGGGCGGTGCACGAGGTCACCGGTGAGCGTGAAGGCCGGCAGTTTCTCTGGACCTTCGTACCGATGCCTGGTGAGCGGCAGGTGCTGGTCCACGGTCGCGAGGCTACCGCGTCGCTGCGGGACCAGCGTGAGGCGGCGAGAGCCAGCCGGCTGTACCGGCAGATCATCGAGAACACCACCGACCTGATTTCCCGCCGCACCCTCGCCGGCCGGCTGCTCGACGTCTCGCCGGCCTCCTGGACGTTGCTCGGCTACTGGCCGGAAGCGCTGCGCGGCAAGGAACTGCTGCCGCTGCTGCACGAACAGGATCGCCAACGGGTCGCCGAGCGTACGCGTGACGCGCTTGTGCAGGACGGCTACGTGACCCTGACCTATCGCCTGCGCCACCGCGACGGCCACTACCTGTGGTTCGAGACCGCCAGCCGCGCCATTCGCGAAACCTATACCGGCCATGTGATGGAAGTGGTCAGCGTGTCCCGCGACATCACCGCACGGGTTCAGGCCGAGGAAGGTTTGCGGCGCCTGGCCGAAGTTGTCGAGGCCAATACTGACCTGGTGCTGTTCGTCGATCCGGGAGGCCGCGTCACGTACCTCAACCCCTCGGCGTGCCGTGCTCTGCGGCTAGAAGGCGAGGCGCTGCCAGCGTCCGTTGCGCAAGTGCTGGACGATGGCCTGCTGGACCAGTTGGAACGAGAAGGCTGGGAGCGCGCGCGGCGCAGCGGCGTCTGGAGCGCCGAAGGACGCCTGCGCGGACGCGATGGCGCGCCGTTGTCGCTGGTCCTGCTGGCGCACAACGCGGCAGGCGGCGAGTGTTACTACTCGCTGGTGGCCCGTGACATGACCGAACGCGAACTGCGCGAGAACCAGCAACGCCGGCATCAGGACGAACTGGCGCATACCGCGCGCCTGGTGACCCTGGGCGAACTGGCTTCGGGAATTGCCCATGAGATGAACCAACCGCTGGCCGCTGTGATGAACTACGCCAGCGCCAGCCAGCGCTACCTGAAATCCCTCGACAGCCAACCGGATGCTGCTCAGCGTGTGGCCCAGGGGTTGGCACAGATCGTCGAGCACACCGCCCACGCCTCCGAAGTGATCCGTCGCCTGCGGGCCTTCCTGCGCAAGGGGCAGCGGCGGATGCAGGCGCTGGACCTGAACCAGGTGGCGCGTGCTGCGTTGGGCTTGTGCGCCTGGGAAGCGGCCGGTGCGGAGGTGGCCATCTGCGAGGCCTTCACGGACAATCTGGCGCCCGTCTACGCCGACCGCGTGTTGCTGGAACAGGTATTCCTCAACCTGTTGCGCAACGCCGTCGAGGCCAACCGCGAGCGCCACGCCGGCGAGCCCTCGAATGTGCGCATCGGCAGCTGTCGCGACAGTGACGGGCAGCTCTGCGTCTGGGTAGATGACGAAGGGCCCGGGGCTAGCCCGGCGGCGCTGGAGCAGATGTTCACGCCGTTCTTCACCAGCAAGCCCGAAGGCCTGGGGTTGGGCCTGTCCATGAGTCGCGGCATCGTCGAAGGCTTCGGCGGCACGCTGGAGGCCGTGGCGGCGCCTTCCGGCGGTCTGCGCCTGGAATGCCGGCTGCCGGCAGGGAAAACCGAACAATGACGGAGACAGTGATGGAAACGGCGGTGGTGTATGTGGTGGACGACGACCAGCGGATGCTCGACTCGACAGTCTGGTTGCTGGAGTCGGTCGGTCTGAAGGTGCGGCCATTCACCAGCGGCCGCGAGTTCCTCGACGCCTGCCCGAACGATGCTCACGCCTGTGTGCTGCTCGACGTGCGCATGCCCGGGCTTGGTGGGCTGGCGGTACAGGAAGAAATGCGCCGACGCGGCCTGGAACTGCCGGTGATCTTCGTCAGCGGCCATGCCGACGTCCCAATCGTCATCCGGGCCTTCAAGGCCGGCGCGGTGGATTTCATCGAGAAGCCTTACAACGAGCAATTGCTGCTGGACAGCGTGCAGCAGGCGCTCAGCTCCGGCGAACGCCTGCATGCGTCGCGCTCAGGCCTGGGCGAACTGGAGGTGCGTCTGGCGGCCCTGACGCCTCGCGAGCGTGACGTGTTCCTGCCGCTGGTACGCGGCTACACCAGCCGCGAAGTCGCCGAGCAACTGGAGATCAGCGTGAAGACTGTCGACCTGTATCGCGCACGGGTGATGAAGCGCATGCAGGCTGCAACACTGTCAGACCTGGTGGGCATGGCCATCGCGGCTGGGTTGGTGGACCCGCTCCGGCTTCGCCACAGCTAGCGCGCTTTCCCGGGGTACGTTTTTCCATCCATGGATCAAGCATCCAGCCCCAACGCATGACACCGGCAGGGGGCGAGCTGATCTGGCTGCAAGTCCTTGTGTTCGAGGTGTGATTTGAGGGGGCCGCTTCTGGCCGATTGAATCCACAGCCGATTTCTGCCCGTGACGTGGGGCAGCTACCGACCCAAAGCGGATATTTTCGAAAACAGCGTTTAGACATCGCGAGTAGTGTTAAATCCTGCCGTGTGATCAAGACAGAACCAGGGAGTGTTCAATGCTTCATCAAGTTCGGGCCATCTGCCACAAAGCAGGCTTTTCCAAAGGCCCCTGCGCCTGGCTTGCTATCGATGAGGTACCAATCGAGCAATGGATGGCGTGCCATATCGATGACCCAGAGGTCTCGCAGCTCGGATTGTCGCTAATGTGGTTACTGGACGAAGAGGAGGACGCCCTCGCTGAGCGCCGTTTTGCCCCGGGCGAGGATGGCACATCCACCTTAGTACCGCTGCTGGTATGCAGCGACGACATGGATTTTAATTGCACTGTACTGATGACAGAACAGGTCATCGATGGAGGAGAAGTTCACTGGCGCCGCTTTGGCTGGAGCGCGTCGGGCGGTTTGGAGGTAGGGGTATCAACATACTGGATCGCCGACAGCAAGCCAGTAAGTTTTGCTTTGAGCGACTTCACCAATGCATTAAGCGAGCTGAAAAAAATGGTTCATGAAGCGGTACTTCACTCGGGCTCCCTGGCAAAGTACCGCGCGGCTTTTTTTAAGATGTCCCGCTCTTCTTCAAGGCGACGCATCTGGGCCCTCAGCCGCAGGATTTCGCTCTTGGCTTCCAACAGTTCGCTGGCCTGCTTCTCCGACTTGTCGGGGGTGACAGCCTTTACCCATTTGTAGAGGCTGTGAGTAGAGACGCCGAGGCGTGAGGCGATTTCCGCGACTGAGTATCCGCGCTCAATGACCTGCCTGACGGCTTCGGCCTTGAATTCCGGGGTGAATCGCTGGGTGCTCATAGACTTCCTCCTATGCTCAAAGCGTAGGCCGGGGATGTCTATCGTACCGGGGGTAGTCCAAGCGTAGGCCGGGGATGTCTATCGTACCGGGGGTAGTCCATTCACCAGTGATCGCTGCCTGGCTGACGAACAGATCCTTCGCCGCTAATACTCGAAGATCAGCAGGGATCATATCCCCGGCTGACAAGAGAACCACATCACCAGGAACGAGGTCGCGAAAGGGGATCTCGATGGAGCCACGCCGATCGACGTTGGGCGCGCCAGGCCGCAAAACGCTTGCGGTGTTGCTCACTAACGCTTTCAGCCGTTCCGCAGCCCGGTTTGACCGTGCCTCCTGGACAAAGCGAAGCAGTGTTGAGATCAGCACCATACTGCCGATAACAGTTGCCGCCTTAATGTCATCAGTTAGCCAGGAAACCAGCGACAGTAAGCTAAGAAGCAAATTGAAAGGATTCCGGTAGCACAACCACAGATGCAGCGCTGAAGAAATAGGTTTTTCCTGATCCACTAAGTTTGGCCCGACTTGAACGAGCCGCTCTGCAGCGAGGTGGGCATCGAGGCCGCCCGGCGTACTTTCGAAGCGCCGGTACAAGGCTGCGTCGTCCAGTTCCGCGGCACTGGCTAGCTGGCGAACAAATTCCGGCGGGAGGTTGCCACGGGCGTTGCCATTTCGGAGCAGTTCAAGAACCGCCTGGCGGCGGAAGTTACGGCTGAGGCCGTGATCGAAGAATGCCAGCAGGCGCCGGCCGAAGTTTTTAATACGCATAAAGCGCTCCTGGGTGGCCGCATTGAAGCGACCACCACGAAAGTTTGCGGAGCGCAGTGATGCGCCGCCGGTCGTGCCGGGCAGCGGCGCGAGGAAACCTCGTTAGCCGCCGTCCGGCTTGAGTCTGGGTGAAGCTGGACTAGGGTCGGGGTTCATGGGAGGACTCCAAAATCTCCTGTTCAGTGGAAGGGATGGCTCAGTCGGTGGCCAGATCGAAAACTTGCCAGCGCACAGAACTGACGCCTTTTTCAAGGCTGATGCGGCTGACTAAACGCTCTAGCTGAGAAGTAGCGTCCTGATCGCCGAGGAGTTCGGCGCGGACTTCCAATTTGGTCGGGTTCATCTGGTCTTCGCTGTGCAGCGATTGCAGGCGCAGGCTCGCACTGTCGATGCTGTGAAGCATCAGGCTACGCACCTGGATCTCATCTTCGGCACGGCAGACTATTTCAACCCCGTAGCGCAGCTCGACCTCACTGGCCGGCACCACCTCTTGGTGATTCAGGCGATGAGCGATGTCCCTGAGAAGGATATTTGCGCAAAGAACTACGAGACTTCCGAGGGCGGCCTCTAGAAGAAGGCCCATGCTGCAGAGCACTCCGATTGCTGCAGTGCACCAGAGAGTGGCGGCTGTGTTCAGGCCCCGTACGTTAAGGCCGTCTCGCATGATTACACCGCCCCCCAGGAAACCGATCCCGGATACCACATAAGCGGCGATGCGAGAGGCATCAGAAGCCAGCCCGGGAACGCTTTGCGTCATCAGTACAAATAGGCAGGCACCAGTACTCACCAGAGCGTTGGTACGCAGACCAGTAAGGCGCTGACGTAGTTGGCGCTCAGCGCCAATCACGGCGCCGAGAATGAGAGCTGCCGCGACGCGCAGCAGAAAGACTTTCCAATCCATGATTTTCCTCGTTCGCGGCCAAGAGCCGCCATGGGCGCCATAAAAAAGCGCAGCAAGGGTCGATGGATTGCGAGGGTCGACGACCTCCTCCGTGCGTCAAAGACCACGGTGGGGGCGTTGAGGAAATGAGGAAACGTCAACCTGATTGGTAGACGGATCACCACTGTCCGCTATGTTCAGCGAGACAGTGGCAGGGAGTGCTGCCGGACGTGTTCGCTGTTCAGACCTGTCGCAATCGACTAGGGCAACTGTCCAAGGCAGGACTCCTATGAAGGTTGAAAACGCGGCGAAAGGTACGCTCGCTCTCCCGCTCCGTCAACCCTGTGAGCTGGGTTCGGGTGAATTCAGTGTAGGTGTCCAGGATTACCAAATTCTTAAGGCGGGGCGGCCCCCCATTACCCCAGCGGAAAGCCAGAAAATGACTCGCACAAGCTGGCGGCGCCCTTGCTAATTGCCGGCGGTTCAAGCCTTGGAATGTCTAACCAAACCAGCCAGGGGTTGATATTTCGCATGCGAAGTAGTTACATGCTTCGCGTGCGAAGTAATTTTCTGCGCCACAGTCCGATGTGAACGCCGGCTCGAAATCCAGAGGCGCTTCGCGTCGCCAATTGACTGAACTCCCTTTAGGAGACTCTAGCCGTGATATCCGAAGTCAAAACCGATCTGTCCGAAGGTGTGCTTACCGTTACGCTGTCCAGGCAGGCCAAGAAGAATGCCCTTACGAACGAGATGTACGCAGCTCTGGCCGACGCCATCCAGCGTGCCGACACCGACCAGGACGTACGGGTTCTGCTAATCCGGGCTGAAGGGGAAATGTTCACCTCTGGCAACGACATCGGTGAGTTTGCGGCGCAGTCCGCTGGCGCGGATTCTGAAGAGCGTCATGTCACGCGTTTTCTTGCTGCCTTGGCCAGCACCAGTGTTCCAATTGTTGCTGCCGTTCAGGGTAAAGCGGTGGGGGTGGGGACTACCATGCTGCTGCACTGCGACTATATCCTGCTTGCTGACGATGCCGAGCTGATGACACCGTTTGTCAATCTCGCCTTGGTGCCCGAGGCCGCATCGAGCTACCTCCTTCCCCTGCGAATCGGGCATACCAGGGCGTTCGAGATGTTCTCGCTAGGCGAGCCAGTAAATGCCAGCAGCGCCTTGGCTTGGGGCATCGCGAATAAAGTTGTGCCTGTCGCGGCCCTGCAGACTGAAGCCAAGCGTTTGGCTGCGAAAATTGCAGCCAAGCCGGTAGGGTCGTTGACGGCAATGAAAAGTCTAATGCGGGAATCGGAACGGATGCTTGCGCAAATGGATCTGGAGACGGACGTATTTGTGAAGCGCCTGCAGAGTGCAGAGGCCCGTGAAGTATTTGCGGCTTTCGCGCAGAAGCGTCAGCCCGACTTTTCCAAGATTAGATGACAAAAGTGTCCGGCAGCGGTTTACCGCTGCCGGGTATCGTTCAAGGAATTAGGACATGAAGCACCGGCTCGTATATCTCTTGAACTCAGGGCAGCGGAGGCTGCAACGGTGGACCCAGGCGCGAACCCTTGAGGGGGGCGTAACCTCGGCGCAGTCAGGCCTGCTGTTCTTTTTGGAAAAGAACGATGGGGCACTCATGAGTGCGGCCGCTGCTGCCCTGGATTTAGGTGCTCCTGGGATGAGCGGCCTCGCAGACAGGATGCAGAACCTGGATCTTATTGAACGCCGCCGAGACGAGGAGGATGGACGGGCCTGGCGCCTCTGGCTGACCGATGACGGTCGTGTAGCGGCCGAGCACTCGAAAGAAAGTCTCAAGGAAATCAACACCAAGCTGACCGAAGGATTCAGCGAAGAAGAAATTGATGTTGTTGCACGATGGCTTTCTTCACTGCGGGAGAGGTTCCCCCTGATAGATGAAGCGTAACGCCAGTCTCTGACAGGGCCGATCGAAGTAGCCCCTCGTTCAGTTTGGACGTGCCAATTTAAGCCGCCTATTGAGCCATCTGCGCCTCGAGCGCCCGAGGACACTATGCACATCGCCATTCTGACTTTTGATGGCTTCAATGAGTTGGACTCCCTGATTGCCTTCAACCTACTCAATCGCGTCGAACGGGCTGATTGGCGAGTTTCAATCGCAAGTCCGGAGCGGCAGGTGCGTTCGATGAACGGACTTTTAGTGGAAGCGCAGGTCTCCTTAGAGGATGCCTGCCAGGCGGATGCTGTTCTGGTGGGCAGTGGCATTAAGACGCGCGATATTGTCGCGACCCCCGAATTGATGTCCCGCCTTCGATTCGATCCGAAGCGCCAACTGCTGGGCGCTCAGTGCTCGGGCACACTGATTCTGGCCAAGCTCGGGCTACTTGATGGTGTTCCAGCCTGTACGGATCTGGTCACCAAACCCTGGGTAGAGGACGCGGGAATCGATGTGATCAATGAGCCCTTCACAGCCAAGGGAAACGTCGCGACTTCCGGTGGCTGCCTGTCGTCTCAGTATCTCGCAACCTGGTTCATCGCCCGTCTTGCAGATGTCGAGACTGCCAAAGGAGTGATGTTCTACGTGGCGCCAGTGGGCGAGAAGGAAACCTACGTCAGCCGTGCGCTGGAGAACATTTCGCCGTTTCTCTGAGGGAGAGGACAGGAGTCTGCTTCCAACCAAAGCGGACGTTTTCCCCTCAGGACCGCCCAGTCGACATACCCGACCAACTGGGCTTCCTTTTCAAAATTACTTCTTCCGAATGTTCACGATCTTCGACTCCCCACTTTCATAGAGGAATTCGAAGGCCACCTTGTCGCCGACCTGCAGATTGTCCAGTTGGCCCGGCTCGGTCTTGAAAGCCATGGTCATGGACGGCCATTGCAGAGCCGCCACCGGGCCGTGGGCGAGAGTGACAGTGTGGCGTTCATTGTCGATGGCCTTGATGGTGCCTTCGGCACTAGCGGTGGGGTTAGTCTTCGAGCTTTCCGCGTTCATCCCGTCCATGTTCATGCCATCCATCTTCATGCCGGGCATGTCCTCCGCGGCGGCGACAAAGGACAGTGCGAGCAGGACGGTGCCGGCGGCGATCAGTGGTTTTTTCATGCGATTTCTCCGGGTTGGGATTGGATAGCCACGCGGGGCTGACGACGGCGCATCAGCCAGTAGGCGGCGGGGATGACGAACAGTGAAAGGAGCGGTGCGGTGATCATGCCGCCGACCATCGGCACGGCGATGCGGCTCATCACTTCGCTGCCAGTGCCGCTGCTCCAGAGAATCGGCAGCAGGCCGGCGACGATCACGGCCACGGTCATGGCCTTGGGGCGAACGCGCTGCACTGCGCCTTCGCGGATGGCGGCGAGCAACGCGTCTGGACCGCTGTCATCCGGGCGTTCAGACCAGGCGTTCTTCAGGTAGACCAGCATGATCACGCCGAACTCCGCCGCGACCCCGGCCAGGGCGATGAAGCCAACCCCCGTGGCCACCGACAGGTTGAAGCCCATCAGGTACAGCAGCCACACGCCGCCGGTGAGGGCGAAGGGCAAGGTCGCCATGATCAGCACGGCTTCGTCGAAGCGCCTGAAGGTCAGGTAGAGCAGTACGAAGATGATCGCCAGCGTCGCCGGCACCACCAGCTTGAGCCGGGCGTTGGCGCGCTCCAGGTATTCGAACTGGCCGGAGTAGCTCAGGCTCATGCCCGGCGCGAGCTTCACCTCGTGCTCTACCGCCTGGCGCAGGTCCGCCATCACCGACGCCAGGTCACGGCCGCGCACGTCGACGTAGACCCAACCGGAAAGACGAGCGTTCTCGCTCTTGAGCATCGGCGGACCTTCGCTGATGCGCACCCGCGCCACGCTACCCAAGGTGATTTGGGCACCCAGGGCGGTGTAGATCGGCAACTGCTGCAGCGCATCGACCGAGTCGCGCCACTCGCGCGGATAGCGCACGTTGATCGGGTAGCGGGCGAGGCCTTCCACCGTCTCACCAACGTTCTCCCCGCCGATGGCGCTGCTGACGATGGCCTGCACATCGGCGATGTTCATGCCGTAGCGGGCCGCCGCCTGGCGGTCGATATCGACGTCGATGTAGCGACCTCCGGTGAGGCGTTCGGCCAGCGCCGAACTCACACCGGGAATCCCCTTGACCACCCGTTCAACCGCCTGGGTGGCGCGGTCGATTTCGGCCAGGTCGGTGCCGGCGACCTTCACCCCGATGGGACTCTTGATGCCGGTGGCGAGCATGTCGATGCGGTTGCGGATCGGCGGAATCCAGATGTTGGTCAGTCCCGGCACCTTCACCACGCGATCGAGCTCCTCTACCAGTTTCTCGCTGGTCATGCCCGGCCGCCATTCCTCCTTCGGTTTGAAGCGGATGGTGGTCTCGAACATCTCCAGCGGCGCCGGGTCGGTGGCTGATTCGGCGCGGCCTGCCTTGCCGAACACGCTGGCAACTTCCGGCACGCTTTTGATCAGGCGGTCGGTGCTCTGCAGCAGCTCCGAGGCCTTCTGCGCAGATAGGCCGGGCAGGGCCGAAGGCATGTACAGCAGGTCGCCCTCGTCCAGCGGCGGTAGGAACTCTCCACCCAGGTGGGACAGCGGCCACAGCCCGGTGAGAAAGATCACCAGCGCTGCTGCCAGTGTCGTGCGCGGCCGGCGCAGCACCGCCTCCAGGGCAGGTTGGTAAATGCGGATCAGCCAGCGATTGAGCGGATTGCGTTGTTCCGAGGGCAGGCGCCCGCGAATCCAGTAACCCATCAGTACAGGTACCAGGGTCACGGAAAGCCCAGCGGCGCCCGCCATGGCGTAGGTCTTGGTGAACGCCAGCGGGCCGAACAAGCGGCCTTCCTGCGCCTGCAGGGTGAATACCGGAATGAATGACAGCGTGATGATCAGCAGGCTGAAGAACAGCGCCGGCCCGACCTCCACCGCGGCCTCGGTCATCACCCGCCAGTGCTGTTCACCGGCCAGCGGAGTGCCGGGGTGGCGCTCGTGCCAGGCCTCGATGCGCTTGTGTGCGTTCTCGATCATCACCACTGCCGCGTCGACCATAGCGCCGATGGCGATGCCGATGCCGCCCAGGGACATGATGTTGGCATTGATCCCTTGGTGACGCATGACGATCAGCGCGATGAGCACGCCCACCGGCAGTGAAACAATCGCTACCAGCGAGGAGCGCAAATGCCAGAGGAAGGCCGCGCAGACCAGCGCGACGACGATGAACTCCTCGATCAACTTGTGGCTGAGGTTGGACACCGCGCGGTCGATCAGCTGGCTGCGGTCGTAGGTGGAGACGATCTCCACGCCCTCGGGCAGGCTCTTCTTCAGCGACTCCAGCTTGCCCTTCACCCGTGCGATGGCTTCGCGGGCGTTCTTGCCGCTGCGCAGGACGATCACTCCGCCAACCGCTTCGCCTTCGCCGTCCAGTTCGCCGATGCCCCGGCGCACTTCCGGGCCGAGCTGGATGCTGGCGACATCGCCCAGTGTCACCGGGCTGCCGTTGGCGGCCAGGCGCAGGGGGATCGCGCGGAAGTCCGCGAGGGTCTTCAGGTAGCCCGAGGCGCGAACCATGAACTCCGCCTCGCCCAGTTCGAGCACTCCGCCGCCGGTTTCCTGGTTGGCCTTGCCGATGGCCTCGACCACCTGGCTCTGGGAAATACCCAGGCTGGCCAGCCGCACCGGGTCGAGCAGCACCTGGTACTGCTTGACCATGCCCCCGACGGTGGCAACTTCCGCAACATCAGGCACCGTCTTCAGTTCGAACTTGAGGAACCAGTCCTGCAGGGCGCGCAGCTGGGCGAGATCATGCCGGCCCGTGCGGTCCACCAGGGCGTACTGGTAGATCCAGCCGACGCCGGTGGCGTCCGGGCCGAGCGCCGTCTTCGCCGTGGGCGGCAGGCGCGACTGCACCTGGTTGAGGTACTCCAGCACCCGCGAGCGCGCCCAGTAGAGGTCAGTGCCGTCCTCGAACAGCACGTAGACGAAGCTGTCGCCAAAGGAGGAAAAGCCGCGCACGGTCTTCGCACCGGGCACCGACAGCATGGTGGTGGCCAGCGGGTAGGTGACCTGGTTCTCGACGATCTGCGGTGCCTGTCCCGGATAGCTGGTGCGGATGATGACCTGGACATCGGAAAGGTCTGGCAGGGCATCGACCGGTGTACTGCGTAGCGACCAGACACCCCAGGCGACAATGAACAGGGTAGCCAGCAGTACCAGGAAACGATTGGCCACCGACCAGCGTATGAGCTTCGCGATCATGGCTGTTGCTCCTGCTTGCGGACCTGCTCTATTACCAGCCCTGCATCTCCCTGCCTGACACCGAAGCGAATGCGATCGCCAGGCTTCAGGCCGGCTGCCAGTTCAGGGCGAGCGAGTGCAAAGGTCATGGTCATGCCGGGCATGCCCAGGGTGCTGAACGGGCCGTGGCTGATGGTCAGCCCCTGTGCGGTGATCTCCACGATGCGGCCGTCCGTTTCATGCACAGCGGGCATCGTCATCTTTGCCGGCGGCTCTTCTGCCGTGCGCGCTTCGATGCCTTTCAGGCTTGCTTCCGAGTCGATAAGGAACTGCCCGGAAGCCACCACCCGCTGGCCTTCGTCCAGACCTTGCAGTACGGCCACGAGCCCATCGTTCTCCTGGCCGAGACGCACTTCCACCGGGCGGAACCGACCCTGGTCTTCCGCCAGCATCACAAGATTGCGCTTGCCGGTGCGGATCACCGCTTCGCTGGGGATCTGCAGCACATCGCTCTGGCCGGCAAGGTCGAGGCTGACCTGCGCGGTCATGCCGGGGCGCAGTTGTCCGTCCGGGTTGGGCAGCTCGATGCGCAAGCGCAAGGTGCGGCTCTGCTGGTCGTTCTCCGGGAGGATGCTGGTCAGGGTGCCGGTCACCGGATGGCCTGGCAGCGCGGGCAGACGGGCATCGACCGACTGGCCGACCTTGAGTCCCGCGGCTTGCACCTCCGGCACTGCGGCCTCCAGCCATACACGCCCCAGGCCATTGATTCTGGCCAGGGGGGCGCCAACGGCCAGTGTCATGCCGGGGCGCACCTCCAGCTCACGGATAACTCCCGCAATCGGCGCGTTCAGGGTAGTTACAGGTTGGACTTTGCCGCTGCGCTCGATCTGCTGCACGAGTCCGCTCGGCATGCCGGCCAGCAGCAGGCGTTGTCGCGCCGCCGCCAGTAGCGACGGTTCGCCCGAATGGCGCAAGGCGATGAACTCTTCCTGCGCCGCCGCCCACTCTGGCACCAGCACATCGACCAAGGGGGCTCCGGCGGTCACCACGTCGCCCGGCGCAAGCGAATAGGTGCGCTCGACGAAGCCGCCGGCGCGCGCCTGCAGCACAGCCACATCACGATCATTGAAGGCCAGCACGCCAGTGACCTGCAGCGTACGGTCGAGCGTGCCGCGGGTAACGCTGGCCAGGCGTACGCCGAGGTTCTGCTGGATACCTGGCTCGATGCGCACCGCCGGTACACTCTCGGCGGCATTGGCAGCATCGGCATACTTGGGCACCAACTGCATATCCATGAAGGGCGACTTGCCCGGCGCATCGAAGTGCTGCTGCGGCACCATCGGGTCGTACCAGTACAGCGGCTTGCGCTCCGGGGTGGCCGAGGCCAGCGGCGCCTGCACCTGAGCCTGCCGGGCAAGCCAATAGCCGCCAGCGCCGCCGACAGCCCCTGCGAGGATCAATAGCGCGAAGGTGTTCCAGGGGAAACGGTTCATGCGTGTCCCTCCTCATAGGTGAAGTAGAGACGCGCGGCGACCTGTGCAAGGGAGCCTTGCAGGTCGATCTGTTTGAGCCGGGCCTCGACCAGTTGCTGGCGGGCACTGACTACCTCGTCGAGACCAGTCTTGCCTGATCGGTAGCTGGCGGTGGCCAGGCGTACCTTCTCCTCGGCCAGCGGTACCAAGGTGCCGGTGCTGCGCTCGACGGCGCGTTGTAGCCGGCGGTATTCAGCCAAGTCGCCCTCCAGTGCCTGCTCGTGTTCGCGGGCCAGCGCCTCTCGCTCGGCCTCCAACTGCCTTAGCTGGGCTCGTCGCGCGGCAATCTTCGGGTCCTGGCGGGTGCCGGTGAACAGCGGCAAGTCGAAACTAACCTGCAACGTCATCATGTCGCCGAACTCGCGGCCACGGCGCTGGTAATCCACTTCCCAGCTCCAGTCCGGTTTCTTCTCGGCCACGGCCTCGCGCACCAGGGCTTCGGCCTCGCGGGTCATCGGACCGTAGGCGGCAAGCTCGGGGTGCTGGTGCAACTGTTGCAGCGAGTGGGAGGCGTCGATGGACCAGTGCGGGAAGTCGCCGCTCAGCTCCTGGGAAGCATCCTGGCCAATCCAGCGTTTGAGCGCCGACCGTGCCTGGGCTTCCTGGCGCAGCAGGTCGTCTTTCTGCTCGTCCAGCAGCGCGGCCTCCTGACGCGGAGCTACCGCATCGACTGTGCTTGCGCTCCCCCCGGCCAGACGTGCGCGGACGGTGGCGTCGAGCAGGCGGTTTTCGCGGTAAAAGTCGTCGAACATCGCCAGCTTGCGTTGCAGCGTATAGGTGGCGATCCAGGCCTGGGCCGAGGCACTGCGGACCTTCAGGCGTTCCACGCCAGCTTCGGCATCGGCGCGTTCGATGGCGGCCTGGGCGGTCTCGACGCGGGCCTTGCGCTTGTCTCCGTTGGGCATCTCCTGCATCAGGCCGACGACCTGCATGGACATGTTGTCGCGCTGGGTGCTCCAGCGTTCGTCACCCTCGATGGGGATGTTCTGCAGACCAAGATTGAGCTTGGGATCGGGCAGTTCCCCGGCGGGGATGGCGGCGCTTCTCGCCGCCGAGGCTTTCTCGCTCTGTGCGAGCAGGGAAGGAGCGTTGCGTTCAGCCAGCAGCAGGGCGTCGTCCAGTGACAGGGACGCAGCCTGTGCCGACCAGCCCGGCAGCAGCGCGAGCAGCAGCCAGCCGGGATGGAGTCGGACGTGAGTCACGATGAGGATTCCTCTGGAAAACCAGCGCATGAGCGCAATCCGCCCGGCAGCCTTCAGGGCCGCGGGCAGGGTTCAGGTCGAGAGAGGAATCAGGCGCAGGGAGGTCGCCAGAGGTCTGCGGGTGCCTGGCTGAGAACTACATCGGTGTACGGCGAAGGCCGCGGGGGAGTGGCGACGGGATGGGCAGCTTTCAGGACGCTGACCTGCAACAGGCTGCTGGTCTTGC
Source organism: Pseudomonas sp. AU12215 (assembly GCF_001675465.2). NCBI lineage: Bacteria > Pseudomonadati > Pseudomonadota > Gammaproteobacteria > Pseudomonadales > Pseudomonadaceae > Pseudomonas > Pseudomonas sp. AU12215. The sequence goes on from NZ_MACM02000156.1 coordinate 62,646, forward strand.
ATTCCTGCCCACTCTTGCAGTCCTTCTTGCCATGCTGGGTCATCTTGCCCAAATCCTGGCAGCAGTCCTGATCCATACCTGCCATCTGGCCCATGCCCATGCTTTGCATCGGGCAGGGTTCAGTCGGCGTCTCGACTCCCGCCATCCCCGTGAGAGGAAGCGTGAGGCTAAGAAGCAAGACGATGAGCAATCGAAGGCGACGGATCATGGTAGGCAGTGTATTCAGACCTTTCTGAAGCGGCAACTGAATCCCAAACGGTGTGTATCAGTCTGTAGCCTGAATCTCTGAGGTCCGCTTTTGGCCGATAGAAGCCCCGCCGTGCCTGGTCAGGTTACTAGCTCAGCAGAAATGCCGTCGGCAGTGTTCAGCAGCAGCTCCAGGTAGCGTTGCTCGGCACCGCTGGTGGCGAGGACGGCTTCGGGGCCGGACAGGTTGATGGCCGCGATGACTTTCCCGGCGCGGTCGCGGATGCTGGTGGCAATCGCCGTGGAGTAGTCCGAGCGGTGCAGCACCCAGCCGCGCTCGCGGTCTTCGGCGATGGTGTGTTGCAGTTCCAGCAGGGTGCGCGGTGCCGGGGCCGGGTAGTCGTCCAGACGAACCTGCTGGTAGAGCTGCGCGAGGCCGTCGGCGTCCAGTTCGGTGAGCAGCACGCGGCCCAGGGCGGTCACGTGGCAGGGCAGGCGGGTGCCCACCGGGATGTTCACCGTCAGCCGCTGCGGGGCGAAGGCGCGGTAGATATAGAGGCTCTCGGTCTGCTCGCGGATGCTGAGGTGGCAGGACAGCGAGGTCCTGTCGCGCAGAGCGTTGAGGTGTGGCAAGGCGATTTCGACGATGTCCCGGCTGCACAGGTAGGCGAAGCCGTCGGAGATCACTCGCGCGCCCAGTTCGTACTGGTTGCGCTCGAGCCGTTTCAGGTAGCCCATGTCCTGCAGTGTCTGGACGATGCGGTAGAGCGCCGAGGGGCTGACTCCAAGCCGCTCGGCCATCTCGTTCATGCCCAGGCTGCGCTCGCGGGCGTTGAACAGGCCGAGCAGGTTGAGGCCGCGTTCGAGCGCCGGTACGCGGTATCCGCTTTCACTCATGCTGTCTCCTTGGGCGACACCCGGTAATGGGCGCCGCCCGCTGCTCAGTCGATCAGGGCGTCGATGCCCACCGGGCGGCCGTCGAACTCGTCCATGGCGTCTAGCATTGCGGTCCAGAAATACTCCACCGAGGCGCGGTCGCAGAGGATCTGCAGGCAGGGTAATTCGGCACTGCCAGAGTTGATGACGATGACGTTGATCCGCGCCGCTGAGGTCTGCGCCACCGCGCCGGGACCAAAAGCCTGAGGATGCAGGTCGACGCCGCAGAGCTTGGCCATCACCTGGGCGTAGTGCGCGCCGCTGAGCTGCAGCCAGGCGTGGCTGTCCTGGCGTGGCAGCAGGTAGTTGCCACTGTCACCGAGTTGCCAGGCCGCTTCCTCGGCAGCGATGCGCGCGCCCATGTCGTGCAGGCTGCCAAGCAGCAGGTACTCGGTCTGCGACAGACGCGCGACCAGTGTGCCGTCGTCCTGGCGCTGCGACCGGTTGGGCGCGCCTGGCAGCACGTAGCCGCGCGCCTGCAGATAGGCGGCGGCGTCGAGGCCACGGAAGCCCGCGCGAGGCAGGTTGCTCAGGTCGATCAGCGCGCAGCTCTGCAGCTGTGCGTGTTCTTCCTGCTCGCCGTAGCGGGCGACGATGGCGCTACTGCCCAGCGCGGCAAGTCGGGCGCCGTGGTGCAGCGGGTAGAGTGGGCTGCGTTCGATGAAGTCTTCGGCTTTCAGGCTGGACATGATTCAGAGCTCCTGGCGCAGGTTCTGCGGATCGTAGAAGGGCAACTGGACGACGTTGGCGCGTACCACTTGGCCGCCTTCCACGCGGATCGGGATCTGCATGCCCGGTACCGCCTGGTGGGCGCCGGCGTAGGCCAGGCCGACGATCAGGCCGAGGGTCTGCGAGTACTCGCAGGAGGTGACGTTGCCGCTGATGTCGGCGCCGTCGAGCACCAGGTGGCCCTCCAGCGGCTGTGCGCTGCCACGGGGCAGGGTGAAGCCCACCAGCTTGCGCCTGAGCGGCTGCGCCTCGAGGATCTCGATAGAGCGTTTGCCGACGAAGAACGGCTTCTTGCGGCCGATGGCCCACTGCATGTCGATCTCGCCCGGGTGGGTCATGCCGTCAGTGTCCTGGCTGATGATCACGTGGCCTTTCTCCAGGCGCAGCAGACGCTGGGTCTCCACGCCGAAGGGGCGGATGCCCTGTTCGGCACCGGCCTCCATCAGCACGTCCCACAGGCGTTCGGCGAAACGTGCCGGCACGTGGATCTCGTAGCCCAGTTCGCCGACGAAGCCCACGCGCAAAACGCGGGCCGGAATGTCGGCGACCTTGCCGGTGCGCACGCCGAGGTAGGGGAAGGCCTCCGCGGACAGGTCGATGTCCTCGCAGACCTTTGCCAGCACCAAGCGCGACAGGGGCCCGGCTAGGTTCACGGCGGCCAGGGCAGCGGTGACGTTGGTGATGTCGACGTTGAGTCGCCACTGGGCGTTCCACTTGAGCATCTGCTGGTAGATGCGGTCCACGCCGCTGGTGGTGGCGGTGACGTAGAAATGTCGTCCGCCCAGCCGCGCGCAGACACCGTCGTCGATCACCACGCCGTGCTCGTTGGTCATCAGCGCATAGCGGGTGCGGCCGATGGGCAGCTTGGCGAAGCCGAAGGTGTACAGGCGCTCCAGCAGTTCCGCCGCGTCCGGGCCGCGCACGTCCAGGCCGCCGAGGGTGGACACGTCGATCAGGCCGACCTTCTCGCGCACATGGCGTGCTTCTTCCTGCATGCAGCGTTCGCGATCCTGCGCCTTGCCGTAGTACGCCGGGCGCTCCCAGATGCCGGCGGGCATCATCTTCGCGCCGGCTTCGAGGTGGCGGCGGTGCATGGGCGTCTGTCGGTACGGGTCGAAGGCGCGGCCGGCGACATGGGCGAGCTTCTCTGCCTCGAAAGGCGGGCGCGCGGTGGTCACGCCGGTTTCACTGATACTGCGGCCGGTGGACTGGGCCACCAGGCGCGCCGTGGGCAGCGCCGAATGACGGCCCTGGGACGGGCCCATGCCGACGGTGGAGAAACGCTTGACCAGTTGCACGTCGCGGTAGCCGCTGCGGGTGGCGTTGACGATGTCGCGCACCTGCAGGTCCTCGTCGAAGTCGACGAAGTCCTTGCCCTTGGGGTGGGGGAAGATCGGCCAGTCGAAGTTGACCCGTGGCTCGTCGATATAGGTGCGCGGCGCTGGCGCTTCCAGGCCCAGTGCTTCGAGGGCGACACTGGCTGCGCGGGCGCCGTCGGCCAGGATGTTGACCAGACTGTGGTGACCGTTGACCGAGCCGGCGATATCCAGCCCGGCGGGCAGGCCGCTGATGGCGAATTCGGCGCGATCTTCCTCGTAGGCCAGCTTGCCGCCGGCCTGGCAGAGGAGCTGGTAGACCGGCATGTAGCCGGCGGACATGCACAGCAGGTCGCAGTCCAGGCGCTCGCCGTGCTCGGCGACCTGGCCCTGGCCGGTGATGCGGCGGATATCCACGCCGCTGACGTGGCGCAGGCCGGGTTCATGCAGGGCTTCGTAGACGGTGCTGGCGTTGTGCAGCGGGATCTGGCGGTACTTCAGCTCATCGGCGAGGCGGGCGTCGGCGGGGGCGGCGCGCATGTCCACCACCGCGGCCACGCTGACCCCCTGTTCCTGCAGGTCGAGGGCGGCCAGGTAGCCGTCGTCGTTGCCGGTCAGCACCACGGCGCGGTTGCCCGGTTTCACCGCGTACAGCTTCATCAGCCGCTGGACGGCGCTGGTCAGTAGCACGCCGGGCAGGTCGTTGTTGCGGAATACCACCGGTTGGTCGAAGGACCCGGCAGCCACCAGGCAGCGAGTGGCGCGAACCTTGTACATGCGCTTGTGCTGGATGACCGGCAGGTAGTTATCGGCGAACCAGGCGTTGCAGGTGGCCTGAGTCAGCACCTGGATGTTGGGGTGATCCTGCACGGAGCTGACCAGCACGTCGCGCACCTCGGCGGCGCGCTTGCCTGATAGGTCGAAGCGGGCGTAGTTCAGCGAGCCGCCGAGCACCGGCAGCTGTTCCACCAGCAGGACACTGGCGCCGGCATTGGCGGCGTCCAGCGCGGCGCGTAGGCCAGCCGGGCCGGCGCCGATGACAGCGAGGTCAACGAACAGGTAGGCCTTGTCGTAGTACTGCGGCTTGAAGTTAAGGTCGAGCACGCCGAGCCCGGCCTTCTTGCGGATCAGCGGCTCCCAGACCTTCCACATGCCCTTGGGCTTGTAGAAGGAGCGGTAGTAGAAGCCCACCGGCATGAAGCGCGAGAACCTGCCCAGGTAGGCGTCGCGGTCGTGGTCGAGGCTGCCGGCGTAGTTCTGGCCTTGAACGGCCAGGCCGTCGCGGGCGGGGTGCATGTCGGCCAGCACGTTGGGCTCGTCGGGCAGTTGCACCAGGGTGTTGGCGTCCTGCCCGGCTAGGGTCAGCGGGCCGCGCGGACGGTGATACTTGAACGAGCGCGAGAGCAGCCAGCGGCCATTGCCGAGCAGGGCGCTGGCGACGCTGTCGCCCTCGTAGCCCTGGTAGTCGCTGCCGTCGAAAGAGAAGCGCAGCGGCTTGTCGCGGTCGATCAGCAGGCCCATGGGAGCGGGGAGGCGGGGGAGGGCGCTCATTGGGCGGACTCCTGCGCTGTGGCGGGTTGAGCGACGGTGAAGTCGACGCGCCGGTCGAAGACTTCCCTGGGGTCGAAGGTGCGGATCACCTGGTCGGTCACCGTGTGGCGCTCCGCCAGGAACCAGTAGCTGGACGCGTTGTGCAGCCACCATTCGCGGACGATGCCGGCGGCGTTGTCGCTGTTGAACACGTAGTCGGCCCATTCGGTGTCGCTGCAGGTGGTGGGATCGGGCATCTGCTTGAACTCGCCGCCGTAGGTGAACTCGCTGATGTTGCGTGGCCCGTTGAGCGGGCAAGTCAGGATCTTCATGGCTGGTTCCTCAGTGGCTGGCCGCGGTGGCGCCCATCTCGTTGACCTGCTGAAAACGACTGAAGCGCTCCAGCGCGAAGGGCGCGATCAGCTCCGGCACCTTGCCGCCGCTGGCCACGAGCTCCGCCATGGTCTTGCCGCAGATGGGCGTGGACTTGAAGCCCCAGGTGCCCCAGCCGGCGTCGAGGTAATAATTCTTCACCGGCGACAGGCCCATGATCGGGCTGTAGTCCGGCGTCATGTCGGTGATCCCGGCCCACTGGCGCATCAGCTTGGCGTTGGCCATGAAGGGGAACATCTCGATGGCGTGGGCCAGCAGGCTTTCCTTCAGGTCCAGGGTCGAGCGCGTGTTGTACAGCGGGTAGGGGTCCGAACCACCGCCAAAGACCAGCTCGCCACGGCTGGTCTGCTGCACGTAGCAGTGCAGCGCCGAGGAGCTCACCAGCGGATCGAGGAACGGCTTGAACGGCTGGGTCACCATGGCCTGCAGCGGGTAGGTGTGGATCGGTGCGCGAATGCCGGCCTTGGCCATCAGCAGCGAGCTGGCCCCGGCAATGGCCTGGACCACGCAGCCGCACTGCACGGTGCCGCGGTTGGTCTTCACCGCCTCGATGCGACCGTCGCGCACCACCAGGTCCTGCACTTCGGTGAGCTGGTGGATTTCCACGCCGCGTTTCGCGGCTTGCTTGGCGTAGCCCCAGGCCACGGCATCGTGGCGGGCAGTGGCGCCGTCGATGTGCCAGAGCCCGGCGATCACCGGCAGGTGACCGGGGTCGAGGTTGAGGCTCGGCACCAGTTCGCGGATCTGCTGGCGGTCGATCATCTCGGTGCGCCCGCCGAAGTGCTTGTTCACCTCGGCGCGCTGGCGGAAAGCGCGCACCGTGGCATCGGTGTGCGCCAGGGTCAGTTGGCCACGCTCGGAGTACATGATGTTGAAGTCGAACTCATTGGACAGTCCCTGGAACATCCGCACCGACTCGGCGTAGAACTTCACGCCTTCGCTGGTGAGGTAGTTCGAGCGGATCACCGCTGTGTTGCGCGCGGTGTTGCCACCGCCGAGGTAGGCCTTCTCCAGCACGGCGACGTTGGTCACGCCGTGGTACTTGGCGAGGTAGTAGGCAGTGGCCAGCCCGTGGCCGCCACCACCGATGATCACCACGTCATAGCGCGGCTTGAGTTCGCAGGGCGGCGGCAGGTCCACTTCCACCGGATAGTCGGCGCTCAGGCCGTATTTCAGGAGGGCGAAAGGCATGCTGCTTACTCCGCAGTGGCGCTGGCGCGCTGCAGGCGCGTGGCGACCAGGGTGTTCTTCATCAGGTAGGCGATGGTCATCGGGCCGACGCCGCCGGGCACCGGGGTGATGGCCGCGGCCTGGGACAGGGCGCTGTCGAAATCGACGTCGCCGACCAGCTTGCTGCGGCCGTCTTCGTCGATGCGGTTGATGCCCACGTCGATCACCACGGCGCCGGGCTTCAGCCAGCTGGCGTCGACCAGCCGCGGCTTGCCGACGGCGGCGACGACGATGTCGGCCTGGCGGCACAGCTCGCGCAGGTTGGCGCTGCGCGAATGCACCACGGTCACCGTGCAATGCGCCTTGAGCAGCAGGGCAGCCATGGGCTTGCCGACGATGTTGGAGCGGCCGATCACCACCGCGTGTTTGCCGGCGATATCGCCGCAGGTGTCGTGCAGTAGGCGCATGCAGCCGGCCGGGGTGCAGGGCGTGAGCACGTCGCGGCCCTGGCTCAGCCCGCCGACGTTCTCGCTGTGGAAGCCGTCGACATCCTTGATCGGGTCGATCGCCTGCAGCACGCGGTTCTCGTCGATGTGCCGGGGCAGGGGCAGTTGCACGAGGATGCCGTTCACCGTCGGGTCGTCATTGAGTTGTGCGATCAGGTCGAGCAGGGCGTCTTCGGCGGTATCCGCCGGCAGCTTGTGTTCCAGCGAGCGGATGCCGACTTCCTCGGCACGCAGCACTTTATTGCGCACGTAGACCTGGCTGGCCGGGTCGCTGCCCACCAGCACCACGGCCAGGGCCGGCTGGATGCCGTCCTCGCGCAGCACCAGGACTTCCTCGCGGACCTCGGCGAGCACCCGTGCCGAGGTGGCCTTGCCGTCGATGAGTTTGACGCTGGGGATGGCATTCATTTGAAGATCACCGTGCGGTCGTGGTTGAGGAAGACGCGGTGTTCGAGGTGGTACTTCACCGCACGGGACAGCGCGATGGTCTCGGTGTCGCGACCGATGGCGACAAGGTCGTCGGGAGCGTACGCGTGGTCCACGCGCTGCACTTCCTGCTCGATGATCGGGCCCTCGTCGAGGTCGGAGGTGACGTAGTGSGCGGTGGCGCCGATCAGCTTCACGCCACGYTCGTARGCCTGGTGRTAGGGCTTGGCGCCCTTGAAGCCGGGRAGGAAGGAGTGGTGGATGTTGATCGCSCGGCCGGAGAGYTGCTTGCAGAGGTCGTCGGAGAGGATCTGCATGTAGCGGGCGAGCACCACGAGTTCCGTGTCGGTTTCGTCGACGATGCGCATCAGCGCGGCTTCCTGCTGGGCCTTGGTGTCTTTCGTCACCGGCAGGTAGACGAAGCGGATGCCTTCGCGCTCGGCCATCGGGCGCAGGTCRAGGTGGTTGGARACGATGGCGGTGATCYGCATGTCCAGCTCGCCCTTGGCGTGGCGGTAGAGCAGGTCGGACAGGCAGTGGTCGAACTTGCTCACCATCAGCAGCACGCGCATCGGCCGGGCGTTGCTGTGCAGGCTCCAGTCCATGTCGAAGCGGCCGGCCACGTCGGCGAAGCCGGTTTCGATCGCGCCGATGTCGCCGGCCAGACCTTCGTTGAAGCGGAACACGGCGCGCATGAAGAAGCGACCGCTGCCCTCGTCGTCGAACTGCGCCATCTCGCTGATGTAGCAACCCTGCTCGGCCAGGTAGGTGGTCACCGCCGCGACTATCCCGGACACGGCCGGGCAACTGATGCGGATGATGAAGTGGCTGGGGACGTGTTGCATGTCGGGTCCTCGATAGGAGTGGGAGGCAGCTCGGCGCGCAAGGGCGAAAGGTCCAAGGCGAAGATTCAGGGGTGGGACGGAATTTCGCCGGTGAAGATTATTTACTGCTGAGAATATTAATTTCCTTCTGCGCTTTTATAGGCGAAGCGAATCCTTGGGTCCATACCCTGGGGAAAATTTTTATCCTGTCAGGAAAGTTCTCGACCGAACGGCGAGGCGGTACTGGCGGGGAGATGGGGCGATAGATGCCGAGTGGCGAAAGGTGGGCGCATGACCGTGCGTGGTCATGCGCCTGAAGAGGAAGGGCGCGGGATCAGTCGTTGCCGTAGTTCATGATCGACATCAGGCGGATCGGTACTTGCACCAGCTTCTCCGGGCCGTGAGGTGTCTCGCCGTCAAAGGTCAGGCTGTCGCCGGCCTGCAGGTGGTAGAGCTGATTGCCGTGGCGGTAGATGAGCTCACCTTCGAGCAGGTGGAGGAACTCGGTGCCGGGGTGGGAGAAGGTCGGGAACTCCTCGCTGGCGTCATCCATGCTGACCATGTAGGCCTCGAAGTTCTTCTTCGGCCCGCGGGTGTGGTTCAGCAACTGGTAGGTGTGACCCTTCTCGGTGCCGCGGCGCACCACTTCCAGGCCGTCACCGGCCTTCACCAGCAGAGCGTTGCCGTCGGGCTGGTCGTATTGGCTGAACAGCTTGGACATCGGCATGCCGAGCACGTCGCACAGGCGGCTCAGGGTGTCGAGGCTGGTGGACACCTGGGCGTTCTCGATCTTGCTCAGCATCCCTTGGCTGATGCCGGCGATGCGCGCCACGTCCGCCAGCTTGAGCTCCTGTGCCTGGCGCTGGCGCTTGATCTGCATGCCCAGGTATTGCTCCAGGCGAAGGCGCGGTTCGGTCTCGGTGGACATTCAGGGTTCCTGCACGGTTTAAGTTCAAGAATAGTATTTTCGCACTGAGAAAGTGCGAGGCGACCTTGTCGGCTCTTTCACTTTCCCACAGTGAAAGCAAGTTTCCCATATATACAGAAGATTTGCCCCCGTGGCTGCGGACCACGGGGTCGCACCTGACTTGGCACTGGCATTGCATTCCTAATGGGAAAGTAAGTTTCCTGAGCGGAATTCGAAGCCGACGGCAGACACTCCACGTCGTATCCAACGACCGGTTTCGAACCCAACAGGGCCACCGATAACGCCTTGCCCCTTTACTAGGAGTGATCATCCATGTTGCCAAGCGAAACCCAGCGCACCATCGACCAGCACGGCATCAAGTACGTGCTGGCGCAGTTCGTCGATATCCATGGCGCGGCGAAGACCAAGTCGGTGCCGGTGACCGGCCTCAAGGCCGTGGCCGAGGAGGGCGCCGGGTTCGCCGGGTTCGCCATCTGCGGCATGGGTATGGAGCCTCACGGCCCGGACTTCATGGCGCGTGGCGACCTCTCCACGCTGATCCCGGTGCCTTGGCAGCCGGGCTACGGCCGGGTGGTCTGCGTCGGCCATGTCGACGGCAAGCCGCACCCCTATGACAGCCGTTTCGTCTTGCAGCAGCAGGTGCAGCGTCTGGCGGACAAGGGCTGGGTGCTCAATACCGGCCTTGAGCCAGAGTTCAGCCTGTTCCGCCGTGACGGCGAAGGCCGCCTGCAACTGGTGGACGCCTCCGACAACCTCGACAAACCCTGCTACGACTACAAGGGCCTGTCGCGCTCCCGCGAATTCCTCGAGCGCCTGACCGAGGCCCTACAGCCGGTGGGCTTCGACATCTACCAGATCGACCACGAAGACGCGAACGGCCAGTTCGAGATCAACTACACCTACAGCGATGCCATGGAGTCGGCCGACCGCTTCACTTTCTTCCGCATGGCCGCCGGCGAGATCGCCAACGACCTGGGCATGATCTGCTCCTTCATGCCCAAGCCCGACCCTAAGCGCGCGGGCAACGGCATGCACTTCCACCTGTCGATCGCCAGCGCCACCAACAAGAACCTCTTCCACGACCCGTCCGATTCCAGCGGCATGGGCCTGTCGAAACTGGCGTATCACTTCGCTGCCGGCCTGCTCGCCCACGGCCCCGCGCTCTGCGCCTTCGCCGCGCCGACGGTGAACTCCTACAAGCGCCTGGTGGTGGGCCGCTCACTGTCTGGTGCCACCTGGGCTCCGGCCTTCATCGCCTACGGCGCCAACAACCGCTCGGCGATGGTGCGCATTCCCTACGGCCGCCTGGAGTTCCGCCTGCCGGATGCCGGCTGCAACCCCTACCTGGTGACCGCCGCGATCATCGCCGCGGGTCTGGACGGCATCGACCGCCAGCTGGATCCGGGCCCGATGTGCAACGAGAACCTCTACAACCTCAGCCTGGACGAGATCGCCGCGCGCGGCATCAAGACCCTGCCGCAGTCGCTGAAGGAAGCCGCCGACGCGCTGGAGGCCGATTCGCTGTTCCGCGAGGTGCTCGGCGCCGAAATCGTCGACGAGTTCATCAAGCTCAAGCGCATGGAATGGGTGGAGTACAGCCGTCACGTCTCCGACTGGGAGATCCAGCGCTACACCGAATTCTTCTGATCGCCGCGCCCGCCGGGCGCACCCCCTTACCCCTCTGGGCGACCGTGAGCACAAGCGGCGGTTGCCTGCTGCCTCGAAGGAGACGAACCATGTGCGGAATCGTAGGCCTCTACCTGAAGAAACCCGAACTCGAAGCCCAGCTGGGCAAGCTTTTCGAACCCATGCTGCAGGCCATGACCGACCGCGGCCCGGACAGCGCAGGCTTTGCCATCTACGGTGACGAAGTGGCCGACGGCTGGGTCAAGCTGACCTTGCAGGCGACTGACGCCGGCTACCCCTGGGCCGAACTGATGGGCGCCCTGGAAGCCCGCCTGGGCTGTTCGCTGGACTGGTTCCAGAATGCCAGCGCCGCCGTGCTGAAGATCCACTGTGAGGAGTCCGCCGTGCGTGAAGCCCTGGCCGAGCTGGCCCCGACGGTGCGCATCATGAGCGCCGGGCAGAGCATCGAAATCCTCAAGGGCATGGGCCTGCCGGAGGAAATATCCCAGCGCTTCGGCCTCGCCGGCATGAAGGGCAGCCACATCATCGGCCACACCCGCATGGCCACCGAGAGCGCGGTGACCATGGAGGGCAGCCACCCGTTCTCCACCGGCGCCGACCTCTGCCTGGTACACAACGGCTCGCTCTCCAACCACTTCCGCCTGCGCCAGGAGCTCAAGCGCGAAGGCATCGCCTTCGAGACCGACAACGACAGCGAGGTGGCTGCCGGCTACCTGACCTGGCGCCTGCGCCAGGGCGACAGCCTGGCCCAGGCCCTGGACGGCGCGCTGAACGACCTGGACGGCTTCTTCACCTTCGCCATCGGCACCCGCAACGGTTTCGCCGTGATCCGCGACCCGATCGCCTGCAAGCCGGCGGTGCTGGCCGAGACCGACGACTACGTGGCCATGGCTTCGGAGTACCAGGCCCTGGCCAGCCTGCCGGGCATCGACAAGGCGCGCGTCTGGGAGCCCGAACCGGCCACCCTGTATGTCTGGGAGCGCGAGAGCGCCTGATCCGCACCGAGCAGAACTTTCTGGAGACTCATATGAAAACCATCGACCTTTCCAGCGCCTCGGTGCGCGAACTGAACCAGGCCCTGCACGGCGACGTGCAGGACCGCGAGTGGCTGGTCAGCCACCCGGATGGCAAGCACAACCTCGCCGTGGGCATCAACCAGACGGTGACCGTGGATATCCAGGGCCATGCCGGCTACTACTGCGCAGGCATGAACCAGAAGGCCAGCGTCACGGTACATGGCAACGTCGGCGTGGGTGTGGCGGAGAACATGATGTCCGGCAGCGTGCGGGTGAAGGGCAGTGCGTCCCAGGCCGCCGGTGCCACCGCCCATGGCGGGCTGCTGGTGATCGAGGGTGATGCCGGGGCGCGTTGCGGTATCTCGATGAAGGGCGTGGATATTGTGGTCGGCGGCAGCATCGGCCACATGAGCTGCTTCATGGGCCAAGCCGGACGCCTGGTGGTCTGCGGCGACGCCGGCGACGCGCTGGGCGACTCGCTCTACGAGGTGCGCATCTACGTCAAGGGTGACGTGAAGTCGCTGGGTTCGGACTGTATCGAGAAGGAAATGCGCGCCGAGCACCTGGAGGAGCTGCAGGAGCTGCTCAACCGCGCGGGCTTCGACGAGAATCCAGCCAGCTTCAAACGCTACGGCTCGGCCCGCCAGCTGTACAACTTCAAAGTCGACAACGCATCCGCGTACTGACCCGCAGCGAGGAATTCCCATGAGCGAGAAAAACACCCCGGTGCTGCGCGAGTCCGCCACCTTCGACCGCCTGACCATCCAGGAAATCCAGCGTGCCGCCGAGACCGGCATCTACGACATCCGTGGCGGCGGCACCAAGCGCAAGCTGCCGCACTTCGATGACCTGCTGCTGCTCGGCGCCAGCGTATCGCGCTACCCGCTGGAAGGTTACCGCGAGAAGTGCGGCACCGACGTGGTGCTCGGCACCCGCTTTGCCAAGAAGCCGATCCACCTGAAGATCCCGGTGACCATCGCCGGCATGAGCTTCGGCGCACTGTCGGCCAACGCCAAGGAGGCCCTGGGCCGTGGTGCGACCATCGCCGGCACCAGCACCACCACCGGCGACGGCGGCATGACCCCGGAAGAACGCGGCCAGTCTCAGTACCTCGTCTACCAATACCTGCCGTCGCGCTACGGCATGAACCCGGACGACCTGCGCAAGGCCGACGCCATCGAGATCGTCCTGGGGCAGGGCGCCAAGCCGGGCGGCGGCGGCATGCTGCTGGGCATGAAAGTCACCGAGCGCGTCGCCGGGATGCGTACCCTGCCGATCGGTGTCGACCAGCGCAGCGCCTGCCGCCACCCCGACTGGACCGGTCCGGACGACCTGGCGATCAAGATCGCCGAACTGCGCGAGATCACCGACTGGGAAAAACCCATCTACGTGAAGATCGGTGCCAGTCGCCCGTACTACGACGTCAAGCTGGCGGTGAAGGCCGGCGCCGATGTCATCGTCCTCGACGGCATGCAGGGCGGCACCGCGGCCACCCAGGAAGTCTTCATCGAGCACGTCGGCATCCCGATCCTGCCGGCCATTCCGCAGGCCGTGCAGGCGCTGCAGGAAATGGGCATGCACCGCCAGGTGCAGCTGATCGTCTCCGGTGGCATCCGCAATGGCGCTGACGTAGCCAAGGCCATGGCCCTGGGCGCCGATGCGGTGGCCATTGGCACTGCCGCGCTGGTGGCGCTGGGTGACAACCATCCGCGCCTGGACGACGAACTGAAGAAAATCGGTTCCGCCGCCGGCTACTACGACGACTGGCAGAACGGCCGCGACCCGGCCGGCATCACCACCCAGGACCCGGAGTTGTCCAAGCGCCTGGAACCGGTGGAAGCTGGCCGCCGCCTGGCCAACTACCTGCGCGTGCTGGTGCTGGAGGCACAGACCATGGCCCGCGCCTGCGGCAAGTCGCACCTGCACAACCTCGATCCCGAGGATCTGGTAGCCCTTACCGTGGAAGCCGCCGCCATGGCCCGTGTGCCGCTGGCGGGCACCAACTGGGTGCCGGGACAGGTGCAGTACTGATCTTCGTACGAGTCAGTGCAGAAGGCCGGCGAGTGATCGCCGGCCTTCTTGTTTTCCACCCGGCAATCCCTTGCAGGCGCCAACTCTGCCCGCCAGCGACCATAAGACGCCGAGCTTACCGCAGCCGCCGATCAGTCCTGCCATATTGACTGGCAGGAAACACAAATTCGCACCAAGAAAATGCGCGGCGCCGATAGGTCTGCGCATCACCATCGCCTCGCGTCAGAAAATAATCCATTTCCGTTCAATGAGATAGCTGAAATAACCGGCCCGTCCAGCGACCTTGGCAGGCCTATTGCTATGCCTATGAGGAAATAAAATTGCCCCACAGGAACGCGGACCAGCGCGTCCCGAAGGCACCGAACACCGGCCCGCCCGCCGACAGCGGCCCGGAACCGTCCCCGTCGGTTGGAGGCAACAGGCAATGATCCGGTTTTCACCTATGAGCCGCAGTATGTTGGGCCTTTCCCTGCTGTTCGGTAGCGTCGCCGCCATGGCGGACGATGCGCCGCCGGCGATCAATAGTGGCGACACCGCCTTCGTCGCGCTCTGTTCGCTGGTGGTGCTGCTGATGACCCTGCCGGGCCTGGCGCTGTTCTATGGCGGCATGGCGCGGACCAAGAACGTGCTGTCGATCCTCATGCAGGTGTTCTGCACCGCCTCGCTGATGTCGGTGCTGTTCGCCGTCTACGGCTACAGCCTGGCCTTCACCGACGGCGGCTCGCTGCAATCGGTGATTGGCGGGCTGGAGAAGCTGTTCCTGCTCGGCATCACCAAGGATTCGGTGGTGGGCACCATTCCCGAATACCTGTACTTCCTGTTCATGCTGCTGTTCGCCGCGATCACCCCGGCGATCATCGTCGGCGCTTTCGCCGAGCGCATGAAGTTCGCAGCGGTCATGGTGTTCATGGCGGTCTGGTTGACCATCAACTACATCCCCATGGCGCACATGGCGTGGGGCGGCGGCTGGGTGTTCAACCTCGGCGTGCAGGACTTCGCCGGCGGCAACGTGGTGCACCTCAACGTCGGCATCGCCGCGCTGGTGGGCGCCTGGCTGCTGGGTCGCCGTCGCGGCTTCGGCACCCCGACCCTGGCCCCGCACAACATGACCATGACCCTCACCGGCGGTTCGCTGCTGTGGGTCGGCTGGCTGGGCTTCTGTGGCGGCTGCGCCCTGGCGGCCAACGGCTTCGCCATGCTGGTGATGGTCAACACCATGCTCGCCAGCTGTGCCGGCGCGCTGGCCTGGATGCTCGTCGAGTGGCAGCACCGTGGCCGGCCGAGCCTGTTCGGCGCGGTCTCCGGCGCGATCGCTGGGCTCGTCGCGATCACGCCGGCATGCGGCTATGTCGGCCCGATGGGCGCCATCCTGCTCGGCCTGATCGCCGGCCCGGTGTGCGTCTGGTCGGTGGACAAGCTCAAGCCGATGATCGGCCTGGACGACGCCTTTGACGTGTTCGGCGTACACGGTGTCGCCGGCATCCTCGGCGGCCTGCTGACTCCGGTATTCGCCCTCGCGGCCATCGGCGGCCAGGGCTTTGCTGAAGGGCGCGACCTGTTCAGCCAACTGCTGGTCAACGGCGGCGCGATCCTCTTCAGCGTGGTGTTCTCCGGCATCACCAGCCTCATCGCCTTCAAGGTGGCGGCGGCGCTGTGCGGCGGCCTGCGCGTCGATGAAGAGGCGGAAGTCGACGGGCTGGATCTCTCTGCCCACGGCGAAGTCGGCTACAAGTACTCCAACTGAGGATCGCTGCAATGAAACTGATTACCGCGATCATCAAGCCCTTTCTGCTCGACGACGTGCGCCAGGCGCTGACCGAGGCCGGGGTAAGCGGCGTGACCGCCACCGAGGTCAAGGGCTATGGCCGGCAGAAGGGGCATTCGGAGATCTACCGTGGTGCCGAGTACGTGGTCGAGCTGCTGCCCAAGGTGAAGCTGGAAATCGTCATCGGCGAGGCGCTTTGCCAGACCGCCATCGACACCATCCTGAAGGCCGCGCACACCGGCAAGATCGGTGACGGCAAGGTGTTCGTCCAGGACCTGGAAAGCGTCGTACGCATTCGCACTGGCGAGCTGGGCGAAGACGCCGTCTGAGCCTTTGCGTCATACCCTGCGCCGACGCTTTGCGTCGGCGTTCTTTTTTGGCGAGGAGGTTGTGTCGATGGTGTGGTTGAACGGATGGGGTTACCTGATCCTGGCGGGACTTTGCGAGGTGCTGTATGCCTCGATCATCCCGCGCACCGACGGGTTCACCCGGCTCTGGCCGAGCCTCTACTGCGGGGTGTTCCTGGCCCTGAGCATCTACCTGCTGAGCCTGTCCGTGCGTGACCTGCCGCTGGGGCTGGCGTATGCCGTGTGGGTGGGTATCGGCACCCTGGGAACAGTGGCCTACGGCACGCTGTTTCTTGGCGAGCCGCTGGGCGCGCTGAAGGCGCTGTGCCTGGTGATGATCGTCGCTGGCATCGTCGGGCTGAAGCTGGTGGGGAGTGTGCAGGTGGCTTAGTACGCCGATGTCCGTACGCGGGCCACGCCGCGATCGCGCGGATGGCCCACTCCTGGTGTGAGGTGCCGGGGCTGGCCGGGTGAATCAACCCTGCTGCTTGAGCATCGACTGGATCTGCTGCACCGATTCCTGGGTACGCCGTGCGAGGTTGCGCACTTCGTCGGCGACCACCGCGAAGCCGCGCCCCTGGTCGCCGGCGCGTGCCGCCTCGATGGCGGCGTTGAGTGCCAGCAGGTTGGTCTGCTCGGCGATGGCACGGATGACCCCGGCGACCTGGGCGATCTGCCCGTAGGTGGTCTGGATGTTCTGCTGTTCACGCTCGTGCAGGCTGGCGGCGGCCTTCTCGTCGCTGATCTCGCGCACCGCGCCGGTGACGTATAGCAGGCGACCGCGCTCATCGCGCAGACAACGACCGCGCTCGCGGAACCACAGCGGGCCGCGGCTCTTGTGGCGCATGCGGTACTCCACCACGTAGGACCCGTCGCCGTTCTTGTCCGCCATTGCAGCGCCGAACGCCTGCATCACGCCTTTGAGGTCTTCTGCGTCGACCACGCCGAAGTAGCTGTCCCAGCCGTCGGGGAACTCCTCGCGACGGTAGCCGATCAGGTCGCGGAACTGCTCGGACCAGCGGATCATATTCTGCGGATGGTCGGGGTCGCCGTTGACCACGTTCATCGCCCAGCAGCCCTCGGTGAGGGTGCGCTGGGTCAGCGCCCAGACATCGCGATCCTCCCGCCACTGGCGGCGTTCGGCTTCCAGTTCGAGCAGCTGGCGCTGTTGTTCTTCGAGCTCCTCGCGCAGCCGGCGGCCCTCGTCCCGGGCATCGTCGAGACGTCGCGTGAGAGCGGCGTGTTCCTCGGCGGTGCAGGGCGGCGGCGACTGCAGCTCGGCGTGCCGCCGGAAGTCCACCAGACCATGCCAGTCGCGCTGCAGGCGCTCAAGACGGCCGAGCAACTGTGGGTCGCAGTGGCGCGGTGGGGTTGCGTCGGGGGTGCTGGAAAGCTGGTCGAGCCACTGGCCGAGGTCGTCGGCCAGGTTGCGGGAAGCCTTGCTGAACCACATCGGCCCAATCTCCTGGAAGGGGGAAGCGGAGGGCTCGCGCGCGGCGAGCCGGTGCACCAGGGTCCTTGCAAAACCCTCTCCAGAAGTGCGTCAGCTGCGCACGCGGGACTTGTCCGGATCGTACGCGACGGTGCCGGCGGTAACCCGCGCGGGGATGCGTTTCTGCTGGCCGTCGAGCTTGCCGACTTCCACCAGGGTGCCGGGTTCGCAGTAGCCCACGTCCAGACGGCACAGGGCGATGTTGCGGCCCAGCAGCGGTGAACGCGTGGCGCTGGTGATCACGCCGACCTGGGCGCGGCCGACATGCACGCAATCACCATGTGCGGCGATCTCGTTGCCGTCCAGTTCCAGGCCCACCAGGCGGCGCTGCGGGGTGGCGCTGCGCCGTAGCAGTGCATCCTTGCCGATGAAGTCGGCCTGCTTGCTCTTGAGCGGAACGCAGAAGCCGATGCCTGCTTCGAAGGGGTCGGTCTGGTCGTCGAACTCGTAGCCGGAGAAGATCAGCCCGGCCTCGATGCGCAGGGAGTCCAGCGCGTGCAGGCCCAGCGGTACCAGGCCCAGCGGTTCGCCCAGTTGCCAGAGGCGCTTCCAGACGGGCAGGGCGTCGTCCGGATGGCACCAGATCTCGTAGCCCAGCTCGCCGGTGTAGCCGGTACGCGAGACCATCAGCGGCGGCCCGTTGTAGTCGTTGAGACGACCGGTGAGGAAACGGAACCAGCCCAGGTCCTCCAAGCGTGGCTGGGTACCCGGCGTCCAGACCATGTCCTTGAGAAGCGTGCGGGCCAGCGGCCCCTGGACGGCGATATTGTGGATCTGCTCCGAAGCGCTCTTGATCCACACTTTCATGCCCAGCTTCTGCGCCTGTTCGCGCAGCCAGTCGCCGGCGTAATCCTCGCCGCCGATCCAGCGGAAGGCATCCGGCCCCAGGCGCAGCAGGGTGCCGTCGTCGAGCATGCCGCCGTGCTCGTAGCACATCGCCGAATACACCACCTGGCCGACCGCCAGCTTGCGTACGTCGCGGGTCAGGCAGTAGTCCAGCAACGCCTCGGCATCCGGTCCGAGCACCTCGAACTTGCGCAGGGCAGAGAGGTCCATCACCGCCACTCTTTCGCGGCAGCCGTGATACTCCTCGATGCTGCCGTAGCCGTCGAAGTGGGTGGGCGTCCAGAAGCCACGATAGTCGATGAACTGGCGGGTGAGGGCGGCAGTGCCGGCGTGGAAGCCGCTCTCGCGGGTCAGCTGAGGGTCGGCGTCGGGAGTCTTGCGATTGGCCATGGCGATGCTGAAACGCTCCTTTTCGCTGTACACGCGGATATGGATATCGGTGGGTTGCCAGCCGTTGGCCGGGTCGATGTCGTCCGGGCAGGAACTGCTGGCGCAGACCAGGTCGCTGAGGGCGCGCAGCAGGACGTAGTCGCCTGGGCGTGACCAGGGCTCGTCGAGGGTGAGTTGCTGATGCGCATCGACCCCGGTGTTGAAGAAGAAGTTGATCGCCGGCCAGCCGGCGCGGCCCTGCACGCCATGGCCTGCAAGGACTCGGCTGAGGTTGTCGCTGCAATTGTCGTGGCCGAAGTAGCCCTGGGCCTCGTAGTAGCGCGCGGTGCAGGCGAGGGCGAAGGTGTCGTGGCGGCCGACGGTGTCGCGCACCACCTCGAGCATGGGTTGCAGGTGGCGATCGTAGAAGCGGCTGAAGAGGCCGGGGCCGGGGTAGGCGTTGCCGTTCAGGGTGCGGGTGACGGTGGGATCGAGGTCGATCTCGCGGCCGCTGTCCAGGCCTCGGCGGTCGAAGGCGACAAAGTCCGAGCATTGCCGGCCGGCGACATCCAGTACCTGGATGAACTGCCCGGCGGCGACCGTGTAGGCGCTGGCCGTCCCGGGACGGATGGTGAACTCGTCCACCATCTCACCCAACGGCGCGGGTAGCGGCGGAGCGAGCAGGTGCTGTGGGTTGGCGCGATGCACCAGCAGGCGCAGTTCGCTGGCACGCGCCTGGGCATTGACCGACGTGCGTCCGCCGGGTGCTGCGACCAGCACCAGCAGCGGCGCGCCACCTTCCAGGGTGCGGCTGAACCCGGCGGGGGTGCCCGCCGGCCAGAGTCGCGCGGGGCTGGGCAGATGGCGGCAATCGACGCCGCGCCGGGCAAGCCCGGCACAGACGTGATCGGCCTCGCGGCTGCCGTCGTGGAGCAACTGGTGGATGAACGCCGCTCCTGGGCTGGGTGACAGGCCGAGTTCCGCCAGGGCGGGGCGGCCGCCAGCGGCAAAGGCCAGCAGCTCGGCCGGTTGGTCGCCTTCGAGGTCGATCACCTGGAGCCGGTCACCGGCCTCCAGGCTGATTACCGTCAGGCCGCCGGGCGCGACCCGGTGCCGTTCCAATGCGGGTGCGCGAGCGAAAAGCGCCGGCTCATGGGGCCGGCTGACGATGGGCAGGTTCATGCGGTGACTCCGTACCGGACAGGATGGCGGGGCGGCTGGCCGCCCCGCGGCGGACTCAAAGCGCCTTGCTCAGTGCCGGCGTCGGAGCATCGGCCAGGTAGGCCTCCAGCGAGTCGTCCAGGGCATCCAGCCACGGCGTGTGATGTGGCGTAGCCAGGGTTCCGGTGATGAGCGAACGGTGGCACTTGTCGCGGTACCCCATGATGTTCTCGTACTTGTCGTGCTTCCACTGCAGGAAGGTGCGGTTCACCTCGGCGATGTCGAAGCTCGGGTAGTCGGTGGCTTCGATCAGCTGGCGGATGTACTCGCCCTGGAACTCGAACATCTCGCGGGCGTTCTCCAGGGTCTCTTCTTCCTGGCGCCAGGCCAGGTCCTCGGCCTGCATGGCGGCAAGTCCGGGCAGGGCGATGCGCCCGAGGATGACGTCGCGGGCGTACCAGGCCTGGGCGTCGAACATGTTGAAGCTGTACCACTGGTCCTGCATGCCCAGGTACATGAGCTTCGGATTGCGCTCCCAGAACACGCCCTTGTAGAGGTTCAGCGGCCACAGACGGTTGCCGGTCTTGAGCCGCAGCTCTTCGGGGAGGAAGGGGAAGTGGTGTTTGTAGCCGGTACACAGGATGATCGCGTCGATGTGCTTGCTGCTGCCGTCGGCGAAGAACGCGGTGCTGCCCTTGACGTGGGTGAGCAGCGGTTTCTCTTCCCAGTTTTCCGGCCACTGGTAGCCCATCGGCGCACTGCGGTAGCAGCTGGTGATGGAGCGCGCGCCGTATTTGTAGCACTGCGAGCCGATGTCCTCGGCCGAGTAGCTGGCACCGACGATCAGCACGTCCTTGCCGCGGAATTCGAGTGCATCGCGGAAGTCGTGGGCGTGCAGCACGCGCCCGGCGAAGCTCTCGAAGCCGGGGAAGTGCGGCACATTGGGAGTGGAGAAGTGGCCGCTGGCGACCACCACGTAGTCGAACCGCTCGCTGTAGGTGCGGTCGTCGTCGTAACTGTGGGCGGTCACCTCGAAGGTGTTGCTGGCCGCATCCCAGGCGACGTCGCGCACCGTGGTGTTGAAGCGGATGTAGGGGCGCACGCCGGCCTTCACCACGCGGCCCTTGATGTAGTCCCAGAGCACCTCGCGCGGGGGATAGGAGCCCATGGGCCGGCCGAAGTGCTCGTCGAAACTGTAGTCGGCGAACTCCAGGCATTCCTTCGGCCCGTTGGACCAGAGGTAGCGGTACATGCTGCCGTGCACCGGTTCGCCATGCTCGTCCAGGCCGGTGCGCCAGGTGTAGTTCCACATGCCGCCCCAGTCCGCCTGCTTCTCGAAGCAGACCAGTTCGGGGATGTCGGCGCCTTTGTCCCGCGCCGACTGGAAGGCTCGCAGCTGGGCCAGGCCGCTGGGGCCGGCGCCGATGATGGCGACTCGTTGCTTCATGTCCGGTACTCCAGGTTCGGGATTTTTTGGGGGTCAGGAGAAGATCACGGTCTTGTCGCGATTGATGAACACGCGGTGTTCCAGGTGGAGTCTCAGGGCCCGCGAGAGGGCCACGGTCTCGGTGTCGCGGCCGATGGCGACGAGCGCCTCTGGGCTGTAGGCATGGTCCACGCGCTGCACTTCCTGCTCGATGATCGGTCCCTCGTCGAGGTCGGAGGTGACGTAGTGGGCGGTGGCGCCGATCAGCTTCAAGCCACGTTCGTAGGCCTGGGGGAAGGGCTTGGCGCCCTTGAAGC
>NZ_MACM02000157.1:0-3368 GCF_001675465.2 Pseudomonas sp. AU12215
CGCTGGCGCTGGTGCCGTCGGCGGCCTTCACGGTGAAGGTCTCGGTGAGCTTGTCGCCGACTTTCAGTTCGTTGAAGGCGGAGTTGGCGACGAAGCTCCAGGTGCCATCGGCAGCCAGGCTGAACGTGCCATAGCTGCCGGCGGTGCTGGCCTGGGGCTGGAAGCTGGCTGGGCCGTCGACGTCGCTGATGTCGAGCTTGCCGCCGATGGTGACCGGGGCATCGGTTTCGTTTGCGCTGCCGCTGGTCTGCCCGCCAATGATGGCCGCGTCGTTGCTGCCGGTAACGGTGATGGTGACGGTCTGCGGGTCGCTCAGCGCRCCGTTGTTGTCCTTCGCCTGGTAGGTGAAGGTGAYGTTCTCGCTCTGGCCGRCGGCCAGGTGGTCGAACGCGGTRCCGGGGGTGAAGGTGTAGCTGCCGTCACTGTTGAAGGTGAGGTTGCCTTTGCCCTGGGCGATGCCGGTGGCCAGTTGGTAGCTGGCAATGGTGCCGTCGATGTCGGTGGCGACCGGAACCTGGCCGTGSAGAACGGTGTTCTCTTCGGTGGTCTGGGTATCGGCGAAGGCCACCGGCTTGTCGTTGGTGCCGTTGATGGTSACGGTGACGCTGGCGCTGGTGCCGTCGGCGGCCTTCACGGTGAAGGTGTCGGTGAGTTGATCGCCGACTTTCAGTTCGTTGAAGGCMGAGTTGGCGACATAGGTCCAGGTRCCGTCGGTGCCGAGGTTGAAGGTGCCRTGCAGGCCGGCGACGTTGCTCTGSGCCTGGAAGCTGGCCGGGCCGTCGAYGTCGGTGACATCGAGCTTGCCSCCGAGGGTGACCGGGGCGTCGGTCTCGTTGGCGCTGCCGCTGGTCTGGCCGGTGATCACCGCCGCGTCATTGGTGCCGGTGACGGTAATGGTGATGGTCTGCGGGTCGCTCAGGGCGCCGTTGTTGTCCTTCGCCTGGTAGGTGAAGGTAACGTTCTCGCTCTGGCCGGCGGCCAGGTGGTCGAAGTCGCTGCCCGGATTGAAGGTGTAGCTGCCATCGCTGTTGAAGGTCAGCGAACCTTTGCCCTGTGCCACGTCGGTGGCCAGTTGATAACCCKCGATGGTGCCATCGACATCGGTGGCGACCGGAACCTGGCCATCGAGAACGGTGTTCTCCTCGGTGGTCTGGGCATCGGCGAAGGCCACCGGCTTGTCGTTGGTGCCGGTCACGGTGATGGTGATGGTCTGCGGGTCGCTCAGGGCGCCGTTGTTGTCCTTCGCCTGGTAGGTGAAGGTGACGTTCTCGCTGGCGCCAGCGGCCAGGTGGTCGAAGGCGGTACCCGGATTGAAGGTGTAGCTGCCGTTGGCATTGAAGGTCAGCGTGCCTTTGCCTTGCGCCACGTCGGTGGCCAGCTGGTAGCTGACGACGGTGCCGTCGACATCGCTGGCGGCCGGAACCTGACCGTTGAGCACRGTGTTCTCTTCKGTGCTGGCGACATCGGCCGAGGCGACCGGWGCATCGTTGGTGCCGTTGATGGTGACGGTCACGGTGCTGCTGGTGCCGTCGGCGGCCTTCACGGTGAAGGTGTCGGTGAGCTTGTCGCCGACRYYCAGCTCGTTGTAKGCGCTGTTGGCGGTGTAGGTCCAGGTGCCGTCGGTGCCGAGGTTGAAGGTGCCGTGCAGGCCGGCGACGTTGCTCTGGGCCTGGAAGCTGGCCGCGCCGTCGACGTCGGTGACAGTCAGTTGGCCGCCGGTGGTAATCGGTGCATCGGTCTCATTGACGCTCACGCTGGCCACGCCGCCGATGACGGCCGGGTCGTTGGTCCCGGTGACGGTGATGGTCAGGGTCTGGGTATCGGTCGCACCGTGCTCGTCGGTGACGATGTACTTGACCACGATGTCCTTGGTCTCGCCTTCGGCGAGGGACTGGTAGGCCGGGTTCTTGCCGTCGAAGGTCCAGCTGCCGTCGGTCTTCAGGGTGAAGCCGGCCGGCGGGTTGCCGGAGACGCTGAAGCTCAGCTTGGCGCCATCGTCCACGTCGGTGGCGGTGAGCTGGCCCTTGCTGRCCTGGTCTTCCACTGCCGCAGCGGTRGCRGCATCAGCGCGCGGAGCATCGTTGGTGCCGGTGACGGTGATCACCAGGRAACTCTGGGTGCTCGCGCCGTGTTCGTCGGTGACGGTGTAGGGMACGTTGATGACCTGCACCGCACCRGCYTTCAGGTGCTGGTAGGCGGCATCGCTGGCGTCGAAGCTCCACTTGCCGTCGCTGCCCAGGGTCAGGCCGGCCGGGGCGGCCTGGTTSAGGCTGAAGGTCAGCTGGGCGCCGTTGTCGACGTCGATGGCCTTGAGCTCGCCGCTGATCTGCGCGTCTTCGCGGACGAAGGTCAGCGAGGGCAGGGCGATCGGCGTGTCGTTGGTGCCGGTAACGGTCAGGGTCAGGGTGTTGGTGCTGGTGGCGCCRTGTTCGTCGGTGACGGTGTAGTCGATCGACAGGACCTTGGTCTCGCCRGCGGCGAGGCTCTGGTAGGCCGGGTTCAGGCCGTTGAAGGCCCAGGTGCCGTCCTTGAGCAGGGTGAAGCCGGCCGGYGCCTTGTCGTTGAGGCTGAAGCTGAGCTTGGCGCCRTCGTCCACGTCGGTGGCGACCAGTTTGCCGAAGCTGAGSTTGTCTTCRGTGCCCGCTGCGCTGGCAGCCTGGGCCACCGGCGCATCGTTGGTGCCGGTGATGGTGATGGTCAGGCTGCTGGAGCTGGTGGCGCCGTGYTCATCGGTGACGGTGAACGGCACCTGGATGGTCTGGGTGGCMCCSGCTTTCAGGTGCTGGTATTCGCTGACGCTGGCATCGAAGGACCACTTGCCGTCGGCATCGACGCTGAAGCCGGCCGGGGCAGTCTTGTCCAGSGTGTAGGTGAGYTTGGCGCCATCGTCGGCGTCGGTGGCGGCGAGYTGGCCGCTGATCTGCGCGTCTTCCTTCACGGCGCCGCTGGTGGCGCTGGCCACAGGTGCATCGTTGGTGCCGGTRATGGTGATGGTGATGGTCTGCGGRTCGCTCAGCGCGCCATTGTTGTCCTTCGCCTGGTAGGTGAAGGTGACGCTCTCGCTCTGGCCGGCGGCCAGGTGATCGAAGGCGGTACCGGGGGTGAAGGTGTAGCTGCCATCGGCGTTGAAGGTCAGCGAGCCTTTGCCCTGGGCGATATCGCTGGTCAGCTGGTAGCTGGCGATGGTGCCGTCGACATCGGTGGCGGCCGGAACCTGGCCCTGGAGAACGGTGTTCTCTTCAGTGGTGGCGGTGTCGGCGTAGGCGATGGGCGCGTCGTTGGTCCCGGTGACGGTAATGGTCAGGGTCTGTGTATCGGTCGCACCGTGTTCGTCGGTGACGATGTACTTGACCACGATGTCCTTGGTC
>NZ_MACM02000158.1:0-5706 GCF_001675465.2 Pseudomonas sp. AU12215
TTCATCGGCATCCCCCCGCTGATTTGAATCCATCAAATCACAGCAAGGTCGATGCCAGCGTTTTTACACAGTCTGGGCCAGGAGCGGACATTCCCAAGCCAGCCCCTGAGTCTCAGGACTAGCGCAGCTGAGCAGTCTGTCGCTGCGCCGGGTTGCCCTGCGCAGCCAAAGTCAATCAGCTGTTCAACCAGAGTCGAGGATTTCTGGTCTCATGGCCGCTGGAACTCCTCAGCGGTGGTGTTGGATCTGCATGCACGCCGAGTAATTGTCTGGACATGCTCCGCCAAGCCGGATGCGGAGTTGGTCATCAAGGCGCTGGATATGGCCTACAAGCAACGAGGCAAACCGCAGCAGGTTTCGTTCCGATCAGGGTAGCCAATACGCCAGCCTCCTGTTTCGGCAGCGGCTGTGGCGATATCGGTTGGAACAGAGCATTTCGTCGAGGTAACTGCTGGGGCAATTCACCGATGGAACGGTTGTTCCGGAGTCTGAAGTCGGAGTGGGTTCCGCCGGCCGCATCAACTCAACGACGGGCTGCCGCCCGCCGTGCCGAAGAAAAACTTTGGCCCACTGTCCGGGAGGGGTTGACCACTACAAATAGGAAATTTGAAGTGAGTGTTCAAGAGGAGCGGCAGCAAAATACGGGGCGGCATGCTTACTGGCAGGATCCAGAAAAATGGACGAGGCGATGGAGATTCTGAGGCGCTCGAAAAAAAAAGGGCGGTTACCCGCCCAAGCTCCAAAGGGTTTACTTCGGAGTAGCTGTTGCGCGCGCAGACATCACGTCACTGTTCCAAGCAGTTGATGAGGTGTATCGGCGTTTCCGTCATCGAGCTGCGTGGCCCAAAATAATGGCTCAGCGTGCGAAGGCCATGCGCGTCGTCATAAAAGCCGACATGCTTGATCGCATCACTGGTATTCCACTGGAACGACCGTCCATAGCTCTCCGCCAGGTGCAGGCACATGTCGTGTAATTGCCGCCATGACTTGTACTTGGACAGCGTCATTCCGATCTGCTGCTTGAACAGATGGCGCAGCCGCTCAGGGGACAACTGATTCGCTGATGCCAGACTCTTCAGATCGAGTCTTCCAGCAGGGTTAGCTGTAAGCTGTTGCGACGCCGACATCAGTCGCCGATCCAACTCGGCAATCTGGTGCGTAGAAACAATCGCCCTGCGAATCAGGTCGACCAACTGCGCAGCCTCTGCCACAGAGATCTGCCCTTCAAGAAGTCGCTGAAAATAAACCTCCTCCCAGCCGACACCGTTTAGTGAGATATCGAATGGGCAGCCCCCATTCTGGATACACTGAATCTGCCGCCCCACGTCCGATACGGGGTCAAAGTACAGAATGGCGAAGCCAACGGCATTGGCGTAGCTCCACTTCCCAGCCTGATGAAGAAGGCCAGCAGAAGTGATCTCAACCTGCCCATCTATGTGGCACATGATGGTGTGACCTGGCTGCGCGATGAGCACAGCCGGGGCCAACATCTCCGAATGCTGATAGCCGTCGTGACCGGCGTACAGTAACCAGTCGGCACCCACAAAAAGGCTTTGATGCAAAGGATCGTTGTTCATAAACATCCTGGAGGGGCGTTCCCCTCCAGTCCTTACCGGCTAGAAGAGCTTGGTGGCACTGAGCACGAGGCTTGCGCTACACAGGTCATCATAGCCGGATATATTCATGCACTCCGTTGCGGACATGTCGGTATCGATCAGGCTCGCCTTCCAAGTAGCCCCCCAATAGTCCTTCTCGATTCGAGTTTCCCACTCGGCGTACTTCGAGCGCGAATCACCACTGGCGGAGAAGATCACTTCATCCTTGAAGTCCATCACCCCGTAGCGAACATTGATCCGAGTGCTGTCATTGAAGGGGTATTCATAGGACAGCGCGACATAGCTATTTGTCTGGTCGCCGTAAAGGTTGTCAGAGTACTTGAGGTCGAGCCCGAAGCCCTTGTAGTAGAGACTGGCGTAGTAACCGGACTGGCTGAGATAGCTATCCTTGTCATAGGTGTATTTCAGCCAGCCAATATCAACCAGTAGATCCTCCCCGATAGGGAGATACCAGCCTGCATAGTAATCAGCCTCACGGCTGGACTTTGTGCCCTCACCGAAATCCACTCCTGACGCCCATACACCGACATACGCGCCAATTGGCGAGACCAAAGTAGCGCTGGTTTGAAGAGTGGGATCGCCCAGGGTCTGGGAGATACCGTAAGAGCGGTAATCACTAACTGCGGTGAGCTCAAGCTCAAGATCAAAACCGCCGCCGAGGGAAACAGCAGACGCATTGTCCGCAGCCAGAACTGAGGCGCAGAGGATCGCCTGCGAAATCACTATTCGCATTGTTGTGGTGCCTTTTTGTTCTTGTTAGATAGGCCTCGCAGCTAGCGGCGGGGCAACTTCATGTCACAGGAGGGAGCCGAACTCTTCGTTCGTCCAGATCTGGCGGCGATCCGATTCCGGGTCGGATTCAGCAGCTGACTTCTCATCCCAGACCATGGTCTGGCGCTTGATCTTGTCGTACTGAGGCCAGTGAGGAACGCCTGCGCCATTCGGGCTTCCAGTTTTGGCAAAGTTTGTCCACGCGGACATCATTTGCTTGGCCAGAGCCGCTTCCACGTCACGCTTCTCTTTCTCGACCGCCTCGCCACCCGGCACCCACGCCAGATCAAGCGTGCCGAACATGAACGGGATCTCCAGAGCATGCACCGAGCCCAGGTCTGGCTGTCCTTTTGGCAGGTACTGCTTGGGCACATCCCAACGGAAGCGATACAGGTAAACGTTGGGGTTAATTGCGGATTGGCGCTCGGCCAACATAGTGGCGGGCTGGATCATGCTGAAGTCATCGTTCTGGGCAGAACGAATGACAACGTGATCAGAGGTGCCGAGGCTCTTGCGGTAGGCTTCATCCAAGGTCTTGCCCAAACGCTTTTCCAGATCAGCGCGGTATTCACCTGGAATCAGTGGAGATGCCGGGCCTGCGTCAGTCTCTTCAACGAAGGGGTTACGAAGCTGGCTGTCATACATGTTCCAGTAGTTCAGCTCGTTCTGGGTGGCCCCAACCATGATGTCAATCGCCTTGGCGTTGCCGCTGCGGATCAGGTCGTTCGGGGTCCCAATGATCAGCTGGCCGTCAGCGAACGGAGCGAATAGCAGGTCACCGAGCTCAGATTCTGCAAACACCTTCTCCTGCGCCATCAGCAGCTCTTGAGAGGAGGCCTTCAGAGCGTCGTCGACGGTTCTAAAGTTCGCGATCTTCGCGATCTCCTGACCAGAGCTCAGCGCAAACTCTTTGGTGTGGATCAGGTTGGTATTGCCGCTCTGTACGATAGCTCGCTTGTACAGCTTTTCAGGATCTTTAATCGACATCAGGGCGGTTACGGAAGCAGCACCAGCCGACTCACCAAAGACGGTGACGTTATCAGGGTCACCGCCGAAGGCAGCAGCGTTGCGCTTCACCCATTCGATAGCAGCGATCTGGTCACGCAGTCCGTTGTTGCCGCTGCCCGCGTATTTGGGATCTACGCCGCCTAGTTCCATGAAACCGAACAGGCCAACGCGGTAGTTCAAGGTGACAACAACGACATCGTGGCTTGCTAGTTGGCTGCCGTTGTAGAAGTCAGAAGAGCCGTTGCCAACAATGAAAGCGCCTCCTGGGATATACACCATGATCGGACGTTTCTTGCCGTCCGCTGCTGGAGTCCAGACGTTCAGATGAAGACAATCTTCGCTTTCGTAGATCTCAGCTTTACCAGCAGGAGTGCTAACGACTCGACCGGGGAATGGATATTCTTCGAGCGGATCCTTCACTTGCGGGCAAGTGGACTTGTAGCTGGCCGCATCCAGCACACCGCTCCAGGCGGTCGCGCGTTGAGGTGCACGGAAACGTAGCTCGCCGACCGGGGCGGCGGCATAAGGAATTCCCTTGAAAGAAATAACTTCACCTTCGGTGTGACCTTTGACGACACCGGTTTCCACCTGCGTACACAGCTCGCACTCGGCATTGGCCATCAGGGCGGTGCTTGCCCCCATACCAGCCAGCACCAATCCGAGAGTCGCCATCTTTCTTATGGTCATCTGGGTCTCCAGCTTTCTTATAATTGGAAGCTGGAGCATGCGTTTCATTTTGTAATAAGTATTGTACGAGACGGCTGGGATTTTCCCTTGCACCGACAAATCTTGCGTGCTAGTAGCGGAGACCTTCATTCAGGGCAATAAAAGGCATTGGCCACACGCCACTTCATGACGTTCTCGCGGAAACGGTCGAGCTCATGTTGTGGTCAACGAAAACTGGACATTGGTTTAGGTTTATCCGGCCAGTGATTCGGTTTCCGCGGCGTTCTGTATCCGTTGTAGCTGTGTGGCGGTTGATGTAGTAATCCGTCAGGTGGCGCAGCACATCAGCCTCAGCTTGCCCTTGGCTGGCATAGCCATGCTCCGGCTCCAATCCGTTTTTAGGCTTCTGAAAAAACGCTCCATCGGCGCGTTGTCCCAGCAGTGCCGCGGCGGCTCATGCTCTGCTTGATACGGTAGCGCCAGACTATGTGGCGGAATTCAATACTGGTGTAGTGCGAATCAGGTCGATTGGACAGTACCCAACCGACGCGGCGCGCATACAAATCCATGACTGCCGCCAGGTAGATCCAGCGATTACCTGCCCAGATGTAAAATCACCACACCACACTTGGTTACGCCGCAAACTGTGCCGATCCAGTGTGTTGGCCGTAATAGTTCTTTCACCATCGGCCTTGCGGTAGCGATGCTTGCGACATTGCGAGCTGAATAGCCTGGCGTCTTTCATCAGGTGTCCAGCCAGAAAGCGACCAACCTGCATACCCTGTATTCGCAGCGCTGCCGATTTCTGGCTCCTGTGGAACCACGACCTTGTGCCCCCGTCAGCATTACGAAAACGACGTGAGTTCAGATCCATTAGGTAGCGGCGCTCTCTGAGTTAGCGGCGCTCGACTTTCCTGAGCATTTTACGAATGAAGAAACGGATACGTGGCTGCGAATGCTAGGCATGAGGAAGAGTCCAAAGGTGCTTCGCAGCGACCTAAAGCTCACTCGTAATGCCGGGTAATCCTGCTAAAACACGCAATGCCCAATATCTTCGTCTCCGAACGACTGCTTCTGGCCGCTAGCGGCCTCAAAGAGGCGCCGGCTTGCGGCGCGGCGCCAACAGGGGAGCATGATCAAACCTCAGTCTGCTCCGCCATCTCCAGAGCGTCATCAACCTCGATACCCAAGTACCTAACAGTGCTCTCCAGCTTTGTATGGCCAAGCAGCAACTGTACTGCTCTCAAGTTTTTCGTTCTGCGATAGATCAGTGATGCTTTGGTTCTACGGAGCGTATGGGTTCCGTAGAGCGTGGGGTCTAGACCGATTGTGGTTACCCTGGCTTTCACAATGCGGGCGTACTGCCTTGTGGATATGTGAGCTGAGCGACGAGCACGACTGGGAAAGAGATAATCGTCGTTGCGACGGCGAGCAGCACGGATCCAAGCTTCAACTGATGCTCTCGTCTGAGCGGTGATTTCGAACTGCACCGGGCGCTGAGTCTTCTGCTGCATCACGATCGCGCGCGTCGACACGTGATCACCATGAGCTATGTCCCTGACGCGCAGCTTCGTTAAATCGCAGGCTCGAAGCTTGCTGTCGATGGCAAGGTTGAACAGCGCCAGATCACGATCCTTGTTTGCGA
>NZ_MACM02000159.1:0-242 GCF_001675465.2 Pseudomonas sp. AU12215
CCAGCAAGCTCAGCTACTACTGCGCGCCGGCCAAGGAGCGCTTCTCCAAGCGCTACAAGCTGGCCCAGGAATCACGCCAGCATGCGCTGGAGTTCAAGCGTGTCGCCGAGCAGAACGGCGACAGCGCCGGCGTGAAAAAGGCCGAAGCAGCCGTGAAGGAAGCCGGCGAGCAGGTGGATCAGCTCGACCTGTTCAAGAAGAACCTGCAGTGTTGCCGCTGACCGAAAACTGACCCAGTAGAG
>NZ_MACM02000160.1:0-129776 GCF_001675465.2 Pseudomonas sp. AU12215
TCGAAAAAGAGATCGATGGTAGTGAATAAATCCTGCGTGGCTGCCTGCCAGAAAAGTGTCAGGATGACCGTGGAGTCGGTGTCCGGATGCTCGTGGAATGAGTGTCCGGATCAGCGTGGAATCACTGTCCGGATGCGCGTGGAATGGGTGTCCGAGTCAGCGTGGAATCCGCAGCTTGCGATGCCAAAGCCATTTCGACCCTGCCTGGCAGCAGCGCTTCCCCGATTTTTTTCCACTTAGCGGCCTCTTCGATTTCCGCCTGGGACGCCCCCTCTCGAGATAACAGGAGCACGAGCCCAGGCATCGAGCGCGGATCGCCAGATTGTGATGCGAACCGAAGCAGCACCAGGGCTTTTCCAGGTGCTTGTTCGAACTCAGCTGAGCCAGACATATAGCGATCACCAAGCACGGCGGCTGCCTTCGCATCCCCGCCGCATGCAAGACCTACCAAGTCGGCCATAGCCAGGCCGAGTTCACGCTCATCGTTCATCGAGACCGCGGCTGCAAGCCGATACTCAATGTCGGATATCGGTTCATCGGCATAAGCCGAACCAACCATAAAAAGCGAGACCAAGGGAAGCAGTAGGGCTTTCATCAATTCAGACCACTCAGTTCATGGCCTGAATCTACAAAAAAAGGCGGGCCTGATAGGCGGTATCCGCCCCTGAAGAAGGTAGTGATCCCTCTCAATCGCTGCTCGAACTAGCCCAGCAATCGGGTCAGATACCGTCCATTGCAGATGATTAGTGGAGTTCAATGAAGCTATAGAAGAGGGTCTACCGTGCTCAAAGTAAACTGGACGCCGCAGCAGCTGGCCTTTCATGGCTGCGAGGCAAAGAAAATCCGAGTCATCGCGTTCGCCGGGGCGGCCAAGTCGACGTCGCTCATCGGCTATGCACAACGGTACCCAAAGAAGCGCTTTCTCTACCTGGCGTTCACCAGGTCTGTGGCTGATGAAGCAGCCCTTAAATTTCCCAAGAATGTTGTGTGCCTAAGTACACACCAACTGGCATGGAAGACATACCGTAAGCTGTACCAGCACAAGCTGGCACCGAACCTTCGACTTACTGCGATATCCAAAGCCCTGGAGAGCAACGACTGGACCTTCCTTCGGATCGTCTCGGACACTCTCACGAATTACCTTTGCTCCGGCAGCGACGAGATTGATAGCTCGCACCTACCTGCAAAGCACATGGATTTCATCCGCAAGCAATCCTCCGCGTACTTTGAAAGGATCTTCTCGTCAGCCGAGGATATCTGGCGGCGCATGATCGACCTGGAAGATCGCTCGATTCCAATGCTCCACGATGGGTACCTAAAGCAATTCGTCCTGAGCAAGCCTGATCTCTCACGTCAGTACGACGCAGTCCTGCTGGACGAAGGTCAGGACACGAACCCTGTGGGCATTTCTCTACTTCTTCTACAAACGACTCAGATCATCGTCGTAGGTGATCCTCACCAGAGCATTTTCCAGTTCAGAAACGCTGTGAATGCTCTTGACCATGAGTTTTTCTCGGATGCGGTCACCATGCATCTGACGACTTCGTTCCGCTTTGGTCCTGCTTCAGCCCACGTCGCCAACCTTCTCCTCGCGCTCAAGGGGGAGACCACCCAGGTAGTTGGGGGCGGGGCTCGAACACAGATAAAGACTGCCTTGCCCGCTGATACAAAAAAGGCGACCTACATCAACAGAACCGTCATGGGTGTTATTGAGACCGCCCTCTTCTTCGCCACGGCTGGGAAAAAGATCTATTGGGTTGGCGAGAGCAAGTCGTACCAGATTGACGACATTGCGGATCTGTACTGGCTGGCGACCGGAGAGACAGACAAGATCAAGAATCCTCGGATCACCAACGAGTACCACACCTTCGACCATTACACCCAGGTCGCGGAGGACACAAAAGATATCGAAATGAACCGAGCACTCAGAATCGTCAATGGGTATGACGACCTGATGGCCAAGCTCGATCAGCTGCGGAAAATGACTGTCAAGGATGAGTCCGAAGCTGATGTCGTCGTCACCACCGCTCACCGCTGCAAAGGCTTGGAGTGGGACAATATTCAGCTGATGGAAGACTTCCCAGATCCGCTCGACCCGGAGATGAAGCGCGAGGAATCAGACGCAGAAATCAACCTTCTGTACGTGGCGGTCACCCGCGGGAAGCTTCTGACCGCCGTGAACTCAATCGTGATATCGCTGATGAGGGAAAGTCAGCGAAGGGCTGTTGCTGCAGAAAAAGAGGCTGCAAGGGCTGCAACCCTGGAGTCTTACGCCTGACTCCGCAGCCCGCCAAACCGAAGGCTAAGGTCTTTCAGCGTCGCCCCATACCCCAGCTCCGACATCTCGCAGATTACCTCTCGCACGGGGTACAACTCAGCCAGATAGAGGCGATCGCCAACATGGACAATTTCAAAGCCTCGGCGGTGATACTCGGCATCCAGTTCACGCCAACTACCCACAACCTTTGTTAAGGCCAGGAGCTCAATCCTTCTGCCATCGCTCAGATCGCCGACAGATCGAGATTTTCGAGTAGCCTTTACTCCCTCCATATTGAGGGCGCCGGCCACCAAGGGCGCACGTCTGTGACTTACAAACCGCCGAAATTTCCTAATCATGGTGTTCAAAGCCTGGTTGCGCATAAGGGCCACCTCCAATAGCGATGCTACTGAAGGAAGCCAAACCAATAGGGTCAATTGGTGCCTTAGACAGGGGAGCGCTGGCTATTGGCCTGGAAGTCAAACCAGGCATCGAGGGACCCAGCGAGTGCGTTAAGAGGGTCCTTCTGCTGCTCGTGCTCACCCACCAATCGCAACAACTCGGTGGCTACTAGATCCCCACCAACGCTCCTGCTGCACTCGGGGCAGATAGTGTTCCGGGTAAGGATGCCGGGGTGCCGCGGATTGCGTCGGGTCAGATTGAATTCAGCGTATGCGCGCGCGTAGAGACTCAGGGCTTCAGACGGGATGGCGCGAATATGAACGTTACCGGCCGTAGCCATAATGCAGTTATGAGACATGTGGATTCCTTGCATAAAGACCCCTCCACAATAATGGAAGGGCCAAATATGCAACCCCCTCAGGTATTCAGTCTCACTCAGCCGCCTTCGAGGGTTCTTTCTCTTGTTCGGCGGCTGCTGGTGGATTGCCCAGAAGCTGCTTGGTAATCACGCTCCCCGGATCGACCGGCTCACCATTCTCTTTGGCCTTAGCCTGGGCATCCTTGACCTTGGACTCGGAAATCATCCGCTTCATCGCGTCAATGAAGTCTTTGGTCGGGCGATTGCCTTTGATGAATTCCTTCTCACCGGTCAGGTTGTCGATCAAAACGGTGGCCGGCGTGCCAGTTGCACCGATCTTGGCACCCAGCTTGGCCTGGTCTTCGATATGACCCTTATATCGCTCGCTCGCCATACACTCTTGGAACTTCCCGGTGTCTGCGCCGAGTTTCCGCACAGCCTCTTCCAGGTCGGATACGCCGGCGCCGTTACCCCCGGACTTTTGGAAAACCTCGTCCAGCATCACCCAGAAGCCGCGGTTGCCAAACTGGTCGGCATAACACTCCGCTGCGTGCGCTTCAGTTGTCGCTGCAGGGTTGTGGAAACTCAAGGGCATGTGCCGGAACTGCCAGTTGACTGCACCATTGGAGCGGTCAACGATTTCTTTCAGGGTGCCGTGAAGGCCCTTGCAGTATGGGCATTCCAGATCGCTGAATTCTGCCAGGGTAAAGCGAGCAGTCAGGCTCCCGTAGACCCGCGCATTGCCGGGCACCTCATCAGGGGCCTCTTTGAAGTCAGCGAATCGAGACGTTCTGTACTCCTCGATTTGAGCTTTTTCTTTCGTGGCAACGGCCTCATTCACTGCCGAGTTGATTGCCTTGTCGAAAGATTCCGTCGAGGTGTAGAAAGCCAGACCAGCAATGGTGATGACTTGAGAGATGGCGACGCTCAGCAGGATGGAAGCGCCATTAGCTTTGATGAACTGTTTCATTGTGGGTCCGACGGTCCTTGGTAAACAACGATGGCCAAAGCGTAATCCCTTGGCCATCGTGCATGCCGCGAGTCGGCACCCTAAACCGGGTCAGTTAGAGATCTCTTCCCGCTACTGCTTTCAGGCAACCAGGCATTCCTTCGAGGTGCTCGAAGTGATGCATCTGGAATGCCTGGCGAGGAAGACTGCGCTTCTCCAAAAGCTCACCGCGCGACGCCAGCAAACAAGCCAAAACGGGACCTCCGACAGCTCCCCCCGAAGTATCTTCGAGGCGATCGCGCAGCACCAAGTCGCACAGTTCAGGCGAAGTACCTTCGTATTGACTGACCAAACTTGAAGAAGCGCCAATTAAGGAGAGCTTCGTCAAGATCGGTGTGCGAGATGACAATGCCCTCATCTCATCCTCCAGCCGTTGCCCATACCGGCCCAGGATCTCGCAGAGTGTCTCAAGCTGCTCAGAAAGCAGCCTGGCCTCGCGGACGTATGAGTTGTACTGAAAAACATCTCTCCTGGGCAGTCCACGGCCAGCACCTATCGCATCGAGCTTGCCGAGCTTGCGCTCAACCCGGCGCAAAGCCGCCTTGGAGGCCAGGTAGCGTGCGTAGGCGGCACGAGCTTCCTTACGCAGCATCAGAAATACCGAATAACCTGGTCGGAAATTAGCGTTCACAACGAGTCTCATCGCCATAGTTTGAGGCTCTAATCTACCCATTAAATGTTGGCGGAAATCGCAAGTTTGTCCCGGAGCTGGGGTACGTTAGCTGAATGAACTCCAGACGATCGTGCGGATTTTGCGGATGCTCTCGAATTAGTACGGGCAGACGTGGCCACACGCTGATCCTTCTTCAGCCAGTACGCATAGGGAGATGCGTCCGGAAGAGGCCCACAAAGTGTGTCGGTTGTCCTGAGCAGAATTTCGCACTCGCGAATGAGCCACGCTGCTGTACCAAACTCTTCGCGATGGTCTAGCCAGTATCTCGAGCTCTGAATCGAAAACAGAAGCCTGATGGCATAGTGCACTGCCTTTGGAAGGGTAGTATCTGACTGCTCAGAAGCAGCCATAACGCAGAAAAGCTTGCTTGCGAGCTTAGCTCGAACTCCTAAACCGAACTTCACTTGCGAAGGCGTGCCGAGCAGATCTGGAAGCCGCTGAGTTCTTGAGAGACTCAGTGGATCACATACTTGCCCAAGGGCGCAGAGATCAAGCACCTTCCTGATCTCTGCCTTGCAATCCTCACACAGGGTACGCCCTGCCTGAAGCTCCTGCTGTAGGCGTTGCTTTTGATTGGTGTAAGCGAAGCTATAGGCATCTCCATGTCCACAGACACGAAGCATTCGTTTGTCGTACTCAGATCCGTATTTCATCTCGGTAGGCTCGCAAGCTGAATAACACCAGCCTGACAGAACCTTGAAAAGTGCAACCCCTAGCAAAAGGCCCGGAATCATCCGGGCCAAAATACAAAGCTGCTGTTACGCCGTACGTGCAAGATGAAGCTGATGCCGCTCACGCCGGTTCTGCTCATCGACGGTGTACATCGCGGTTGGACACACAAGCAACCGCTCCAGGCCGATCGGTTCACCGGTGAGCACCGAGAACCCGTACGACGACTCCATATCGTTCAGAGCCACCTTGACCTCCTGTATGGCCGCTGCATCACGCTGCAGCGAGCGACCCAGAAACATGCGCTGTTCCTCCACACCGGCTTGATCTGCTGGGTCTGCAGCATTCTCAAGCGATTCAAGCTGAACCTTGCCATCGCGGTAGTGAACATGCAGCTCTTCGAGCCGCGCCAGCAGTAGGTTTCGGAAGAACGCCAACTGCACGTCATTCATGTAGTCGGCCGCCGGCATCGCGAGCAACTCTTCCTTCGTCATACACCCTCCCAGCCCGTAAATAGAACAAATGGGGCCTGGTCCAGTGCCTTCCCCTTGAGCTCAGTATCTACGGAGCAGCTGCAGGCCAGAGGGATGTTTGCCCCCTCCGGCGGTACCAACTGCTGCCGTATTACAGGGGCAGATTGGTGACTTGCATATCCAGCAATCCATGAATGATAGGGAGACCCCAACCATCAGTTGCACCAAGGAACCATCATGCAGTTCAAGAACATCATCGCCTACCGGCTTACCCAACCCCTTCAAATCGACCAGGATGCACTCGAGAAAGCCTTGGCCACTAAAAGCTTTCGTCCCTGCGAGAGCCAAGAAGCCAGCACCTCAGGTTTCGTAAGTGCATTGCCGGCCACTAAAACCGAGGAGAGCAACGAGACACCTGCTCTTAGCCTGTGGGCTGAGAACTGCGTCCTGATATGCCTCATGACCGAATCGAAGATCCTTCCCACGGCTGCCATCAACCAAAAAGTGAAGGACAAGGTAACCGAGATCGAGAAAAGTCAGCTGCGCAAGGTCTACCGTAAGGAAAAGGACCAGATCAAAGACGAAGTGCTGCTGGAGTACCTGCCGAAGGTACTTTCCAAGCGCTCAACTACGTACGCGGCTATCGACCTGAAAGACAGCCTGGTGTACGTCGACGCCAACACTCACAAACAAGCCGAAGCACTACTGAGCACTCTCCGAGAGGCCATTGGCAGCCTCCCAGTTCGACCGGTATCGGTGAAGATTTCGCCTTCGGCCACGCTCACTGACTGGCTCAAAAACCAGCAGACCACTAACGGCTTCTTCATCCTCAGCGACTGCGAGATGCGAACCATCGCTGACGAGGTCTCAGTAGTTCGCTTCACCAATGAGGACCTCAGTAGTGAAGAAGTTCTCAACCATCTCCGAGCTGGGAAGATGGTGACGAAACTCCGCCTGGCTTTTGAGGATAAGCTCAGCTTCACCCTGATGGACAACATGCAGATTAAGGCATTTCGCCTCGAGGACATTTTGCTCGACCAGGCTAGCAAAGACGGTGGTGATGACTCAGCATCTCAATACTGCGCCACATTCGTGATGTCGATTCTCACGCTCCGCAATTTCCTGCCGAATCTGTTCGAGGCGCTTGGAGGGGAAGAAGTACCGGCTTCGATCGATGATGCAGCCGGCACAGCCCAGTCAGTTGAAACGGCCGTGGAGGACTTGATTCGAGCGGCAGAGCAGTTTGTCGTTGATACCCAGCGAGCATCAATTTCAGCGATTCAACGCAAGTTTAAGATCGGATACAACCAGGCCGCTCGCCTTGTTGAGAGCTTGGAGGCCAAAGGGGTGGTCTCTGCAATGAACCAGCAAGGTGCTCGTACCGTCCTCACACCTGCAGGCGCTGCGGCCTAGCAGTAAAAGGGGGCTGCCCCAGCCCCCTTCTCTTCTGTGCCTTTGGCTCTACTTTCGCACCGCCCGCCGCCACTCCCATGGAGGCATGCGCTCCGACTCAGGCAATGCCCACAATCCAACCCGCGCCTCGCGTGCCGCACTCTCCAGCGCCAGCAAGTCGCGGTCCTTGCTGTACTGGCGGTACACCCAAGCTGCACCGCTGCTGACAAGGTGGGCGTTAATATCCGCATCACCAACAAATGCCCGCGCTACGGTCCGTCCATATCGATCAGTGTCCTTCACCTTCAAGGTCACATCTTTTCCGAACGCAATTTGACTTAGCGCTTGTCGCGCCCGAGATCCATAGGGTTGCTTTGACTCTGGTGTGTCGATCTCGGCCAGCCGCACCTTGACCTGGCGCTTTGCACTGGTCAAACAGGTGAAGGTGTCCCCATCACTTATGCCGACGACCCTGCAGCTTATTTCTTCAGCAGCTGCGAACGGGGCGACCAACATGAAACAGAGGCCAGCGGCGATCAAAGCACTGCGCATAGATGTCCCTCCAGCAGATTGGCGAATTTCAAAGTTATGAGATGCATGAGCCCAACAGGTAACTCTACGGGGCCTTTTTCTTGCGGGCCCTTTTGGCCAACTTTTTGTCGCGCTTAGTAAGCCTGCGCCTTACAGGCTGATCCTGATCACGCTGCGCTCTTAGCCTACGCTTCCTGCTCTTATCCAAGGCGCCACCAGGTTGAAGATCGAAGGACCTTCTGAAAGGGACAGGTGAGCCAAAATACGGGACGAGAAAGGTAGTTTGAGAGCTCTGGACTGGGGAGCCGCTTGGCATCCATAGAGGGCTTGCAGGGATTGTCGACAGGTCAAGCGCATGCAGGCCCAGTGCTGACGCGGACTCCACCTGTGCAAGAGAGACGCCAAAGAGTCTTTCCAGCCGAGCGATGTAGCTCGCTTTACGTCTTTTCAGAAGTACAGCTTCGGCCTGAGCGATTTGGCGATCGAGATCAGCAACGGCCCTGTAACGGTCAGCCAAAGCCTCCTCCAGGAGCATTATCTGCTCGAGGCTTTCAGAACCTAATTGCGTCTCTTCAGCTAGCTGTAGCTGGAGGCTCTCAAGACTGGCTTGAAGAGACGCCAACTGCTCGGCGAGTACATCGACTTCGGATTTCACCACTGGAGCTTCAACAGGCGTCCGCTGCCGCTGGATTGTGATCGTCCCAGTGCTGGCGCGACCATCAGGCCCCGCCACGGAGTAGCTCAGAACAGCTTTCCCCGACCATTGGGACGAAGGTGAAAACACGAGTGTATTGCCGAACACACCTGCAGCACCTTCCGCAGGTGTTGGTGTGCTTACAAGAGCAAATTCGTATTCGGCTGATGGTAAACCCCTATCCACTCGCAGCTCGAACTCCTGGATATCAGCATCCGGATCCATATCCAGAACGATGCTCGAGGCCTTAACCGTGGGCGCATTTTCGTAGCAAACCTCGAAAAGCTTTGCTACTCCATTGCGCTTGGAGTATGCGGCCTTCTCGACACCTCGCTGATAAACCACCGAACCCACACGAATCTGGTGAAAACGCTCCGGATCCGTGCCGGACGCAGCACGCTTTCCCCCAAGGAATAGGCTTGACCCGTCAATGTCGGCTTTGAAGCAACGGCTGCAGTCGGCCATGTCGGGAGTAGGTTCAAATTCACAAACCACGGCCGCACCGACTGGCCCACTAACCAGTGCTGTCGCGATTGATAAAGCCAGCCAGTGCCTATTCAACATGGGTGATGTGTCCGCCGAGGATGCGTCATCTTATCCATGAGGACGCAGCCGCATAGACCAGTTGGCACCCATTTGAGGGGCAAAAGAAAAGGCCGACCCAAATGGGTCGGCCTTTCTCTACTGCAAGTTTGCTCTGTTCTGCTGAAGCTGATGAACTTCCCTCAGCGTTCTCACAACCTCGACTGTCTGCGGCGAGCCAGAATCACAACTGGACTCAATGCAGTCAGCAAAAGCAGCGAAGGTATAGCGCCGGGGCTGCATGTCATTGCGCTTCAACAGGAAGCCATAGTTTCGAAGTCCCACCAGAATGGTTTCTGCTTGCTCCGCGGTTGCGAAGTACTGATCCACACCGATGGTTTGATGGCTGACTACGATAGGGTCTCTCATCAGCCTACCCCATCACCAGGTCTTGGCTGGTTTTCATCACCCCGAGCCGGACTAGGTAACCCTTGAGCCCATCCAGATCACGTTCATGAGCCATAACACCAGGCTTATCGACCGTGCCGTCGATCTCAAAGACAGTCTTTCCATAGGCATCCCGCACATCTGCATAGAACTCACCTTCCTCATCCAGGTTGATGTGGTAGGTCAGGAACGAGCCAAGTGCAGGCCCCTCAGCAGTGGTAGGCATGGTTGCGAAAAATCCCTCGTAGCTAGCTGTCTTGCTGGCAAGGTAGGGATGGGACGTTGCGTTGTTGAATTGCATGGTTCTCTCCAGATAAGGCTGAGACCATGCCCCGACTGGGGATAGGTCCCAGTTGGGTTTCGCGACGAATATCGCTGTGACGACCACCAGTAGGTGGCCTATAGAAGGATGCTGGTGATCCAGCTACCTAGCCCCTCTCGCATGGGAGGGGCTAAAGAAGCTCCACAATACACCTGTGGAGGACGGTCGCTCAAGTTTGCGGCCTATTAGTAAACCCCTACTGGCTCCGCATTCTTCACCTTACGGAAGTCGTCACTTCCATTGAGCCGGTAAGAGATCGTCTGCCGCTTCGCTGAGCGGATTGCCTGGCCGATATCAGCAACGGTGGCTTTCGAAGCCTGGAGATCACCGAATCGCTTTACCTGAACGGCAAACACGTAAGCCTTGAAGGCGCCTTTGTCTTGCGGAGCGTATCCCTCAGCTGCATGGTTATACATGCGCCCTACCAGCAGAGAAACCGGCTGTTTTCCAGATGTCGGGACATCGACACTGCCGGAAATGGTGATTAGATCCTGGCCCTGCTTTACGACAGCATCTGGGCCAAGCGCTTTGGCCAGGTCTTCCGCAACACTATCGACGCATTCAACATAGGCTTTCTTGATATCTGGCTGCTCAGAAACCGCCCGATAGCAAATTGCTGCTCCAACCAGGGTTCGCGGATCTGGACTGGTGTCGGTGCCGGCGATCATCAACGCTGCGCCCGCAGCACCCACCGCACCAGCCCCCAGTCCGGTACCGGAAAGCGCATTGACGCTGACTGCAGCAAAATCGGTATTGGTTGGGCCAGATTTCTCAGGCCGCTTCGAGACGGCAGGAGCTATGTAATGCTGGGTGATACCCATCTCGGATGTAGTGAAAAGGAAATTCGAGAAGTCACCTGGCTTCACAGCCTGAAAATCGGGCATGCCGAACAACGCAAGCACACGGGTGGTTTCGCTACCTTCCTTCAATTCCAGAGGGCTCGCGTTCGCAAACCGCATGGTCGACGGGGTTGTTTGAAACTGATAACTGCGACCTGCCTCAGTGAACTCGGTGCTGTCTGGCATTGGCAGCGAACTGCACCCCGTGAGAATGCCAGAAAGGGCCAATACAGAGGTTGCTACTACTAAGTGCTTCATGAGATGTGGATCCTGTGCTTTTGACGTGCACCCAGATTAACCGGGTTTCTCAGAATGCAAGCATGATCGCAGAGAGGCCATTCAGATTCGAGCTATTCGCCCCACATCCTAGGCCGGATAACCCCTACGAGCTTTGGTGAGCGACCGCATACTGTTAGCCTACTCACTCAATGAAGGCTACTGGTGCAGTATGCAAATGACCGTTAGACAACTAACGCAGCGCGAATCGCTTCAGGCTGTGGCCAACCGCCTTCTTCCGGCGTTGCGCTCTATAGGCGAACGGTATTGCCTATTCACACCAACCGGCCCACACCCTCACGCGCGGACCGTCGGTGCCTACACCGCTCAGTCAGGCACATCCACGATCTATAAAGTTGCCATCCTCCCCGCCGGCGACTCGAGCGCTTACACCGGTACAGACATGGACTCTGCCTGGGCGGTCATCGATCACAAATCTAAATCGATCCTGTTCGGCCCCCAGGATGGCATCCAGGTTTCCGAGGACGGCGCAGGAATTGGCCCGTACGTCTTTGGTCAGCTGATTCGCCTGATACGCACAAAAGAAGACCCAGGCTCCTATCGAATCATTGAGCTTCCATTTCCGTCACAACCGGTCGATCCAGAAGCGTCCGCTCAATGGGAAGTTAGATCTCGCAAGACAACTGCCATTTTGGAAAACCATGGTTTTCATGTCAGCAAAACGGCTACTGGCCTGGTCGCGAACGCGCAGCGCTTTAGCTCCCTGACCGAGCGATGGAACTCAGACAAAATCTCATTCCTGCCGGCCTCCCGGCTGGCATCCTTGTTTAACGAAACAGTGGCAGGTCAAGAGGAGATCCGGGCCGGGGCTAAAGCCATGGAGGCGCACGCTCAAGAGTTGCAGCGCCAGCTAGACGGGCATGGTTCTATAGCTGCCGAAGTGGTGGCTTTGAAGGCGAAGGAAAAGACCCAACAAGAAACGATCGATCAACTTACGGAGCAGGTCTCTAACCTGCTGCCCCTGCAGGGCCAACTAGATGCATTGAAAGAGACGATCGCTTCAAGCCCTAGTGATGCACCTATTGTACCTTCCGCAACCAT
Organism: Pseudomonas sp. AU12215; assembly: GCF_001675465.2. Classification (NCBI taxonomy): domain Bacteria; kingdom Pseudomonadati; phylum Pseudomonadota; class Gammaproteobacteria; order Pseudomonadales; family Pseudomonadaceae; genus Pseudomonas; species Pseudomonas sp. AU12215. Next base: position 11,927 of record NZ_MACM02000160.1, read on the forward strand.
CCACGATGAAACTCTGAATTCATCTGTTCCGCCATTAGTCCAGGTTCACCGCCATCATTTAGGCACAGTGGAGCGCGTTGTTCTGGCGATCCTTGGACTGTCCATCGCGGCGGCCGCGATCACATCGGCGCTGGGGGGCTAAGAGATTACCGCCAGCATTGATTCGCCGTGCGATCGCTCGATAGTTACCGTCAGACTTCCGTTCTTGAGGGTAACTTTAAAGCCGTCAGCTTCCTGGTTTTCCAGCGCCCGGCTCGGAGCGGATAGAGTGAAGAACGCCCTAAGCTCGTCTCGAATCATGGCTAGCGTTTGAAGTGCTCTCACCTCCCCCATGGCAGCAACACCCATAAGCAAATACTGCCCCACAACTGGCCGCGGAGAAGCATCGCTGTGGTACGACCGCTCCCCATAAACGACTCGCCCGGAGTAGCTACGCCCGGTCCTCGGGCAGGTGACAGCCTGGGACGCAAATTTCTGAAAGTCCGAGGCTGCTGAACTCAGAAGAACCTTCGTATACATACGAGCCTCTTCAACGGACTCAACAAATACTTCGTCCAATACGCTTTGGCTTGAAGCCTGAGAATCAAGCATTTTTAGATTCGTCCCACTCGTCGCACAGATCAGCCAGGTCCTGTTCGTTCTGAAGCTTGCTAAGCCGCCCATCCTCCGAAAGCCAGCTTGCAAAGTCCTGCACTGCATCTCTTCGCAGTCCAATCACGTCAACAGCGGGGGCTTGTGAGCGTGCTGGTTCAGTAATCGAAAAGCCTTCATCAGCAGCAGGGCCACGCACATAGGGCTCAATAGCCGCGTAGACGAGTTTACCTGCGAGTTCCGCCTTCTGGCGAAGGTCCGGCTGCAGTGAAAGCGCCTGAACGACCCTGGAAGTAATTTCGGCCTTGAGAGGCTCATCAAGGCTTAGCGGCAATCCCGCATCTTGGGAGGGGTGCTGCGCATTCAGAGCTTGAGGGAGCAGAGCAAGTGCACCAATGACCAACAAGCCGTAGGCATCTCCGAGCTCGTTAGACCGGCACCGGAAAATAGGCTCTTCGCCAGCCATCAAAAACTTCTTGCCTTCGTCCTCAATTTTGACCTTCAAATCCAGCGTTGGCACAGCTTTAGATAGAGCGATGAGATCAATAGCTTGTTCAGACATGGGGAAAGCCTCAGCAACTAGTACGGCTTAAGCTTCTCACAGCCCTGAAAACTGCAAGCCCCCTTTTATGCCGCTACCAAGGGCTTCCCGATTCGATAAAACGTTCTCCGCACATGAAACCAATATCTGCTCCGTCTAGCACCCGCAGGGCTGTGTCCGGCATCAAGCCAAAATGCAGCTGCGCCGTACCATCACTGCAGGTCAGCAGGTTACCGGCATCATCTACAGGAGAAAACAGGTCAAGCTGCACACCACGCCGCCTATGCTTTCTACCCTTCACCTGCTCAACTTCAGCCTTCATAACCTGGATGCCTCAATACACGCACAACTGCCGATCGCTCCCGGAGTTTTTTCGCCGCCTGTAGTGATCTCTCGTCACCTGGGCATGCAAAGAAAACTGCGTGTGACACGGCCCCAGGTAAGCTTTTACCAATCATCTCGGCCGACACCACGCTTTCATCGAGCTTTAGGGCTGAGATCAGGGATCGAATCCCCCTACCACGGACACCCTCGTATCTGACGGATACCCTACCCACTGAAAATCCCTTCACAAGATCCCGTAGCATTTTCGCATGCTCAGCACTGAATGGCTGGCCCTTGGAGACAACGAGCAAATGTTCCATCACGCGGGACTCGACATGAAGCTTTTCTTCGTGGCTATAGACCAAGGGACCCAAGCACTGCTTGCACTTGTAGGTCCTACGCTTCGTCGCAAGCTTGGTATGCATTCGCTTGGACAACCGAAACAGCTTGGGGCAAGTGCAGGTGTAAACGAAAGGTTTCGGAGAGACTGATGAGGTGTCGATGCTGTGACACCTATCAGGGCGCAGCCCAAACACATCACGCATCACGGACTGCCACTCGCGTCCATGAGGTGCAATCTTTGGCCCATAAACCTGGAAGGCCACAAGGTGTGAGACCTCATGGGGAATCGTCTGATTAATCACATGATTCGGGTCCTTCTGAAGCAGGCTGCGGTTGATCCTGATCTTGTAGGATGCCCTCTTCTTGCTATAGACCAACTGCCCCGCTGCCTCCCCTCCTAGATCGAAAAGCACGTCGTCGAGTGCGAACGATTTCGAAAAGTGCCTTTCCGCGATGCATAAAGACTCACGAACCTTGTCCGTGGCCTGACGAACCAAATCGACCATACGCCCTCCTCACCCTACAAGAATGAGGTAGTGCCCCGGCCTCTAGTCAGGAATTGGTACCCTCAGTAGGGCCAGATGGACTCAATGAGCATTGATTCCAGCCTCATAATGGATTTCAGAAATCAACTGGAATTCAGATATGACCCCCAAATTACTTCTCATGTTAACTATTGGTTATGCCATTGCGCTGGGACTCTTCTTTGGTTGGAGAAAAAACCTGAAACACCTGGCGCTATGGGGGTTAATTGGTGCAACCCTTATTGAAGTAGGCGCAACAGCCTTGGGCTTTAACAAAGGAATCTCTGACACCTTGTTAAAGCAAATAATGATCGTTTTCGGAATTGGATTTCCGGTTTTTCTTACCGCAAGACACGCCTCTATCTGGAAAGGTATATGCAAGGGGCGAGCGCAGGAGAGAAAACTTAAGAAATCTCCGTCCACTTTTATCATCCATGCTTTAGGGCTTGCCAATCTGTGGCTTCCTGCCTTAGGCCTGATTATCACCGGCTTAATCATGCTCTATGCGCGGGCGCGAGCCGCCAACCATATGCCTCAACTCACTGATAGTGCTCGCTTCCAAGCAAATCTTTCTTTAATGCTTATCTTTGCCTACATACTTTCTGCGATGCCAATCGGGGTCTACATTACTTCGGTTATCTTGTTTTACGGAGCAGGGAAAATACTGGTCGGTTTTGCGGTTTTTGCGTCCGGCCACGAGTATCGTTATTACACTGGGGAAGGCCTGATCTCTAAGCTTCAAGCTCGCTTTAAGCGGAGGCGCCAAGCCACACCGAATCAAGGTTTGTAATTTTTCAAACCACCCTGATACTATCCTTCTTACTCACAAAGCCAAACGAGGCCAGGCATGTCCCTTATCAATGAGTACCGCGCCACTGAGGAAGCCATTAAGGAGCTTCAAGGTCGCTTGAAGAACCTTGAAAACAACGATCAGCTCAAGAAGGAACTCGAGTTCAGCGAAAAGCTCCGCGAGCTCATGGGCCAGTATGGGAAATCTCTCCGCGACATCATTGCCATCCTGGATCCCGAAAGCGCGCGGAAACCCCGCCTTGCTGTCACCCCGGCCGGTGGTAAACGCAACCGGAAAGTCAAGCGCTACACCAACCCACACAACAACGAAGTCATCGAGACCAAAGGCGGCAATCACAAGACGCTGAAGGAATGGAAGGCCAAGTGGGGTGCAGACACAGTCGAAAGCTGGGCAGAAATCATCTAAGCCCTAGCGCCGATGAAAACCCCGCTACGGCGGGGTTTTTCTTTTCTGGTGGCAGTTGCGTCCTGCTTTCGCCGCTGGCATGATGCGGTCTCTTTCGTCAGCTCTGCTGACCCGGCTCACGCCGTAGCTGCTTCCCAGCACCCATCTTTTTGCAGGAATCTTCCTGCTCGTGGCGACTCTCCATGGGTCTTCCCGAACGAAAACACCTTTCTCACACCCTCGCTTCGTTGACTAACGAAAGCCAGGCTCTCATGAGTGCCTCGACTGCTCGTCAGTTGATTGCAATTGAAGCTACTCCGCCAGCAGCAAGCGTTCTGCAAACGAGCGCACTTCTCTGCCGGCGACAATGAATACGATACGTCCAGACGGTGGCCCGCCATAGAGGGTGTCATGTGCGAATGACCTGCTCACGTCAGTATGAGTGATCAGCGTGGCCCGCAGTCGGTGCCTCCGGAGCTTGCTCCGAAATAACAACTGCAGTGCAGAGATGGCTTGTTGGGTCTGTGTCACCGATTAGATCTTATGATCGAAAGGTACGAGCAGCCCACCTCCTCCCTGCATTGCAGGGGTCTCCCGTAAAGGGCAGGCCAGGCTCTCACATTTGCTTCAAAACTCAATCGCAAGAGTTGCTCAATAAAAAACCCGGCCTCGGCCGGGTTTTTTATTTTCAGTCAGAAATATCTCGACTCGCCTGGGCCAGCAGGCAGGCATAGAAAAGCCACCCCAAAATACTTCCAATCAAAAGCCAAAGCGCATAGTGGTTGACTGCGGCGTTCATGTGTTTCGCAGAGAACTGGAGCGCAACCCCTCCAAGCACCAAGAGCCGAAATGGGCCAAGCACAAATTTCTCTTTCTTGGACAGCAACGCCTGCTTGGCTTTTGCCTGGGCCCAGGTCAACTGCCCTGCCATCATTCGGCCAACCAAGTGAGGCTCAAACCTGCCACCCATGATGACCATGAACGGCATGAAACCGAGCTGCTGCTCTATGGCAGTCGTGTACAGGATGACAAGAAGATACTTCTTCTCGCTTGTGAAGAGATCGGCCGGAATGCTAAGCCGAGGCAACGCTCCACTCCCCCACGCCGCCAGATCTGCCTTGAGCATGATCGCCACAGCAATCGTGTTCAGCAGCAAGGCAATCACAAGCGCAAATGGCGTGGCCATGTGGAAGCAGGACCGCCACGGCGAGCCTGGCCCAACACTGCAGCCCACAATCCTATCGCGAGGCAGAAGCCCGGCTCGCGACATACATATTGCAAGTACGATGAAGATCAAGGGGCTGGAAAGGGAGAAAACATGAAATACCGTCTGACCCAGCACCAGCAGCAACCCCACCGAGAAAACTGCAAAGCTGAAGGTCACAGCCAGGTATAAGGGCAGCACATTCAGGAAAAGCGGCCACGCGCCTGCAAACCAACCCTTCCATAATCCCCAATGAATCCTTTGGGTGTCCAAAATTTCCGTCGCCGACATCGCTGACTTCTCTTGTCAAAAGGTAGCTTGAGGCTACCACCGCTTCCAAAACCGCAAGGGGGAGCAGGTTTACACATTTCGTGAAAACAGGAAAACACGAAACGACCGCGGGTCCGATGTAATGCGGCCCCACGGGCAAGAGAAAAACCGTCGACGAAGGTACTTCGACTCCAACAGCTCCGGCGGGATGAGTCTTGCACCTAAGGCTTACTGAAGAGCTTCATGGACTCGAGCTCGACAAGGGAAAGTCGCCGGCGGAGCACGTCAAGCAAAACCTCGGCATCAGACAAAGCGTCTACTGGGTCTCGCTTCATCGAAGAGTTGATCGCGTCTCGTAACCAGTAGCTGGTTCCAGGAGAGGTGAGGAGGTCCTCAACCCCAATTACTTCAACAACATCACCACCAGGCGCTTCGTAGTCCGACACGGCCAACCTCCTTTTTGTCTGCATGACATCCTAGGGCCGGGAGTATTCGCCCACTCCTCAATCCGCACCCAATAGAGGATCTTGAGGAAGGCTTTGAAAATGGACTTTCGCGTTCCACGAAATGGGGCGGATCCAAACCACGTTGCCATTCAGCAGGAATAGAGTCGGTACACATGGTTTATCAGGTAGCCCGACATGAACACCACCGCCTTCCCCCGGCTCAATAAACAGAAGCTCGCCCTGACTGCAGGTCTAGCCTGCGCAGTTGCCCTCGGCACGATCATCATCGCCAACGGTCACGGCTTGGTGAATCCGATCGCCATAGCGAGCAAGGGCTGCAAGATGATTAGCAAATCCATGACAGCTGGCGACATTGACGCCATTCTAGCGGGTACATCTCTTCACCTGGACAACCCCGACGGCGGCTACTGCTTCAACCCTCCCACAGTCGCTTCCTCGAAGTAACGCTGATGCAGGTAACGTTCCTTTCCAGAAGGGATGCAGAGGAAGCTTTGCCCTCGGATGGATACCATCTGATTTCCATATCAGACGGCCCAGAGGACAAAGCAGCAATAGACGAAAGCAGATGGGCAAGCGTCAGCTACCACTACTTCATCGACGCCGGCTTTGACGAGGACACGATTGCTCTGTTTGGCGGTGATGGCGGTGACTTTGAGACGCGGTTTAGGGACTACTTTCTGGAGGATCGGGCAGAGGTCATGCGCCAGAGGATCGCGGCCATCGTCGAGTTGCGACAACCGATCGTAGTTAATTGCCAAGCAGGTAAATCAAGAAGCGCAGCCGTCGCAAAATTCATCAGCACTCACTATGGCTATCAACTGGATAAACCGACTCCAGAGGCCAATATGTGCGTTTATAGAATGCTCGCCAGGGATGGGGTTCTGATCCGGGCATACCGTAGCGCAACAGCATTGGAAACGCACTCAGACCAACAAGCTAGCGACTCGGTCCTGGGGTCAATAAAGCGATTCTTTGGCTTCTAGCCCGCGCCGCACCTAGGGGTTGCATATTTCAGAACTACTGGAAACTAGGTTCGTGCTTGCCGCATCGGCAAGAGTTCGACCAGGACCAGGCGCAAATGAATACAACCCCCGCAGCTTCATTTCACGACAGCAGCTCTAGCCGAGCTCACTCCCGATCCCCGCCGCTTACTTCTGGGCCAAGCAAAGTTGGTCGCTGAGAAACACAGAGTTGAATGCCTTTTTGATCATCAACTAAGGCGACAACTTCAGGCGCCTTCTCTCCATTTCGAACCCACCAGAAACAGCCCTTACTGTCCTCAAGCACTGCTCCCTTTGCTATTGGGAGCGCGATTGAAGCAAAGCGGGCGACTAGCGCATCACTGGCTGCCGGGTCTGCGAATGCAGTGAAAGGTAAAGCTGCAGTTAAACCGAATAACAGAGCCTGAATACGTTGCATGGGAAACTCCTCCTGCACCTATCTTCATGCGCCCTGGGTTTCGGTTGCAGCTGATTCGCCCCTACGAGAGGGGCAAACTGCGAGGTACCGAAGGGATGGATGTTCAGCACATCACCGGCATAACAGTAAGCGTGCTTCAAGAGCTCAGGTTGGCAAACACTCAGGATTCGCGTGCTCTGAGAGACTTTATTCTCAACATTTCAAATCCGGAGGTTTACGACTTCGCCATCCAACGCTTCAGCGAAATGACGGACCCTAGCTTCAACATCGCGCTAGGGCTTCTTCGTGCGCTACGCGAGGGCGGGATATCCCAGGATGGGCTTGGTCAGGTGGCGCTCGAAATTGAAAACTCAGGCGACCAAAGCGACGCCTGCCTGGAGATGATTGGAACCACTTCTATACGCGTGGTTGTATCAAGGCAGCATGTTGCAAGGGTAAGCATCAAGCGCATGGGGCTAGAGAGAGCCAAGAAGAGGGCACGCTGGATACGTGACAACTATCTCTTTGAGATAAAGGGCAGTGCAAAGATTCGCAAAGCACCTACTATCAGAAAGGGCCGGGTTAAGCGGATAAGCCTCATCTCGGACATAGCCACCAACAAGCTGATCTTCCTGGTCAGGTACCAAGGCGACTCCGACAGACCAACTACGAAGCAATTCTCAATTTTGGAGAGGGGCTTTGAGGGCGCATTTCGTGCAGCCTTAGCCAAGGCAAGAGAAGAGTTTCCGGATCTTGATCCTTTAATGCCTAATCCTTACACGCCCACCCTCGAAGAGTACTCACACTTTAAGCCACTCGTTCCTGATCTACCGCCCCCTGAGAAGAACTAATAATTGTCCAATACCAGTCATTTTTAGTCTCTCCTTTGGTCTTCAGTTGCACGAGCATTGTCTGTGTAGCTCGCACCCACGCTAGCGCCTCCTCTGCGAGGCGCATTTTGGTTGCCGACTGTTTCCAGTAACCCTCATCAATCCCCAGCACGATCTTAGTCCCCACTGAAGCGATGAAATCACTAGTAAAGTGAGTTGGCGATTGAGACGCACAGAATAATGCAACTCCGAACTTTCGAGCTTCCTTCGCGATTGTATTGATGATCGAGTCTGGGTCGTCATCGGAATAGATGTGTGCCTCGTCGAGGACAATTACGTCGACTATGTTTTCCTGCACGCCTCGCTCAACGGCCGCTTGGAAAAGCTCCTCCAGCTTGAATAGAACAAAGAGCTTTCTCTCCTCCATGCTGAGCGCGTTAATGTCGTACCTCCATACAGCGGCACCAGGATCAAACGGAGGTGAGTTCGGTTTAAATATCCCGATGGCATCAAGGTTCTGAAGTCTATCCACTACAGACTTTAAAACATCCGTAGAGTCGTACTTCATCAAGCTGGCAATTTCTTTACCTGTCGTAATTGAATCTGCATAGGTCGTAAAGGTATCGATTGCCTTACGCTTTGCCTTATCAAGATCCGCCTTTGCGGAAGCATCCTCAAACGTTGTATTCCCCTTTCGGAGTTCGGCAATTACTTTCTTTCTGTAGGAAGCTGCTGCCTTACACGCAATCTCCAAATTGGTTACTGCCTCGGCCCCGGTTCCAAGAAAGCTCATTTGTAGAACATTCTTGGCGAAGCGAAGCACATCTTGAATAGTTGGATGGGTGCGCGCTATGAGCTTCGGCGGCCAACGGGTAATAGCCCCAACATAATCGTCAGGCGCTATGTACCAACAGTACAACGGAGCCCCGCTCCACTTTGCGCCAAGAGTTTTCGCTTCATCTTTTTCCCCGCGCGGCACATCGATATACAGCCTGTCAGACCCATCGGTAAGGAGAACAGCGGTCTCCTCTTCTACCACCCAGGTGGTTGGGTCTTTCAGACTAAAACCAAACTGTTCATAAACATCCAACAGGAGGTTCCTCAAACAGGCCTCTTGTTTTGGGCCCATTTGCCTCATGACCTTGTTCATGGTGCTCATGAAAGACTGAATTCGTTTGCGGACCCCGCCAAAGTCACGGTCAGGGTTGACTCGCAAAGGATTAAATCCGAAATTCGTTTGTTCAGAGAACCGAACAGAGCTTGAGCCTGGAATTTCGATATCGCCATGCACATCGAACACATGGACGCGAGGGACACAGTCAGCCGTTTGGAGCATGTGGCTGATTGCTTTACGAAGTTGGGTTGTCTTGCCAGCCCCGCTCATACCTACCAACAAGGTATGGCCATTTACCAGGGCGTCAGAATCCCAGATCACTGGGACCTTTTCTTTCCTTTGCTTCCAATCCGCGGCATTAAAGCCAAAATGAATTTTCATGCCTAACCGTCAGTACCCTGAAGACAGAAGGAAGCGCAATGTGCTTCACCTAATGCCTTTAAGGTAACTGTCGGCCGGAGTGGTCTGGGGGCTATCCGCTCCCTAAGCCGGTCCTAACTAGGATCGATCTAAGCTACCCGCCGTAGCCCATGGGTCATTCGAGCCGTTCTTACACGGGCCTGACCGATATCTTCACCTGTTTCTGCGACATGCTGCAGAACCTTGCTAAAGGTTGACATCCCAGCAAGAAAATCGAACGTCAGGACCCTCTGATCTCGGGATCTCTGCGCCAGGCAATGCTCAAATATGTCGTGCAGCGCACCACAGATCAGCGGGGAGCAGCTGTTTAGCCAGGAGTCCGCGCCTGCCTTGTCAGCGCCGACTAGCTCCCCAATGGAATCAAGGAAACTCTCGGCGGCAAGCAGAATCGCAGTGCAGATCCGCTCCGCACTCACGACCCCATCCGGCCTCTCCCACCTTTCGACTACGGCAGATACTTCGGCTGGATTGAGAGCCGGCATTTCATGGGAAATAGCTGCACGGAGCACATGGAACAGGAGGGAGAGATCGGATGTGGTTTTCAGCATAAGGGGCGTCCTAAACTTTAGTCACTCCAAGGTACTGCATTTCCCGAAAGAGCAAGCTGCTGGTCACAGCTCTACTTTGAGCCCATCCAGGCCGAGACTCATCGAAAGCTCTTTTGCTGCCGAAGCCCCCATCCGCTTAGCGAAGCGGTCAAATGGGCTGTCCTTGGCGGTGAAGTCAACCAGCTTGCTGACGCCCACAATTTCACGCGCCACGTAATCGACATCACCAAGTCGGTCGATCAGGCCCAATTCCAGCGCTTGCTCACCTGACCAAATGAGACCAGAAAAAAGTTCAGGGTGATCCTGAGCCTTCAAACGCTCACCTCGGCCAGCCTTGACCGCGTTGATGAATTGCTTGTGGGTTGTCTGCAGAACGCTGCCCCAAAATTGCGTTTCTTCATCGCTTTGCGGCTGAAACGGATCCAGGAAGGCCTTGTGCTCACCCGAAACATAAGACCGTCGCTCCACGCCCAACTTGTTCATCAGGTCCACATAGCCAAAGGACGCGGCAGTGACGCCGATAGATCCTACAAGGCTCGCTTTGTCAGCAACGATCTCGTCGGCCGCACTTGCAATGTAGTAGGCACCTGAAGCACCCAAATCCGTAATCACGGCGTAGACCTTTACCTCTGAATGCAGGGCCCGCTGCCGCTTCAACTCGTCGTACACGTAGCCGGCCTGGACCGGGCTGCCGCCTGGGCTGTTGATCTTCAGTACAACAGCTTTGGTACGCTTGTCATCGAAAGCCTTTGCCAGGCTCTTCTTGATGCTTTCGGCGCTGGCGGACTCACCATCGGCAATCGGCCCGTTGATGTCGACCCTGGCAGTGAACTCTGTAGCACTATCCAAGTCGCCTGCTGCGAAACGTTCTGCTACCAGGGCAGCCGCAAACAGCAAGAAGGCCCCACCCCACATCAGCATCTTGTTTCGTCGCGACGCTCTCCGCTCTCGGATGAGATCTCGCACCAGGTGCTCAAGAGTTTCTTCAGCCCGACTCATTACTACCTCTTCTCTGGGTGTCTGTGATGAACCCGATTTTCTGGCTAACAGAAATTTCCAGGCAGCCAATCAGACCCAAAGAGTGGGAACCGCTCCCCCAGGAGGTAGCGGATTCCCCGTAATTCGCGACGGTCACTTTGTACGATTCTGCAAAAACCACCACGAAGGTACTTCGTGCATCCGGAATGAACCCAATGAACGGTCCCTCTAGGCTACCCACCCCAACCAAGGTTGCTGAGTGCTTTCCAGCGATTGCGGAATTGGCTGCACTCATCAACCTTCCTGTTTGGGTTATCGACCTTGAATCGACAGGATTTGGTGCTCATAGGTCCTTGGGAATCGTAGAGTTCGCCAGCATCCAGATTCCACCCGACGGCCAATCAACTGCCTTTAGCACGCTTGTAAACCCAGAGGTTCCTATTCACTGGGCAGCGACAAAAGTGCATGGAATTGACGAACCGGCCGTGAAGGGCGCCCCAACCTTTCTTGGGATCGCTAACGGACTGCGAAAGGGGCTTAGCACCACTCTCGTCTGCGGATTTAACTCGCGACCTTATGATCTGAAGGTGATACAGGGAAATGCCGAGCGATATGGCTTGGATCCGCTGATAGCTGTGAACCAGCTTGACGTAAGGGACATTTGGGTAGGGCTTCACGGCAAAAAGGGAACCCTTGGGCAAGCGGCGGACAAGTACCAGGTACAGTCAGGACCAGCTCATCGAGCACATGGCGACGTGCTCACGACTGCCCGATTGCTCGACGCCATTCTCACGAGGATGGGGCCCGAATTCGCGCGGCAATATCTGACCAGAACTGAGCCAGAGGAGACTTGCATTTTAACGACTAGCTGAAAGTATTTTCTCATATGCGCGCAACTCCATACCTATGAAATCAACAAGGTCTCCGCGATGAACAATCTCGAAATTCCTCCCTTCCCACCAGTTGAAGCGACATGGGTTCCGATCTATGCGGAGCTGATCCCTTGCTCAGGGGAGCGCATCACTCTCGGCGTAGCGGCATGGGCGAAAGGTGACTTTAAGCATGCACTGGCAATCTCTGGCCAGAAAGCCGACCTCATACTGGGTGAAGCTACGAGCCTTCTGAGCGAGAACTTCAATAGAGTCTGTGAGCTTCTTGCAGATGCAGTTGCTTTACCCTTCCAGCTGCAGGAGACGTACCTCGGGCTATTTGTGGGGCACCCGAGGCATGGGCTGGGTGATTCACTGGATGACGTCCTTGACCAGGCGCTTTCGCTGAGCAGCTCTTTCTACCAAGGGCACCTCCGGGAGTAGGGTTTGCCAGCTTTCTTCCAGCAGCCCGTCCCGCCTCACTCGAAATAAAAAAAAGCCCGCGTGCTCAAGAGCCGCGGGCTTTTTTCATTTCCGGTAAACCAGGCGATCGATCAGATAGGTCAGAGTACATGCGCTGACGACAATTCCAACCACGACGCAAGTGGTGAACACCGGCTCGTACCTTAAAGAATTCATGTACATGGCAACGAAGTATAGAAACATGGAGACTCCTTAGCGATTGGAGGACTCCATGCCCCATAGGGGTTAGGAGCCCCTGTGGGTTTAGGTTGCTTTAATCGGACAAGCCCAGGTCAAGCTGACCTGCCTCCGAAGAGGAATTGAGCATAGATCGTAGCATTGCGGTGGCGCCTATCGAAGCCCTCTCTTAAAAAGCCGACTCCATGATCCCAATTCTGGATCGGACACCCCCCTTGCACTTTTGGAAACCCTCATACGATGGACTCACCTCAAACGAGGCGGCTCCAACACTTATTGAGCCCACATCCAAAAGTAGAAAGGGAACGTACATGCAGAAGACAGTCCAGAAATCCTTGCTCGCGCTGGCCATCTCGGCGGCAGCTATCAGCGCGCAGGCCGCCGACATCGACATGACCGGCCAGACTCAGGCTCTGGAGTACGGGCAAGAACAAGTCGACGGCTTCACCCTGACCGGCACCAGCACTCTGGACAGCGACATCGCTGAGTTCAGTGGCTCGGAGATCTGGGGCGACGTCGTCAACGCCGCCAACCTCGTAAGCGTCAGCGACTACAGCACCGGGTTTGATCTCAACAGTGAGACTGTGCTCTTCGGCAACCTCACCAACCTGGGCACCCTGGATATCAGCGGCAAGCGCTCTATCGCTTACGAGATTGATGGCTCTACCATCAATGGCGGCCTCAACAACCGCGGCACAATCAACGTCAGCGGTGCTTTCGACGAACTGGACCAAAAGGGACCAATCGGCTATCTCATCGACACCAGCGCCGTCCTGGGCGACGTACGAAACGACGGCACCATCCAAGTTCAAGGTGCGGAAGGTCGCGGCATCAATGTGGACGATAGCCAGCTTGGTGGGTACGTAATCAACTCCGGCACCATCGCGGCAACCGGCGCCGGCGCTATGGGCATCTACGTTGAAGAGTCGGAAGTTTCTTCGATCGTGAACCATGGCACCATTCAAGCCAATGGCGAGTCTTCCCGCGGCGTCCGTGTAACCGACTCCCTGATCAACACACTGATCAACAGCGGCACCATTCAGGCCACCGGGGATGCCTCTATTGCAGTCGACATCGACGGCCGGACCCAGCTGACCGAGCTTCAACTGCCATCGCAGCAAAATGGCGTGGTTAACTCCGGAACCATCGACGGCGCCAAGTACGGCATCAAAATCACTGACGCGCAACAAGCCAGCTCTCTGGTGATCAACCAAAACGGTGGCGTCATTCGCGGCGGCGAAGCTGCAATCAAAGGCTCCGGCGAGAACATCACGCTGGATTGGCGTGGCGGAGACATCGATGGGGACATCCTGGATGTCGGGACGGTGAACGTACTCGGCTATGCCGGCTTCCGCGGAAACAGCATTCGTGCGGTGAGCGCCACCCCGTCTGTAGGCGGTACTGTTAACGTCGGCTCCCAGTCCTACCTGGCTTTCGACAAAGAGCACGTGAACATCGACGGCAATATCGATGTGGCCGCCGGCGGCTCCCTCCAGTTCTACATCACGCCGACCACCAATCCGGATCAAGGTGTTCTGACCGTAAGTAAAACAGCTCGTTTTGGCGAAGGCTCCAACATCAACCTGGCGGCACGCCCTATTGACTTCGCGCCTGGTGCAGAAGGTCAGCGCTATGTACTGGTAGATGCCGGTAGCCTGGAAGACGAAGGCGTGCGGGTGAACTCGCTTTCGTACCTGCTCGAGGTCAAAGGCTTCCAGCAAGAGGGGAACCAACTGGTTGCGGTCCTGGGCATGCTCGAGCAAGAGCAGATCGAGGAAATCATCGAGCAAAGTGGTGCCGATGCGAACAGCCAAGCGTCCTTCCTGTCGCTGGTCAGCATCCTGTCGAAAATGGATGTAAACGACCCCGTGTACCAGGCCTTCGTATATGCCAGCCCAGAAGAGCGTGCTGCACTTGCCAAACAACTGCTTCCTGAGATCAATGGCGGTAGCACCCAAGCTGCACTCTCCGGCCAAAACGTAGTGGCCAGTGCGATCGGTAATCGCACCAGCTCCCTGCGCAGCGGCATGTCCTCCGGTGAAGCTTTCGCAGAGACCGGCGCCTGGGTTCAGATCCTGAACAACAACTCTGATCAGAACGAGCGCGGTGGAGTCGAAGGTTTCGATGCAGACACCAACGGTATCGCTATCGGTGTTGACGGCAAGGTAAACGATGCAACCACCGTAGGCCTCGCCTACAGCTACCTGACTACTAACGTGAAGTCGGACAGCGGTAACAAGGTGGATGTGGATGGTAATGCGTTGACCCTGTACGGCAGCTGGGAACAAGGTCGCTTCTTCGTCGACGGCAGCCTCACCTACTCGATCAACGACAACGACTCCAAGCGCAACATTGTTGGCACCACCGCCAAAGGCAGCTATGACAGCGATATGCTGGGTGTGAACCTTCTCGCCGGCTACGGAATCCAGGTCGATCGCAATCTGCTTGTCGAACCGCGCGTAGCAGCCCGCTACAGCAATATCTCGATCGACTCTTACTCCGAAAAAGGATCTTCGGCGGCCCTCACCATCCAGGATCAGCGCTACGAAGTCGCCGAAGTAGGCGCTGGCTTCCGTATCGCCAGCGATCTGCAACTGGGCAACGGCACACTGACACCTGAGCTGAAGGCAATGGCATACCACGACTTTGCTGCTGACCGCTCTCAAAGCACCAGCGCATTCGTACAGGGCGGCCTGCCCTTCGTAGTCTCTGGCGCCAACCCGGTTCGTGACAGCTACGAGCTGGGTCTGGGGGCTGACTACAAACTGGGCGCCGTCACTGTCGGTGCAAGCTATGAGCGTCTGACCAAGTCCGGGTTCGACTCCGACACTTTCATCGGCAAAGTTCGCTACGACTTCTGACCAACCAAACCTTTAACCCGGCTTCGGCCGGGTTTTTTTTGCCTGAATTTACGATTGAAGAAGACTTGCATAATTACGAGATGAGCGATGCTTCTACTAAGAATACGGATCCTGCCGGGCGACAAGACACATGATCAAAAACGCAATTCTCTGGCTCTTTTTCCCACTCGTGGGTGTCACTGGCTGCACAAACCATACCCAGCTTCTCTACTCAGACGCAGCTCAGCAAGGGCGCCTGCCTTTAGTCATCGACACAGGGAGATTTCTCATACAGACAGTGATCCCAGGTAACACGGACTCAGACAGTCTCCGCGTGTACCTCGAGGGGGACGGCAAAGCTTGGGCAACTAGAACACAGCCAAGCACCGACCCTACACCGACGGTTCCACTAGTTTCCAAGCTGGCGGCCAATGATCCCGCTCCATCCGCCTACATCGCCAGGCCGTGCCAGTACGTGATGAACAATCACTGCACTTACAAAATCTGGACAGACCGCCGGTTCAGCGATGAAGCAGTCGAAAGCATTTCGACTGCATTGGACAAGATCAAGCTGAAAATGGGAGCAAGTCATGTTGAGCTTGTCGGCTACTCAGGCGGAGGAGCCATAGCACTCCTGCTGGCCGCAAGACGATCTGACGTGACATCAGTCCAAACTCTAGCGGGGAACTTGTCCCCTGCAGGGTGGGTTCGACTTCACCAGCTATCACCGCTCTCTGAAGCTTTGGAGCCGGTCGATTACAGGGATCGTCTGCGTCACATCCCCCAGCGCCACCTGGTGGGCACACTCGACCCGGTCATCCCGGCAAGCCTAGCGCAGGCATTTACCTCTTCAATGCCTGATGCGAAATGCCTTGAACTGCGCGAGGTCAAGGCTACGCACGAGCAGGGCTGGGAGGCTGCGTGGGCCATCTATCGAGATAGACCGATATCCTGCAAATAGGAGCCCAGATTCGTCCCCCGAATCGGCGCTAATTGGGCTCCACTTTCGGACAGGAACGAGGAAACTTCCCCCATCAACGTCCATCAGCGGGCCAGAGCCATGATTGCAACTTCAAATGCGCGCAACCCTCAGAGTGAAATATTCCCTCTGCTAACCCGGTTTGCCCAGGAGATTCGCTCACCGCTGACCATCATCTCTGTGCAGCTTGTCGAGTCAGCTGCAGTGAAACAGGCTCGGCTAATTGAGGTCGTGACACTGTCTGTTTCAACGACTGGCGCCTCATCTTGGTCAAGCTTCTTCACAGAGGCGAACTCCCTAAGTCCTGAAGCGGTAGCCAGCGCAGGTGTACGGCGAACTGTAGGCCTAAGGGAAACAAGAGACGCCGTGAGTTTTGGCGTGCTCTACGAACACCTTAGTAGAGCCTTCCTCTCGACAATCGTTGTCGGATTCGGAAGTGGGCGCATTGACATTCCGTTATTGCTGAAGCTGATGAGTGCCGAGGGGTCGCCTGCTCTCAGCCCCAAGGCCCATCTGGATTTACAAAGAGCTTGGTGGCAGCTTCTGAAAGCTGAAGCAGGAGAGATAACCGCAGCCGGTGCGATGTACAACGTCCAAGTCGGTCACCATCCTCGTGGGGAAGAAGCCGTACTTGCGATGGCTAAAATCCATGAGGCAATGCTCTGGCGACACGGCTATGAAGTACTTGCCAAAAACATTGTGATCAACGAGTACCCGTATGCGCCCACTGCTGGCCTTCGCAACGAGAGAGCTGGGGCGACGCCGCGCTCCGAGAAGGAGAAGCGGCAACGGAAGAGAGAGATAGACCTGCGCGATCGTCTTCTGCAATACCTGAAGACGAACGATACCCAGGATCCCGACATGCTTTCGATCAGCAGCCTGGCCAGAACCCTGGAAACCACAGAAACGAAGGCTAGCATCACGCTCGGACAACTTATTGCGCAACGCCGCATTGCATATCAACCCTTCGTTGATCCAGATGCTCAGGAGGTCCTGGATGCCTATCTCCCCGCAGCAATGGCCATCCACGGGTTCGATAAGCTGAAGCCCCTCAAAGAACATGTAGAGGGGAAATCTGGAAAGACGCTGGACTACATCCAGCTTAGGATCGCGCTGCTAAAGCGTAACCTCACCCCAACTTCCAGCAGTAACTGACTGCCACATCAGGCTAGGTCATCTGCCCCCGGCCAGGGGCGGATTAACTCCAAGCGTAAAGGAAGGGTCCCCAAGATAGGCGCATAGCTTCTGAACCGGAGAATGTGATGCGCCACCCTTTTGAGCTCGACCCTGCAGTAATTCACAGCATCATCCATCACCAGGCAGGCTCTATCGGTAAAGCCCTTATCGAGCTGATCATGAACTCTGTCGATGCAGGTGCGACCTTCGTCCGACTGGCCATCGACAAGAGCGGCTTCGAATGCTCGGACGACGGCCAAGGCTTCGCGAGCCACAGTGACGTCATTCGATACTTCGGCAGGTTTGGAACGCCTCACGTTGAGGGAGACGCGAAGTACGGCCGCTTCCGTCTCGGCCGCGGGCAAATCATGGCCCATGCGGCGACGATCTGGAGGTCCAACAGCTGGCAGATGTCAGTCGATACCCTTTCGATGGGATACAGCTACGACCTGGAAGAACTAAAAGCGCCCGAGCCAGGGTGCAACATCACGGGCAAATGGTACGAAGTACTTGAGTACACCGACCTCATGATCTGTCTTCAAGAGGTTCGGGATCTTGTGAGGTATACCCCGATCGCCGTATCGCTCAACGGGGCGCCGATTACGAAGGATCCATCAAAAGAGAACTGGGACTACCAGGACGAGAACGCCTACTACCGAGTAAAGCCGGACGGACCAGTTGGCATCTATAACCAAGGCGTTCTGGTACGCAACGATTCCAGTCACATGTGGGGGTGTGGTGGGTTGGTCGTCACGAAGAAGCCAATCGGTCTCAACGTGTCCCGAACTGAGATCCTCAGGAAAACCTGCCCTGTCTGGAAAGCCATCGCTGCACAACTCAAAGTGATGGCTGACGAATTGAACGGCCGGATTGGCGATCACCGAAAAACCGAGGCACGAAGAGAGCAGTCTGCTAGAGCGCTGCTGGGCGGCGACACTGATAGCCTCCGAATCTTCGGAGAAGAGGAAGTGATTACGCTCCTTCCAGGGAAAAAGCATGTCACCTTCGCGGAGTTCATCCGTAGAAGTTTCTCCCATGAAAAAAATTACGCAGTCGTTGAGCGGGCTCAGGATGTCCCCAAAGGCGAAGCCATCGCACGGGAAGGAATTGCCCTTCTTGTCCACCCTTCAACCATGTATCGGTTTGGGTGCTACAGCGCCGGCGAGCTTCGTGATGATCTCGATCGCATTGTTAAAACGCTTACCGGACTTCTTGATGAACTGCCAAACCAATCAGGCTGCGTCGAGCCTGGATCTCCGGCCAGGTTTGCTTGGTATATCAGAGAGGGGGCGCCAAACCTTCTCGATTACCACACCATCCGTGACTCTTTCAAAATCAAGGTCGGTGTAGTCAGCGCGGAAAAAGCCCTTACAAAACCGCAGTACCGGGCTTGGAGCCCTATGCGATTAGCCCTGGAGCGTTATGCCGCTGTGATCACCGGCGGCCGGGTGTATGGGAACTTTCAAGTACACCGCGGGAAGCGCTTCAAGATTCTCCTTGGCGAATCAAACAGCATGCGGGCTTGGACCGACGGCGAAAAGTACATCGCATTCAACATCGACCTGGCTAGAAAGCTAGCCTCAGAGCCCTTAAAGACTGCCCATCTCCTCTTCTCCCTTCTGGAGCACGAGGTTGCACATGAGGGTGACAGCATGGATGCCGGCCATGACGGCCAGTTCTTCAGTCGCTTTCATGACATCAACATCGAGTACGCCCAAGATCGGCAGCAATTCATTCATCTCTGGCTGCGCACTTACACCTACAGAATGCAGGTCGAGTCTCGTCGGCTAAAAGGAAGCTTGCGCTTTGCAGACGCCCTGCTGAACCGCGCTAACGATCAGCTAGAGAAGCGAAATTTACCTGCAATTGCGGATGAAATCTCAAGCGAAACTCTAAGCGCATTCGCTGACAACCGGGACTCTGATGCACTGCTTCGTTCAGTCAACAGGTCCATTCAGTCTCGCGTTGACCAAGGGGAACAGATTGAATGGACGCAGGTACTTTCAAAGTCTGCTGAAAGACAGAAAGAGCTTGACGCTGAACTGCTAAAGCAAAGAGAAGCCGAAGAATTGTTTATGCGTGAGCATGAACATGAAGACGATTACGAAGACGAGGAATCTCATCAGGAATTCATCGAGGCCTTCGAAAGGCACAATGCCGACCTAACCCACTGGCGTTCCGAATACTCCCGCCAACTGGGGGTTGAGCCGGACGAGATCACCGAGGAGTTCATTTACGAGCTCCACATGGCGCACGACGACGATCACCTGAAGCAAATCTGGATGCGCCTATCTGGCAAGGAATCTGAGGTCTCCAAGCAAGCTGAAGAAATCCCTAAGGAGCTCAAAGAACTCGCCATGCCCGGTGAAACAATGGACATGCTTGACACCCTGGCCTGGAATGCCGGCTTCACCGACATTGGCGATTATCTCAGATGGCGAAAGGAGAACGCAGCTTAGCGTCTTGCATGCGGCAGAGTCGCTATGTAACCATCAGAACCTCATCAGGCACCTTGCCTGCCGAGGGTAGCTTCACCCTTTCAGAAGCATCACACAAACCCTAGGGGTCTCTGACCCCTAGCGGGCCAGGACTCCTTCCTCAAGGAGATCCACATGAACACAACTAAATCCTACGACGTTGAGCTGCGCAACCAGGTTGATGGCGTAGTCCCCTCCTCCGCCACATTCGCTCTTGATCGAAACAAGGCTCTTGAAATCGTTCGCTTGAGCGTTCTCGTCAAAGCGAGCAACCTCCACAAGGTTGAGAAGCTGGATCGGACTGTCGACTATCAAGCCGAATTCGAGATCGATGGCGAAACGCTGAACGTAAGTTCTCGTGATTTCTGGTTCGCCGGCCACGCCAAAAGCAGCGGAGCGCCGTTCGAAACGGAGCAGTTGTCCATTGCTGAGCTTGCTCAGTTTTTTGGGGTGACGGTCGAGGACGCCCGCGAGCCTTTCGAGGCATTCCACGGCGCAACGAAAGAAGAGATCAGATCGGTAATGATGCAAGATATCGTAGGTGACTACGATATCCCCGAAGAGGTCTCTGAGTGGAAATGGGTCGAGGAAAAAGCCAGCTTTGTTCATGCGCGCAATGGGCAAGACGGCGTCTGGGAATTCGTCCTGAATCTGGCCAACAGCTGGGATGACATTCCTGAAAAACTGGTGCCTGTGATCAGCTCTGCTCGAGCAGACCACGCTGGATACCTGATCATCCACCAGGGCACATAAGATCAAGCCCGACCACTCCTAAAGAGAGGTCGGGCTTTTTGGTTATGCGCAGTTGCATTCTGGCCGACTGCGCGAAAATACACGCTACCAACCCACAAGGCGTAGAGCATGACAACGTTGAGCAACCAGGAGTCCCGGTCAACGGACGAAACCCTGCTGAACAGAGCCAGGGCTTTCGCCGTGGGGGCTCATGCAGCTATCGGGCAGAAGACCCCCTACACAGGCGAGGATTACTCGACCCACCTCGAAGCTGTATCGCAGCTGCTTTCGAGGTACACCTCCAATTCCACAGTCCTAGCTGCAGCATTGCTTCATGACGTGATCGAAGACACGCATGTCAGCTACGAATTGCTGCGCCGGGAATTTGGAATCGAGGTGGCCACAATCGTCCAGATGGTCAGCAAGATTTCGAAACGAGAGGACGGCGATCGAGCCACACGAGTGGCAATTGACATTGAGCACTACGCACTTGGCAATGCTGACGCGCATGACGTCAAGCTGTGCGACATCATCGTCAACGTCAGCTCAATCGTTGACCGCGCCGTAAAATTCGCAGCTGTCTACGTTCCGGAAAAGCAGGTACTCATTGAGAGGCTCACCAAGGGCAATCCGCAGATCAGAGCCCTTGCGGAGGAAACGGTTCTTTCCGAACTCAAGCGATTGGGGTACCGTTAAACGCAGCACACAGGCTATCGCCTGGCTTCAATCTTCAAGACCCTGCTGAGCAGGTCTTGACGTCAGCAGCTGACCTGTATTGTCAGCATCCACGGCTTAACCGCCATCCCCCAGGGGCACACTTGCCCTCTGGGTTGGTGTGTCCTTCTTCACTGGAGACACACCATGCCTTTCTTCATTGATGAAAGCCCTGATCCGGCACTTCCTGTAAAAGTCGGCTGCGGGCATCTGCCTAAACGGATGACCTACAACCAGGCTCTCTCGTGGGCACTAAACCAGCGAGCATCTCGTGGCGGCCAAGAACCCACACTGCGGGTCTGCGAGCGTGCCGGCGTGAGTTACAGACACATCGAAATCACTTTCCACTAACCCACTGGGGCTCTTCCCAGCTGGGAAGGCCTGCGCTACTCGAGGCCTACAATGAAAAGCAAACTCACTGCAAAAATCACCGCGACCTTTCTCGTTCAAATTGTGGAACGCGGTACCAGGAGAGGGCTAACGCCTATCTCGGAAAGAGAGTTTGACAGACAGTACGTTGATGAGCCGGACTTCATGCTTGAAGATCGATTCAAGCGTCAGATTCTCAGCGAAACTGAAAACGCAATAAAACACCAGCCAATCATGAAAAGAAAACTCTCAGGAATTGACTGGTGCATTGATGCTGTAATCATCTAAATATTTGCCGGTCCTTCGGGCCGGCAATTTTCTTTCTCGTCGTCACTCGTTTCGCGCGAGGCCGACATCAGCGTTTTAATCATATGCCCAATTAGGGCAGGAAAAACCTGGATGACTACAAGGCCAGTCAAGGAGACAAAAACCACCATTGAGATACCCCGAATCGCTGCACCGACCGCGTCCATGAGTGCATCTTTCAGATACCCCTCTAGCAGACCAACCTCCCCCTTTAGACTAAGTGGAGCAAGCTCCCCTGCGATGGAAAGCAAAGCGCAACCCGCTACAAAAATAATCGCGACCACAACTGCCCCTCGCAGAGCAATGCGCACATCTGACCAACTGGGGATAGAGTATGCAGCGATAAGCAACGCAAGTATTGCCCACCCCGCTCCTTCCATACCTAACACCAGATTCCCAAGCGTGAGCGATAAGCCCTGATTGATGCCCTCTGCGGTGAACCTCACTAACCAGTTACTTTCGACAGCTCCCAAGTAAACGACGCCCTCGCTCGGGATGGGAAAGAAAAACCCTAAAATTATGCATGCGGCTATTAGCGGGGCTACACCTTGTACTACGAGACCAACTGCATGGAAAGTCGACCTTGGATTGTAAGCAAAGGAAACGTAACCCAAATTTCCAGTTTCATGGTTTGGGGCAAATAGTCGCATCCTAGTTATCGGCATGCGGAACAAAAGGCATGCCAGTCCATGAGCGAGTTCATGAATTGGAACGCCAATAAAGCCCAATGCTGCATAAGTGACAAACGATGCTTTAACCACTTTGGAAACGGTCCACGTCGCAATGAAGATCAAGACCGTGGGCAAAAGAATCAGCCAAGCCAAACCTACCAAGGACCACACAAGAAATTCGTCACCCATTTGAAATCCCCCCGCCAGATCATCTGCATCTTTTCACGCCTTTACCCCGCCGAAATGCCTAACCCGCCCAATTCTGGCTCACATGCGCGCATAGGAACCAATCCCAGGTTGCAGTTCTGAGAAGACCAGGAAAATCGCGCATAGAGAAACTTTCCGTGCCCACCGAGAGGGGCGAATTAGGGCGTACCCAGATCAAGGCTCATGTCAAATGAACCCTGAGGTCGCATTGATGCGAGATGAATTATGAGTTCCAAAACGAACATAGAGTGGGCAGATGCTAGTTGGAATCCACTGGCCGGGTGTACACGAATTTCAAAGGGTTGCATGCACTGTTACGCCGAAACCCAAGCGGCAAGAATCATCTTGATGGAGCGCGGCCGCGGCGTACCCGAGG
The DNA here is from genome assembly GCF_001675465.2 of Pseudomonas sp. AU12215. NCBI lineage: Bacteria > Pseudomonadati > Pseudomonadota > Gammaproteobacteria > Pseudomonadales > Pseudomonadaceae > Pseudomonas > Pseudomonas sp. AU12215. The sequence continues at coordinate 35,049 of NZ_MACM02000160.1, forward strand.
GGCATGGTTCCTACGACGGGCTCTTAGCTCGCGGCGGGCAGTGGAATGGAAAGGTTTCCTTCGTAGAAAAAGCGCTGCAACTGCCTCTCCGGTGGAGAAAGCAGAAAATGATCTTCGTGAACAGCATGTCAGACCTTTTTCACGAAAGCGTTCATTTCAGTGTAATCGACAAGATCTTTGCCGTAATGGCGCTAGCGTATACGACCCAGGCCAAGCCGCACGTGTTCCAGGTGCTCACCAAGCGAGCATCAAGAATGCGCGACTACCTTAACGATCCGCACGTTGTAGATCGTATTGAGGCTGAGGCGAAGATCCTTCGTGCTGACCACGCAATGGATCTGCGCTCAGTATGGCCTCTCCCTAATCTTTGGCTTGGCGTGAGCGTCGAAGACCAAGAACAAGCAGCCAGAATCTCTCATTTACTCGATACGCCCGCGGCAGTTCGTTGGCTGAGTCTGGAACCGCTTCTTGGCCCGGTCGACTTACTGCGCGTCCAGGACGGGGACTTCACCTACAACTCCCTCTCGAAAAAGGAAGGTATCGCATACCGACGAGCCGGAATTGATTGGGTCGTCGTTGGAGGCGAGTCTGGTGATCAAGCTCGCCCAATGCATCCCGACTGGGCAGAGAGCCTTCGGAAACAGTGCGCCCGAATGAATGTGCCCTTCTTCTTCAAGCAATGGGGCGCTTGGTGTCCACGCGGCCCCAAATCGCTTGGCCATCCCGTTGTAGATGGCGTACCGGTCATGTGTGTGACAGAGCACGGAACGGATAGAGCCACCTCTGACCTTGGCGATGTCAAGAACGATGCCTGGATGAATCGTGCCGGAAAGAAACGCGCCGGGAGATATCTCAATGGTGTCATCTACGACAACTACCCCTACGCGATGAAGAGCCTGATTGACTCCCGTGGGGTTCCGGTAGAGCTCATCCCTACGTGTCAGCTGTAGCCCAATTACCTCATAGTCAGGCCAAACATGAACTCACCTGAACATAGCGCACAACACTACTACCGCCCCCTCTCGGTCTCAGGCCTGGAGGGAAGCCAGCAATGCTGGAACTGCGGGACACTGTGGCATTTGGGGAGATACTGGCTACACGACCACGTCAGCACCGAGCAGCCGCCATGTGCGGCCCTTCAGGTCGATCCCGGCCCTTTGGAAGCCTGGATATCGGCAGCCAGCCCTCGGAGTTCATCCCCTCCTCGGCTCGTCACTAACAGAGAAGTAGGAAGCGTTGAAGGCCGGCTTCATCAACTCCTACAAGCGGATACTCGACTTGCCGGCTGCGACACGGCCGCCCTTGAGGCTACGATACTCCAACTGTTGGCCATCCACCTTCAGCCCGGAAGTGACACCGGCGTTTCTACGATGGCCCTCAACGGCTACCAGTTGAGTGAAGCTCTCGAGTTTCTTGCTCCCGATAGATGTCAGTCCCAGCTTAAGGACTTTCTCACGCTCACGGTTCGTCCAGGCTGTTCGCCAAGAGCACAGCATGCCGATACAGCAACCTGTTCCATCACATTGGAACCCGATGCCGTGTATGTGCCGAAGGTAACGCATGACTCTCCACAAGTACCGACGGGACGGCCGGCGGGCTCGGCCTAATCAAGAACAATGCGCCGCCGGCCTGGAGGGAGTTTGCTACCTGAGTCCAGGCCTAGATCCAGATCAACTGGCGACTGCGCGACGACCACTGACTCTGCACCACGCTCTGCACCCAAAATCTCCCCCACGGGGGGAACTGGAGCAGGAGGAAGCGAACTTGCTTCTGACGTGTATCTCAGACTTGATACATACGTGGCTCTGTACTCTTCGTACCTGGCTCGTTCAGCCTTACTCCTCAAATGGCAGAATACAAAAATGCATACCGAACTTAGCAGGCAGAAAGAGCCAATTAATGCGACTGCCAAATTGGAAGTCCCCCCCGATAGCCAACCCTGCTATAACGATAACCAGTCCGCTACCAAGTGATAACGGACCGAACAAGGGATAGGCTAAGGAGAGGAAGGCAAAGCCAAGTACTACTATGATGGCGAGTAAATAGACAAAACCTGGAACGTCTTTTTCTTTCTTCTCTACCTCAGGCGTCTTCTCCGACTCACCCGCAAGGGACACATCTGCATTTGCGCCAGGCCTCTCAACAAGGGAGTAAGTCACGACTAAACCACGAGATGGTTTTTCATGCGTTCGAATAACATTGCCCTGATAGCGCTTTAGGCTCATACCATTCATTACTACTAGTGCGTCCGCCAATGGAATAGCTTTCCCATCACGCATCGAGCCAATGAAACCCGAAATACCTCCGACACTAACGCGGCACTTAGCCTCGCTCTCAGACCCGCCATAGCGCCTGAAAACGCCCTCACAATATTCAACGCCATGAGAAGTGTCCCGCCACTGATTAGGTTGGAGGCTAATTTCACGGACTCGTTCGGGCTGACGATCCTCAGATGCTGTTACCGGTGTGATTAGCCAACCACACAGAAAAACAAAGAAAATTGTGCGGCGCAGACAGATATTAAGCATTTGCGCCCTCCACATTTAGTTTCCCTTGCTGGAATATTAACTCTTTTTCGAACCGGATCGCTTCTTGCCGATCATGAAACCTCCCTTTAGATTCAGCATCAACCACCAGAAGCCAAATACACCGCCAACTTCTGGTCCAATCAGAAACAATACCAACCTCGCCGAAGCCAATTCTCAAGATGTAGAAGCAGACCCTCAAACAGAGGTTGTCTGGGATGATCTTTGATACACGTTTTTTTTCGTAGCTCTCGAGGGTTAACCCCTCGAAGTTAACCTCATCGTGAAATCCACAGACGACACCATCTTTTACTACGATTCTACGTGGACACCTCACCGATGCCGCACGTCCATCCAATACGTTTGGCGTCGCTTTTAATGATTTCATGAGGAACAATGTCCTAATCAAGAATGATTTTTCTTTTGGCAATTTCGTGGTTTGGCGACAGGCCGCCTGTTTGCGACCTATCTGAAGCATGAATACTGTTGGCAACCTGCGAAGTCGGCAGATATGTTGGAATAGGAATATGACTCAACGCACTAGGAGTAACGGGGGCTGTATTCCCAACCACACGCTGCACCGACGTGCTCTTGAAGGACCAGATCACATATACAGACGCTAGTGCGAGAACGACTGCCCAGAACCCAACCCAGTCCCAGAAATTAATGATTGGGGCATCACTACTGTTTCCTTTGAAATCAATACCGAAGCCGGTCGGTAATTTCTCACTCAGATCAGAAGGCTTTGCAGTATCTACCCTGTAGTAGACTTTAAGTGAACGACCTTGCACCTGTGCGTCTATTAACTTGGCCTGAGGATTAACAGCTGCTATCGCCTCAGACAGCGGAAGAACTGGGGCGCTTTCTTTAGCCCCCAACACACCCATCATGCCCTCCGATTCAACCCTGCATTTTCCCCGACTAAACTGGCCTCCACAGATCACAATCCCCGTACCATCTTTAGTAGATGATGGTGCCCATTTGTTTTGGCCGTAGGTTTCTACCTTTTCTCCATCAAGGAGGATGCGAGCAGGCTGAATTTCAGCCGGCTTTACCCCATACGGCCCCCCTAGGGATAACCCAGGTAGAGTCGCCACTGCTAGCCCGCACAGAAGGAGAATTCCCCTACGGCTCATAAGCATCACCAGTTGCTTTCTACAGTTTGCTGCTGATCACCTGCAGTAACAAACCCATGTTCAGGCTTCAATTCCTTCTCTTCAACGACAAGCCCCTCAGGACGAATACGATCGTCCAGGGCTTCACATGCCTTTCCCACGAAACCGGTGTAATCCGCGCTGATCTTCCCTTCGTGGATTCTGATCGTCACACTTTTCAAAATGACTTCTCCTCTGCAAATACGTTAAGGCTACCATCAGCCAGTTGCGTGACTGTCACATTGAAGCCATCACTTTCCAGTTGCTTCTGGTAGTGGAAAGCAATGTAGGCATCCTGGATCTTGGACGCCGCGGCCTTTGTCCACTCCCCGTAGCTTCCCCAGTCTTCTTGAAACTGGCTCCACACCCCACTCTCTAGGTTGTAACCAATCCGCTTGTGTGTATCACTCTTATCAACCAGCACCAAACTGTATTTCTCGGAGGTGAAACCTACACCTACCCGGTACAGCCGCTCGTCCACATAAACATTGCCAACTACTTGCAACGCTTTGATGAGGACATCTTTGTCCTGGTAAGCAACGGAAACTCTGCCTTTAACGATGTGGCTCATCTTGGTACTCCCTCAGTTCTTAAACGCTAATTCGACGGCCTGCTTGAGGGGTCTCTTCCTCATAGCGGTTCGCTGGATAGAAGCCGTTATTTCGCAGCTCTCGAATGCGATTGATGTCTTCCTTTCTCGTCTCGCTTGTTGGTGTGATCTGCTGCAGTGCCTCGACCAGAATCCCTTGGTTAATCTGCTGATCTTTAGCATTTGCCAAATACAGAGCGTCAATTACAGCTTGCTCGATTTCGGCGCCTGTATACCCCTCGCTCATCCGTACCAGCATGGGCACATCAAACTCATCCACGGCAGCCTGATTCTTCCTCAGATGAATCCCAAAGATCGCACTTCTTTCAGCCTGGGACGGTAGGTCGATAAAAAAGGAACGATCCCATCGGCCAGCCCGCATAAGCTCAGGCGGCAGTGCGCTGACACGGTTGGCAGTACCAACAATGAAGATCTTCTTCTTTCGCTCCTGAAGCCAACTCAAGAATTTCCCCAGCAGCCGTTTGGAAACCTCGTGCTCACCTTCACCGGTTCCAAAAGCCTTCTCCATTTCATCGATCAATACGACTACAGGAGATATCTGCTCGATGGTGTGCAGCGCACGGGAAAACTTAGCCTCAGTTTCACCGAGGAATTTTGAATAAAACCGAGACATATCAAGGCTTACAAGAGCGGTGCCAAATACATCAGCGGCAGCTTTTGCGGCAAGTGATTTACCGCCTCCAGGAACGCCCACCAACAGAAGTCCTTTCACCGGAAGATCTCGATCCCAGCCGGCTTTTCGAATGTCCAAGAACTCTTTGAGGTTTTCCAGACCACCAACACTTCCGATTGGTACAGACTCCAGAACATCCAGCCCTACATCGCGCAGAATGTGGTTCTTCTCGCGCCGAATCTCGCCCAGGTAATCCTGGTTTTTGTACTTGAGGTATGCAATGTAGTTAAAGACGTTTTTCATCTGGGTGTAGCTAAGCCCGCGGGCATGATTAGCGATCACCACCCGTTCGGTCGCATGGAAAAGCTCCCCAGAGCTTGGGATATTTGCTTCGCACTCCTTTAGGAGGTTTGTAATTTCTTCCTGCTCCATTGGCGGAAGATCAAGGTGATATACAAATTCTTCGTTGACGTCATCGCGTCCTGCAATGATGTAATTTATTCCGTGTCTCTCCAGCTCTTCAATTGAGGCTTTAAGCGCCGGGATAGCTTCAGGGTTAACCTTTGCCCGATCGAAGAAGAACCGATCAAGAACTACAACACCATTAAGGTCGTCTCCGCTCGCTTTACCGGCCAGTTCCGTAAAGAAATTCGGCGAAGGGAGCGCTTTGAACTCCATCAGCTTAAAGCCTTTTTTCAGCCGCTTTGCCGAATCACGTACAGCGCTTTCTGCTCGAGACAGCTCAAACGTATTGATACTGATCACGGGAAATGAGAGGCGGATCGGGATGTCGAGGCTGTCATAGGAGGGGATCGAGTTGCTCATGAATTTGTCCTCAAGCGATTTCCGAGAGGGCACAAAGCCCAGGGATGTCTCATTGTTCTTTTTTTGGGGCTCGCGAGGGAGCTCATCTGCCCCTTACGAGGTAGCCAATTGAGAGGCGAAGTACCTTCGTTGCGCCGGAATTGGTCAGTCCAAGACCACCTTTCGGTAACCCGGCCTGCGAGGCTCAATCGGCTCTGGCTCTAGCTGGAGGGGAGGCGAAGAAGCCTGGCCAATAACCTGCTCGAGGTGAGGTACAGGCTGGGGCCGCTGACTGGATGAATGCTGAGAGCTTGTACTCACCATGCGGGAAGATGAAGGTGCTGGACCGGAGCTCCACACTAGCCATGAGACCAGCACTCCCAGAGTCCCTAGCGGAACCAACCAGGTCAGGAAGCTCGCAATCTGTTCGATTGCGCTGCCTGGCTCTTCAGGTATCGATCCTGCATTGGGGAAAGCTCCGCCATAGGAAATGCCACTCCCGCTTGGCAGCGAGGACGTCGTGGCCTTTGATGCAGGATCAATCGTGAAGATGAGTCGGAGGTACCTCTTCTCTCGCTCAATTTCTACGAGCTTGGCTTTCGGATCCGCGGCCGTCACAGCTTCGGCTGGGGACACGAATGGGATGGTGCGGCTTGCGGATAGAAAACCGCCAACCTCGCATTCGCCACCCCTTGTGATAGCCCCGCCACAGATATCGAATCCTGTCCCATCATCAGAAACTTTCCACTGTTTGATTGGCAGCAGAAGGCGTTTTTCTCCTGGTAAAAGCTGGCGGAACTGCGACATATACCGGCGCACGTCTGTGATTTTTACCGGAGCTTGCGGCCCAGGAGCACTTTCCTGAGATGTAGTCTCAGCCGAGGCCCTCACCCCTGAAGCGGCTGGCCCTGCATTTGCCTCCACATAAGTGCTAGTCGCGACTGCGAACCCGATAACGGTTGCAGCTACGGCCCATATGTTCTTCATGCCCGAAAGTCCTTTGCAAATGATCTTCCGCCTGCGGGTGTTGGTGGGTCGGAGCTCTGCGGAAGCCGCGCCATCCTGCAGGACATCTCGAAACAGTCTCTTCTATATCGCGCCTGGCTCGGGGGCGAATCCGGCCCGGTAGCGGGGGCAAATACCTGCTGCCTACAGACCCATTTCTCTCAATTGGTCGCTGCGGGCGTACAGACCATCAATTGGCCCCACTGCGGGGCGCTAATGCGGGACTTGCATATTCCAACTCTATGGGAGGATCAGGGTGCACTGAAAAGTCGCCTTCCCTAACCACGTCATCCCAAGGGTTTCGAATGAACTACCTCGATCGCGCTGTAAGCACGCTTCGCACTGTTGGCATTCTCTTCCAGCCTGAAGTCCAAGAAGCACCGGTGCTTAAGCTGTTGGACAAAGTCGCCAAGTACGACCTCAACAAGGTCGCATCTATCGCCGCAACTCTGCAGCAATCCTCTGCCTTCAACGCGGTCATCCGCGAGAAAATCCAGGGGATGGAGATTTCCACTCGCTTCGCAGAAATCACCACCAGCTTCAACTCCATTCGCGACGACGCTGCCGAAATGGCGCTGTGGATGGCCGACGGCAAGCTGGACTTCACCGAAAAGCTGAAGCTCAACTGGATGAAGCTCAGCCGTGGTTCGATTCCAGACCGCTTCAACAAAATCCACCAGTCGTATCTGGAGGTCGTGAAGTCCTGTGGGGAACAGCTTGAGATCGAAGCCGCTATCCTGGGCGCCTACCAAGATTTCCGTATGGCGCTGAAAAGTGCAGAAGTTGAGGCACAGCAGGTTCTTTCGGCTGCTACTGATGCCCTCAATCAGCGCAAAGCTGACCTGGAAGCCGCAAGTGCAGCGGTAGCAGACGCCACTGGGGATGACCAAGCTGCACGTAGCGCTCTTGAGTTGAAGCGTGATGAAGCCCTTCGTGCAGTGCAGCAGGAAGACGAGTCCTACCAGATCATCAAGGACATCGCGGATGACTTGAAGGTTGGCTACAACACCGCAGAAGTCGTCTTCGCTCGCCTCCAGCAGGCACAGACAGTCAAAGAGCGCCTCCGCCAGCGCTCCATTTCCTTCTTCAGTACAAACGAAACTGTTTTCTCGGGGCTGGCCGCGGCCTTCACCTCGAACAGCGGTCTAGCTGAGGCCACCAATACCCTGGAGGCAATGAAGGACGGAATGGGCAAGTCCCTTGAGGCCCTAGCCACCACTGGTACCGACCAACTCAACCAGGCCTTGCGATCGGGCTATGGCTCCACGCTGAAGGTAGAGTCTGTGAAGGCACTGGCAGATGCCGTTGTCGCCTTCCAGGAAAGCAGCCTCAGCCTCATCGACGAGCTTCGGAAGGAGTCGACCGCTGCAGCAAACGAGATCGCCGATGCAACTGAGACCGCAAAGCGCCGCTTCACAGCACTGGTAGCCAAGGGGCAGTAAATGGGCAGCATCACTCTCTCCGAACAAATGGGAGCAATGGGGGTCGTGGATGAACTGCGACATCGCCAGCTGCTTGTGCAAGACCTTCTGAATCTCCCAGAACGCCGCGCAGAAGTCGTGCGCCGGCTGAGCGACTACTACCAGAGCAAAAACATCGAGGTAAGCAGCGACGTTCTGGATAAGGGCGTCAAAGAGTACTTCTCCAAGCGTCTGATGTTTGATGCCCCGAAGCTCGGTATGTTCTCGCGGACTTGGGCAGCACTTGTCATATCGCGTCGCGTATGGGTGCCAAGGGCGATCTTGGGATGCCTCTTTTGTGTTGTGAGCTTCAGTCTGGGGTCGTATGCATTCAAAACGCACCAGGAGGGTGTGGTAGCTTCCCTTTTCGATACTGCGTCAACTCTTAAGAGCAGCAGCGCAGACCTCACTCTTGAGATCCTGGATGTCCAAGTAAGGATCACCAGGCTGGCAAGCTCGCTGGCCGAAGCGAAGCTCCCAGCTGCCAACCGCATGCTGCTCAGAGCTCGTGCATCAGCAGCCGAGGCTGAACAGCTGAATGTAATTGAGCCTCTCAAGAGCATTAGCTACGAATCCCGGCAAGAGAACCAGCAAACGCTCGATTCCCAATCGGCACGTCTAGACAAGGCGTACAACCGAATCAACTCTGCCAAAGAAGACCTCAACTCTGCGATCGCGCTCATTAGCGCAAACGAAGACCTCTCAACGACAGTTGCTGGTTCCGACTATCAGTCGATGAAGGGTCGTTACCCAACGCTTCCCAAGGCCGCGGCTGAAGCAGAACGACTGATCAATCAAGCAAGCACGGAGTCGGACCTCCAAGCAGCTCGGAAAGCTGTAGCTGCTCTGACCAGGCTCCTTAGCGACAGCGCGCGTGTACAAGCTACCGAGTCGCACCTTGACCAAGTGATCGCTGATTTCAACGCAATGAAGCTGCGAAGCAAGTCTGATTACGGCCTGGTCAACCTCACTGCTGACAGGGCGAGAGAAGCTATCAAAGGGCTTGATATCCGCGGTGCCGAGAGCGTCATTGATGAGCTTGAGGCAATGAAGTCCTACGCACTTACCCCTTTCCAGCTGCGAATTGTCGATCGGACCGGGATCAAATCTGGGGCTGAGCGAATTCAGAACGGCGCCTCTTCCGGACAGGGAAAGGCTTGGTACTTGATAGTCGAGGCAGTCGATCCAACTGGCCGCGTCGTGCCTTTGAAGATCACCAGCTCAGAAAGCGGGCAGACCCGCGAGGTGAAGTATTTTGGCCTCCGCGTGCCTTCGGATGAGTACCAACGAGTCAAGGCCGACAAGCAGGCTGATGGAAAGGTTGACCAGAGGGACATGGGCTCAAAGGCAGACCGAACCTTCGAGATCAGCTACAGCGATCGCGCCCACCCGTCTCACAACATGATCCTGGAATGGTGACCCAATGAAGGCAAGTACAGTTATTCAGCGGGTTCAGGACAACACCCGCAAATTCGAAAGCACCTTCCGTGCTTCTGATAGAGCACTGACCCAGGCGACTTCCGATGAGTTGAAGTTGGAGCAACAGATCCTTGATCAGCTCAGCAAAATCGCCGCGATTCAACTCGGTGACAGCAATCTGCTGAACCACGAGGTTAGAACCACATTGGCTACCCGGCAGAGTGCAATCGTGCATCTGCAAGAGAATCTCGCCCGTGTTGAAGCTGAGATAGGCCAAACCATCTCCACTCACCAGGCTCTTAAAAACAAATCCGACGATATCGAGGGCGAGATGCTTAAGGCGCTGGGCGCCGATGAAGCTTTTCGTGCCGCGGTGAACGCTCGTGACGACGCTCAATTGGCTGCGACCTTGGGGACCCCCTCGTACGCTGAGATCAAGGCCGAAGTTGAGCACAAGCTTCCAGCCTTCAGATCCAGCAAGCTATTCCTCTACCTGGAGCGTCAACGCTTCGGTACGCAAGAATACGCGGGCAGCAAGGTTTCTCTTTTCCTCGATCGCTGGGTAGCTGGCCGCATCAACTATCTCCGCAACAAGTCCAATTACGACACTCTTCTCGCCCTGGCCACCGCTAACCAGCAGCAAATGGACGACCTCATTTCTGAAGTCCAAGCTCGTGAAACGGAGGTAGCTAAGCAGCGCCAGGATGCAGCCGAACGCTTCAAGTTGGTCGACCTCGAAAAAGAGATTGAAACCAAAGAGCAGCTGATCGCCGACCTTAAAGAGAAGGCAAACTCCATCCACCAGCAGCTCGATCAGTTCTCTGCTAAAACGGACGTCTACCACCGTAAAGCACACGACCTCATGGTCGGCGCACTACAACAGAAGTCCATTTCCGAGCTGGTAGAGCTTTGCCGGAAAACTGAGAACCCAGCTGATGACGCCTACGCTATCAGCGCCCGAAATCTGTATGAGGAACTACGGAAGGTTCGTGACGCTATACCTAAGCTGCGAGAAGAGCGCGAGGCTCAATCTCGGCAGTACGAGCGTGCTAAAGACATCGAAAGGAAACTCAAAACCTCGAGTTACAACAGCTCGAAATATCGGTATTCCGACTCACTGGACCTCGACAGCCTCCTGATCGGCTACATGGCAGGCAGTTTGTCGTCGAGCTCTGTGACAAGCAAAGTCGAAAGTTCTGCCAGCCGTATCCCTGACGAAGATACTTTTGGCGGAGGCGGTTTCAGCTCTGGCTCTTCGGGTTTCGGTGGTGGCGGATTCTCTAGCTCGAGCAGTTTCGGCGGCGGTGGCTTCTCAACCTCCGATAGTTTCTAAGGCCCTGAACCATAGCCGCCGGTTCGCCGGCGGCACTTTTGCGAGACCACAATGATCAAACTGATCGAATTCCTGTCACGCTCCATGTGCGTGATCCTTTTCTCGGCGCTGTTGTCCGTCTCCTGGCTATACCAGGAGGAAATCGGTTTCTTCCTAGGTCTGTCGGAATCCCCAATCCTGAATCGCCTTGCCCAGCTTCTGCTAGTGGCAGCGATCGCGTTGTCTGCAGGTGCCCTCCTCAACTGGTTGCTTGGACGGCTGCTATGGCGCCTAGAGCGCCGCCGCGCAATAAAACTGTCGCCGCCTACTCACTAACCCGAACACAAGCCGCGGCTAGCCAGGCCTCTTCTTTAAACACCACGACCAGGTTCGCCTCCTCACTCAAAGCAAGTCTCGTGTGAGGCGGCGGGCCATCCCCTTCTCTGGGCCCAATTGCCAGCCTCCTATATCCCATTGGCGTGAGAATCGTCCTATACGGATGGGAGCCCTTGGCGATGAATTTGATTCGAGTGATGGAAGGGGTAGGCGCCGTGGCGGGGATTATTGGTGCCGCGCTGATTGCATCAAATACCCCGGTGTCCAGCTACGGCTGGGTGGGGTTTTCGATCAGCAACGTCCTGCTTTCAGGATTTGCGATTCACATCCGCGCGTGGTGGATGTTATCGATGCAGGTTTGTTTCAGTATCACCAACATGGTCGGCCTATGGCGCTGGCTTATCGAGCCAGCGCTAACCGCTGGAGTCCATTAGCCTGACGTCCGAGGAATTCTTCCTGCTGCAGCTTCTTGCGCTTAGCACGCTCCAGGAATCTCGTAAGCCAATCATGACCTGGGTCCAGGACATCAGCAGGCAGGCCTTGCACCTTTTCTGCGTAGTAGAAACGCCCCTCCTTAGCAGATACGGCCGTTACCGGATCCTCTCCGTGTGCGCAAAGTACTCTGATTGAAAGCCCTTCTACGGTGAATTGAGGCCCCTTCTCCCAGCTTTCCATTTTCAGCTCCCTTGAAGTAACCAGCGGAGAACTCACTCCCGCCCTTCCCTCTATCTTCACGCCCTGTGTTGTACGCATAAGCCGTATTCGTCCCTATCGGTGGGTCAAACCTCTCCATGCACTCTGCCACCGAATAGGAAACCGCAAGCTCCCGCGGCTGCTGACGCACCACTTAATACATTTTTGCCTGGAACTGGCCCAGTCACAGGGGCGAATAGATGCATTTTTGCATGTCCCACTTGAGAAGATCCAAGCGTTGAAGAAGCGCTTCTGCCGGTCAGACCTCTCTCCTCGATGCCCAAGACAGCGATCCCAAATTCACTCGCCCTGCATCGATCAGACAATCAACGACACCCCACATGCTTTTCACCGAGGTGCCAAATGAAAACAACCCGCAAAATGTCGACGGTCGTCAGGTCGACTGTGCTAAAGGCCCTTATGGTCATTGTTGCTGTAGTGCTTGGTAACCAAGCATTTGCGGCAGCGCCGTATTCGACCGTCGGGTACGACGTTAATGTCAACATTTACCGGTTCCAAGAGACGATGGATAACATCGAACTCATGTTTAAGGATCCTGATGGTGGCAAAGTCCAGACCGTCGAGATTATTTCTCAGCCTAGCATTGGTATTGTTGAGGCTAACTTCGGCGCAATATTTTTTAGACCGAAGGTACTGGGAGCCAGCGGGGTAACCACATACCAGCTCAGGGGCGTCGATCAGAATGGAGAGAAATCTCCGATTGTCAGATTCAATGTAACCATTGCAAATGCATTAAACCCTGCTGGCCATCCTAAAGCCGGCAATGTGTTCATTTACACCCAGAAGAACACTCAAGGATTAGGGGGCGCGGTATGTACCAATGGGTTCACTACAAATCTAAATGCACCTCCGGCGACTCAGCCGCAACACGGCACAGCCGCTTTCTGGGGCATGGCCATGGTCTACAACCCAACAACTGGCTATACCGGCGCAGATTCTTATCAGTACTACTGCATTAACGGTGATGCGAATTATCCGAATACCGCATCAACTACAACAGCCACAGCATCGATCTACGTCGCCCCGAATATCTCCATTGATACAAACGAAAATGCTGCAAAATCGGTAAGCCTTGGCCCGACTTCCGGCTATACCTATGTCGTCACTGCTCAGTCTCCAAATGGCACAGCTACTATCAGCGGCGGCACACTCACGTTCACACCTAAAGCGAACTGGTTTGGCACCACAACAGTTAAATATCGTGCTAACTACCAAAGCGGCGGTGCTTCTGCAGACTACACGGTCCCAATTACCGTAAAGTCGATGGAGTCCCCTCCCGTTGCGCATGACTTCAGCCGCACCCTTTACAAGAACCAGAGTTTTACCTTCTGGCCATCTGACGTCGCTTATTCACCAGACGGCAACAGCATCGTGGGCTGGGAGCTGGTGAGCTCGTCAGTTGCTGGCTATCCAGGTACGCAAGACTGGTTCCTCTGGACCCCGCCGTACGACTTTACAGGCCCCGTCTCAATCCAGTATCGGGTAAAGGACAGCACGGGTAAGGTCTCTAACATTGCTACCGCAAGCATTACAGTGAGCAGCCAGTTAGCCCCCGAGCCCTATCCAGTAGCTAAGGATCTGTACCTGTACATACCCGCAGATACTGAGTACACCACGATTTTCTTTGACACCACTAACACTGCAGATCTTTTCGGCCCAGCAGCCATGTTCGATGTAGTTGGTGGGGCCGCTGTTCCATATGGTGGCGTTGCACTATTCAAACCAAACCCTGGATGGACGGGCAAAGCGTCTTTCAGGTCTCACCTCAGACAACTAACCTCTCCGTTCCTAACGACAATGGCTAAGGTGTACATCGAAGTCATACAGCCTCCCTCCGTAGATACGAAAGAAGACACCCAGACAACCGTTCTTATACCCGGAGCCGGGCCAAACTATAATTTCAGGATCACAAGCAATGTTCCTACTGCCGCCGGAAAAATAAGCATCAGCGGAGATAGGTTCGTGTTCATTCCAGCACCTAACTGGTACGGCACTACAAACTTCAAATATCAAGCCGTTTATGCGAACGGAACATACTCGGCGGAGATAAGTGTTCCTGTAATGGTCGGCAGCATAAATGATGCGCCATCGCTTGTAGCTCCCCCCATAAAGCTTAAGACGATCGAGAACAAGCGGGCCACACTCCGGCTCCGAGTTGCTCAGTAATATGGAATGGGCTGGCCCCGCTAGCCCTTCCCGCTTCCCACCCCCACTGGCGGTTGCGGACCGCCAATTCATTGTTAGCATGTCACCCCAAGGTAGACATCAATCATCAGACAGCTGAGAACGCCAATGCATCCCTTCGCAAATTCAGCCAGCATGCGGTTTGTCACACAGGGCGGTGAAAAAATCGAGACCTCGATCGACTCTCTTGTTACCACCCACATAGTCGGGACAACTGGCAAAGGCCGCTCTGTTTTTTCAGATAGCTTGAAGGCGGAAGCTCGGACCAAGGGCTTCCTGTATGTAGACGTGGAAGCCTTTCGCAAAGCCAATGGCTTCGGCCTCTATCCATTCGAGTACGAACTGGCCCGGCGTTACGCCCACAAGCTCTCTGGGCGCCTTCCTCGGGCCATACAGGCGAGGAAAATCACACTCTCGGCTGAGCTTTCCAGCGGAACCTCACGCCGCCGGGAGCACCTTCAAAAACACCTCGTAACCACCTCGCCCAACGTCACGCTCAATCGCGCCCTCCTTGGCGACGCGGTGGATGAGCTTGAGTCTGTTACCGGCATTCGGCTAACCCAACCCCAAATAGTCGCCTTGATGTGTCCGGCGGGAATCGACAAGAAGATCCAGGAATTTGGTGAGGTGGACACTCAGATCAGAGAGATGCTGGCCAACGCCCTCTCAGAAAAGCTTACGGGGTCCAAATGGCCAACATACGGCGAAGCAGCTGAGGCAACGGATCACCTCCAGCACTTGGAAGCAGCAGCCAAAGAGGCCGGCTACAAGGTAAATTTCTAGGAACCAGAATGCGGCCTTTTGGCCCTAAGATCGCTGAGGCAACGATGCAGAAGAACCGCGTCCAGATTTTGACCACCGCGTCCAACCACGAACAGGTACTAAGCCAGGCGAGAAGCCTCTTGCAGAGAATGCTTCGGGTAAATGGTTCCCAAGCCCCAGCGCCGATCGCCAGTATGGTGCAGGCTCTTCCTCGAGGCGTGGCCATCACCTTCAACCCTGGTGTCATTGACGCTCTCGGAGCAAACCTCTCCCCAGAGGAACTCCTTAGCGCGGCACTTTCTGCTCCCTAATCATCATAAGGTCTGGCTTGGCTCAACCGCCCCTGTTGACGGGGCAGATACCCAGTCCCCTCACGACCTCGCGATGTGAGGATGGCGGTCTCTAGATGGAGCAGAGACGCCATGAGCACCTTACAAAAGCGGTATACAGCATTTCGATTTTCCACACTGACCTGGGCACTCAGGTTCGCTTTCCTGACCACAACTCTCGTCCCAGGCCTTTTACTGGGACTCTTGATCCTGCTTGGAAGCAGCATCGCTCCGGAGCTTGCACCTTCCAAACTGCTGACCGAAGCCACCTCCTACTTGCAGTCACTTGGTAGCCCATCTGCGCAAGGGCGTGTGAAGTCAGAGCAATGCAAAGGCTTTTCCAGCTCCATGCAGCTTGAGGCAGATCAGAGCCTTCTGCCTAGCGTCACATGCTCTGAGTGGGAAACCGTAGAACTATCGCAAGAAGAATTCGCTTCCCTTGCTAGAAGGGCCATGGGGGTCATCTACATCCTGTTCCTCCTCCCGAGCGCAATGTTCGTGCTGGGGACTGGACTCGCGACTCGTCGAAGTCACTCCGGGCCTGGTCACGATGTGGCGCAGCACTGGCAGGACACCAATCACAACCTGATGCCCCAGGCCCGCGGCGAAAAACACCTGGTTGGTCAGCAGACTTTTGAGTACTCCAAAGCAAAGGCTGACCAGTTCGGATTCTATGTCTCGGACGGACAGCAGACACGAAGGGCCGCTGGAAAACCTGACTGGGCACCGCTTGCTCTTACCATGTCAGCGATAAATTCAATTCCTCAGGGCTTCTATGTCCTCGAGGCATTACTAGACGCCTATGACCTCCCACATGACGCCCCCCAAGCAATCGACTGGCTTTCAGCAAACGAAAGAAGCTTCTGGATTGCGCGCGAAGCCCTTGAAAGACAGTACGACACCTACCGGGCAACAACTGCTGCTACCACACCTATGGAGGCTCGCGGATACACCGGCCTCTCGCCAGTAGAAGCGGCCCACGAATTCAGCCAGGCCTATCAAATGTGCCATCCACGCCGCACTGTTCTTTTCCTGTGTGCAAGCGATGAGCGGATCGCATACCACGAGTCCGGTTTGGTGAAGAGCGCCCGCGAATCGGCTAAGAAACTGTTCGACTCATCGGTTCTTTGGGTCGCGGACCTTTTCGAGGGAAGTGGTTTGCAAGTGGATCGAGACAACATGCTCGTCAAGCTGCCGGGCTACCAGCCTTTGTACCTGTCCACTAGCAACGAGATCTGAACCATGCGCCGCAGATCACTCCACAACCTAAAGGTCGCGACCGTTCAACAAGAAGATACTCACGGCTGTGGTGTTGCATGCCTGGCAATGATTGCTGCCACGAACTACCCCATAGCCAGAAACACCTTCCAGCGCCTGGGATTTGGGGTAAAGAGAGGAAACAAACCCGCTTTCTCGAGCAATTTCTCCGAGTTAATGAGCGGACTTAGGGAGCACGGCATTAGCTGTGAGATGAAGCGTTGGCGGGGCTGGGAGCACCACCCAGAGGATAGCCTTTGCATCTTGAAGGTTGCCAATGGGAGAAAGAACTCTTGGCATTGGGTGGTCACAGAGCCCCATTCCGAGTTTCAGGTAGTGATCCATGATCCTGATATTGCGCAATTGAGCTACATGAAGCCCCCGGCCGGAGAATCAGGCTGGCCCTTCGACGCGTTCGAGCCATTTGGATACTTCATCCGGATCCTGCCCGGTTAGCACCGGATAAGGGCGCCAATAGGGCGCCCCTTTTCGATCCGAGTCTCCATCATGCATCAATCAGTTTTTCAGGAGACCCACATGGCCCGCCGCCGCAAAACATCCTTTCTCGATGATCTGCTGAATATTGCTATCAAGATCCCGCTCTGGGCGAATCTGATCATCGCTGGCGTAACGTTTGCGACTCTTCGCTTCTTCGGGGGCGAGGAGTTCCCCGTGATGAAAACCTTCGATGCTGGTCACCTGGCCGACACGCTTGCTATTCATTTTGCAACCATCGCGGCACATATAGGCCAGTTCATCATTCCACCAATCTTCATCCTGGGAGGCGTGATTGGCTGGATCCAAAGAAAAGCACGCGCTCGTAGGTTCAACAAGATCGGCTCCGCTCCCCTAACTGGTCAGGCCATTAGAAACCTCAGCTGGGAGCAGTTCGAGCAGATGGTAGGAGAGGCCTTTCGCAGGCGCGGATATTCCGTCTCGGAAACCGCGAAAGGTGCTGACGGGGGCATCGACCTCGTGATGCACAAAGGCGGCGAGTTGTTTCTCGTACAGTGCAAACAATGGAAAGCTCTGAAAGTCAGTGTGCAGGTGGTGCGAGAACTCTATGGCGTGATGTCCGCCAGAGGCGCAGCAGGTGGTTTTGTAGTCACGTCAGGGAATTTCACAGCAGATGCTGTTCGATTCGCCAAAGGCACCAGCATGGAGCTTATTGACGGCTCCGCACTCGCCCAGATGTTTAAGGCTTCGCCCTCAGGTCAGACTGTGGCACACGATAGTATCCCCCTACCCGTCCCTCAATCCCCTCTTGATTCGCCGGCCAGCGCGACCGCCGCTCTCAATGTGCCGAACACGCCGATCTCGATTTATGACGCTGCAAAACTGGTCACCTGCCCAAGGTGCACCGGTGTTATGACGCCTCGGTTCGGTAAGGGGCAAAATGGGGGGATCAAGGACAGGGTGTTCTTTGGCTGCACCTCATTCCCCAAGTGCCGAGGCACCCGAAGAATTGACGAGCTTCCACGCCATGTGACCGTAGAATCTAACTTGCAAATCTGAGCGCCAGTGGAGAATGGCAGGCTTGGTTCATCGCTCAGTACTCGAATGCTGAGCGAAAGTTTCAACGAATGTGAGTGGCCAGCCAAGGCGGCTGAAGGAGTCTGAAATGCATGCCATCGTAACCGACATCCAGCACAGCGCAGACCAGCGACTGCCTAAGATGTCCAGCCCGCTGCAGGGAACGCCCCTGCAGCTTTACTGGGTCGGTGACAGTGACATCTATGCAGCTCGAAGCGCAGAAGAAGCCTTCGAATTGCACATTGCCCATTTTGGTGAAGAGGCCCGCAAAGACTTTTCTGCAGCAGATGTCACTCAGGTTGATGAGGTATCCCTGGACTCCACGTATCGCTATGAGGATGGCAAGCCGGCCCCTTCCCTTCGCGAAATCCGAGCTCATATTACTGAGCCCGGACCGGTCCCACTTCTGTAATCGCCGTTTGCTACTGCACGCGCCCTTTCACGGACACCGATTCAGACTCACGGGATTTGATCCTCATTGGCAGATAAATCACCGGGGCATCATTCACCGGGCGCACGGTAACAGCCACAAGCGCAGTGGAAGACCACTCGCCACCTTGATCCTTGGCGCGATAGCCAACTGACACGCTTCCACTCCAGTTGAGAAATGGTTTGACAGCGAGCTGGTCGCCTTCAATGGAAACATCGACAGCTCCCCCTGGAAGACCGACCAACTCGTACTCGAAGGATTGGGCACTATCAATATCCGTCGCCAGCAAAGTAACGACTCCGCGGGTGTCCTCATCAATCACCAGGGACAGTGGCATCGCAACTGGCGGGTCATTGACCGGGCTCACCGTGATGTTGACGGTGGCGACATTGGACCAAGCACCAGAATCGTCCCTGGCCCTGTACGTCAGACTCGTGTCACCTGACCAGTCCTGGGGAGGCGTGTACGAGAGCTGTGCACCAGAAATGCTGACACTGCCTACTACTGGTTGGGCCACTAACTCATAAGTAAACGTTGAGCTATCGACATCGATTGCGCTCAAGAGAAGCACAGCCTGGCTGTCTTCCATCAAGCTCAGCACACGATTCACGACTGTTGGAGGGTCGTTTATAGCTCTGACCGTGATCGTCAACACGGCAGGAGTAGACCAAGCTCCGCTGTTGTCCTGGGCCCTATAGGTCAGCGAGGTTGTGCCATTCCAGTTCGCGGCCGGGGTGAAAATCAACGATCCGCCTGATATGACCGCCGAGCCATATGCAGGGTTTGGCGCAGTCACGATCTGAAAGATTGTCGGTATCGGTGAATCGATATCAGTTGCCCCGAGTGCAACGCTTCCTACAGCGTCCTCATCGACCGTCAGGCTGAGTGGAAGTGCTATCGGGGGATCGTTGACTGGCGTAATGGTGATAGTCACCGTCGCAACGTTTGATACCACGCCCTTGCTATCGGTGGCCTGGTAGGTCAGTGACGTGGTTCCGTTCCAGTTCGCTTTGGGGGTAAATGTCAGTGTCGCGCCACTGATCACCGCCGAACCGGCCGATGCGCTTGGAGATGAGACGATCCGGAACGAATGGTAATCGCCGGCGTCTGGGTCAGAGGCAGTGAGCGTTATGGAAGCTGAGGTGTCTTCCTGTGCAGTGAGCCCAACATTGCCGACTGAAGGAGGCTGATTAGAAGACTCGCGGCATACGTAGAAGGTCGCGTTCGTAGCAACACTATCCTCGGTCTCGCCGACATAGTCCCCCATCGTGTACGTGTGACCGCCAGCTTGGACTGAGGTCTGTTGACCGCTCCCCAGGTAGACGTTCACACCGTCCCACCAAATGATCGTCCTTTCGCCCAAGCTGCCATTGTAGAAAACTGTCCAACCTAAAAAGGTGTACGGGGCGGTTCCGTTGTATCTGCACTCTGTAGCCGCCATCGACTGCAATGGCATGGCTAGCGCTGACAGCACGAGTGAAAGTAAAACCGACAGCTTCATCAACCTGCCAAGCAGGTGCAGCCCTAAAAATCCCACAGGAAGACCCTCATTATATGTTAATGAGAATCATACGCGCATGCATTACGACTACAGGTCAATCAGCTCCCTTTCAGGGACATGATGAGAAAAAATCCTCCAGATTCCGCATCGAACTAGCTGTTTCTTCGCTCGAAGAATCTTCGACCTATTTTCCCCAGCCCACAAATACCATCGGCTAGAAAGCCAGGTCCTAGCGACCTAGGAAGTCGAGAAAGCTGAAAAGGCCAAAAGCCAAGTGGCATAAATGCCATTGAAAAATGCTATACGTGCCAGATTCCTGCCAGGCGTACCTTGTGGTGCCATTTTTTCGTCCCTGAACCTGGGGCGAACTGCCCCCTTTGCTTAGGACCCTTCGGCTATTTCTATCTTGCCCATCAAATGACGCGTGTCAGGCGAGGCAGATAGTGCAAAACCCTGAAGGGGACCTTAAAGATATGGCATTAGCTACCTGGTGGCGGTATCCAGCAACCGCCCTGCGAAGTGCAAGACTCACTGGCAAATCTAATCTCCAACATGGCCACACCAAAGAAGCCGGCCGCCTGCACTTGCGCGTGCACCTCAAAGCTTTCCTTAATTACGTGATGTTATTACCTACGGTATTTCTGCTGTTGGGCCTAGTCGCACAAGTTGCTCGAGGCGCCACCACGGTAGAGCCCACCTACCTCAGTGTGACCTTTGCCGATGGCAGTACTACGGCAAACGTTCGCCCAGGGGAAACGATCTCGGTGGTTGTGAAGTATCAGGAAAACGTCGCCGGCAAGCTCATTCGTGGCTTTACGACCATGGGTTGGTCGCAGTCCTCGAGCATTACTGTAAGTGGGACTACGAACCAGATTTTCGAGTCAGACACGAACTCACTGACGCCGGTCATGCCTCATGACTGCCGCATCAACACAAACAGCCCCTGCACCAACTTCTCTTCAGTAAACACGTACACCGGGACATTCGTTATCGACCGCGACATGATGACGAAAGAAATGCAGATTCTTGACTGGAACACGTTCCAGATGATCACTGTCCCGCCTCAACCAATCCCCTATGGTGAACACCAGATAATTGTCTCACCAGGCATCGGCTGTAACGCTTTGGGCGCCGCCCCGCCTGGGTCCCTGATTCAGCCATGTGCTGTCGAAATCAACCTCACAAAGTACCTCACAGTAAACATCCTCCCCGACAACACTGCCCCGATCGTGAGCGATAGATCTGCAACCACTCTGGAGGATACTCAGGTCGCCATTCCTCTGAGCGTGATAGATCCAGACGTAGGGGATTTCGCAAGCTACACGATTGTCACCGCGCCGGACGCCCAACACGGATCGGCAGTGATCGCAGGGAACCAGCTCATTTTTAAACCCCGTCAGGACTGGAATGGGGTAACCAGCCTCACCTACAGGGCGACAGACTCCAGGGGAGCTACGTCAAACATTGCGACCGTCACGATCACCGTGACACCGGTCAACGACCCGCCAGTAGCCCACGACAAATCCCTAACTATCGACGAAGACACTTCGGGATCTGTAACGCTGTCGGCGACAGACATCGACTCGCCCAGTCCGTCTGTCTTTCAAATCGTGTCCCCACCGAACGCAGCACATGGCTCCGCATCAATCGTAGGAAGTACTCTGACCTTCACGCCTGTGGAGAACTGGAATGGCACAACGAGCTTGACCTACCGAGCCCAAGACAGCAGTGGAGCCTGGTCGGCACCGGCAACAGTCTCGATCACTGTTCGCCCAGTCAATGACGCCCCAGCCGTAAGCGCCAGGAACCTGATCACGCCCGAAGATACTTCGGCGACGCTGACCCTTACTGCGGCCGACGTCGACAGCTCCGTCTTTATATTTGAAATCGTCAGCCCCCCAGCCAATGGCGTCGCCAGCGTCTCTGGCTCCACCCTGACGTTCACACCAGCATCTGATTGGAATGGGGTTACGAGCTTAACGTATAGGGCCAAGGATGATGCAGGGGCCTGGTCTAACGTGGCTACCATCACCATTACTGTGAGTCCGGTAAATGACCCGCCAGTAGCACAACCCCTTACTCTTGAAATCGATGAGGACTCTCCGGGTTCTGTGCCCCTGCAAGCTACCGACATCGACAGCGTCCAAACATTTTCCTTCGAGATCGTGGGTAACGCAGCAACAGATGCCGGCGTGGCACAGGTCCAGGGCAATCAACTCAATTTCACACCAGCTGCGAACTGGAATGGATCTACGACGCTAAGCTACCGTGCTCGTGATGTTGAGGGCGCCTGGTCGCTGCCCGCTCAGGTAACGGTAAAAGTGCGCCCTATTAATGATGAGCCAACCCCAGCCACGGCGATTCACATAACAACACTGGAAAGCAAGCCGAAAACCCAGAATGTAAAGGTTTCAAACTAGTCAGTTATCCGCCCTTGCGTCTTAGATTGTGGCGGATCACAGACATCCAGTAGCGTGGCAAGCAAAATAAAGAGGGGGCAAAGCCCCCCTCTTTATCACTAGATCAACCCAACTATTCCTCTTCCTTACCCCCGCCCTTCTTGGCAAGCTTGTCCACATGCCCTGTCAGAACTTTTAAGTGAGCACTGTGCTCTCCCGATGGCACGATCTGAAGCTTAGAAATACCGGCTATGTATCCACGGAAGAGCTGGTCGATTGTCTTGCCGTATTCACGATGCATAGTAGCCTCGTGGTATCTGACATAAAATTCACGACTGTGGTGGTGATCGCCTAAACTGCTGTCATCGTGCGCATATTCGTGAATGAGGAGATTCACTAACTTCGCTGGACTACCACTCCTGTCTTTCTCCCGGATAGCACCCTGCCGCAGACTACGCCGACGTGTATTGACCCCTCTGACACCCTTCAAAAGACGCCTATGGATAGCGATATATGAAGCCCCGTCAGTCCAGCCTTCCATGCAGTCGGACACTCCTGCAACCAGTCTTCGGGCTCGGCCGCCATTGCTCATTACGAGCATAGCTACTGATTTATTTATATCCCTTAGCTCATTTAAAACTAGCCTTTCCTCAGAATCTAGATCGTCGTCAGAGAGGAGATTCGATGTGCTACTCAACTCCCGAACATAATCATCGAACGGGTGAAAGGAAATATCTCGACTCCATCCCAATCGCTCCCGGAGTCTAGCAATTACTGCGACTGTATTTTTCTCTGTGACGTCCGCCTTTGCCCGATGCAACAGAAGCGGCATAACCACGGTCGCCATCCCGCTGTTTTGTACCTGCTCAGCAATGGCCATGTGCTCACCATCAAAGAGTGTATATCGCTGGGCCCTTAGATAATCGTTCGGCGCTTTAACCTCGCCAAATACATCAGGAATGAACTTTGCCTTGCAAATGCTGCCCAGCGTCTCACTGCTAAAAACTCTATCTGTGAAAATCAGATCTTTAAGAAGCGCTGCTGCCTCTGTATCAGTAAGCTTCTTGAGCTTGCCCATTTGCAATTCAAATCGCTCAGCCATGACCTTCCGTACGTGCTGCCAGGTGTCGCATTGATGCTCGATAATGCTATTGCGCGCCAGGTTAATGCGAAGGGGTTTCTTTGTAGTCACAACACCGCCGGCACCGAATTTTCGGGCGGGAATTGCACAAACAAACACACCTTGGTTGTATATGCTTAACACCTGCTCCTCACGGGAAAACTTATACCAAGCATATTCATCCTCGATGTTCCACTTGCCGGCCGCAGGTGGCTCATTCGCATCTATTCCGTTCACTGTAATCGGAACCGCGACAAACCTAATCATTTCCTTGAAGCATGAATCATAGTCGCCGAGATATCGATAATTACACTCAACGATCCCCGCAAGAATTTCCGCATCAATCAGATGCTTTTTCCCTGGATAAATCGTACCACTGATAGTACATCCCGGATGAGACACCTCATGCTCTATCAGGTGATACCCGAAGGTTTCTTCATTCTCCAAGTCAACGTGCATTTCGAAGTACCCGCTTCTCCAGACAGTCTTTGCATAAGACATGACTTGGCCGCGGCCGATCCGAAAGCGCCCATATACAGCATCTCCCTCGACATGTGGGGTGCCAAATGATTCGAAGAACTGCTCAATCTCTTCACGCGATCTAAAGCCACGCCCATTATCCGATATCTGGAACGTACCCTCTTTGGGGTCAGCGGCTATGCAAACGCTGGTTGCACCAGCATCAACAGCGTTCATCACCAGTTCAGCGAATGCCTTGCTGAGTGACCCTGCCTGCTCATTGATTAAAGTTTTAATTACTGCGGGATGAATTGTGAACTGGCGACGCTCGCCACTAACCGATTCAATGCTACTCATTGACAAACTCACTTTCAGAAGTTGATCACGCAAGACTTTTGCTTTGAAAGCTCTATCGCTTGATGAAGTGCCTTGGGGAACTCAGCGACAGGAACCCATAAGTCTTGCGGCTTTCTTGGTCTTTTTCCCCAGCTCGCTACCAGAAGATCTTCTTGAGGAATATAAGTAGCTTTGAAGGTTGCGAAGTGACCGTCATCCTCGATAACTCCGACAACAATTGGGTAGGGAGCCTCACCTGGTGGAGCTCCAGTGTTGAACTGGTGAATAAGAGCGCCAGTCCCCACTTCAAGCCCACCGTCGTACATAAGTTCGACATTCTCAATTCCAAGCGCGGACGCCGCCTGGCGAGAGCGCTTTGCACGGTCCGAATACAGGAAAAGCAAGTCAAGAGAACGCGCAAATCGCTTCAGTAGTGTCAGCCTGCGAGATGCACCGACGTGACGGCCATTGTTCATAGATGTACTCCACAAGGATCCACCACATGGAGTATCCCGGCCCGTGCCCTTGCGTTGGAGGTGATCCGTCCCTCGTTTAGGTGCAGAAGACTTTCTGGCTGATCAAAAGCAACCATGCCGTGAATGTGCCGCCCCTACTGCTGCCCAGAAGAGGGTGCAGATCGAAGGCCTGCATCGTTACGGCATGCGCAAGAATTGCCAGTGAACAGATGTTTACCACCACTGCTTTGCGGGGAAATTTATGACCAGCGGAACTGCGAAAGGCCGGGCCAGGCGACTGGCTACAACGGGCTCAACCTTTGGGTCACTCGCCATCGCGGCGGCTCTACTGATTTCAATGCTGATGGTGCCGTTGACCGGCCTCGCTGACGGGGGGACCGTCCAAGTCAAATGCTATAACCTCAAGTTCGCATCTTGTCCTGCCGGCCAAACCGGCTATCAAATCTGGAACTTCGAAGGACGGGTAGCCAACCAGCAAGAGGCTGGATACTGTTCCAGGCTAAAGGCGCCCGGTCAAAATTCCACGTACAACACCTGGACAAAGATCGGCGACACCTGCGTTGCCGCAAACACAGCCCCAACCGCATACGCTCTTTCTTTCAGCACGAATGAAGATACCACCGGCAGCTTTCCGCTTTCGGTGTACGACCCAGACGCAGGCGACAGCCACACGTTTGTCCTTCTCTCTCAGCCCGCGCCTGCGGCTGGATCGGCATACATTTCTGGGAGCACTCTGATCTTCACACCTAAGCCAAACTGGTATGGCACAGCCTCTCTTACCTATCAGGCGACCGATAGCCAGGGCGCTGTTTCCAATTCCGCAGTGATTACCATCACTGTTAACCCAGTAAACGATGCGCCTGTCGCCGCAGACATGAGTCTCACCCTGGATGAAGACTCTTATGGAAGCGTGGTGCTGCAAGCTACTGACATTGACTCTCCGGCACCGACCATTTTCCAGATTATTTCAGCCCCGAATCCTGCTTACGGGACTGTGACCCTAAGCGGCGCAACGCTAGCTTTCACTCCCGCGGCGAACTGGTATGGAACCACTACTCTCACCTACCGGGCCCAAGACAGCGCTGGCGCATGGTCGGCACCGGCAACGGTCACCGTGGTAGTTCGCCCTGTCAACGACCCACCTGTTGTTGCGAACCGGAGCCTTTCCACTCTCGAAGATACTCCTGCAACCCTTACCCTGAGTGCGAGTGATATCGACAGCAGCTCCTTCACGTTTGAGGTTATTGGACAGCCCGCAAACGGGAGCGCCTCCATAACCGGCTCTGCCCTCACCTTCACGCCCGCGCCGAACTGGTCTGGTTCTACTTCAATCACATACCGGGCAAAAGACGACGCTGGAGCCTGGTCAAACAGTGCGACCATCAGCATCACCGTAACCCCAGTGAATGACGCCCCCGTTGCCCAGCCAAGAAATTTGACCATCGACGAAGATGTGCCTGGAGAAGTTCTCCTAATCGCAACTGATATAGATAGCGTCCAGGTTTTCACCTTCGCCCTGGAAAAACAGGCCCAAAGCGATCACGGGACAGCGTTCGTTGAAGGCGACAAGCTCCGCTTTGAGCCGGCCCCTGATTGGCACGGCACGTCGACAGTCACCTACAGGGCGCGGGATGTGGAGGGAGCCTGGTCAGAGCAGGCCTCTGTGATTATCACCGTCAGGCCGGTGAATGACACGCCAGTGTCCAAAAACGCAATGCGCCTTCAAGGAATCGAAAGTGTTCACTCAGCTGCCACTGGCAAAGTAGTACGCAACTGATAGGCACCAGCGCTGCAGGAGGTCTACAACTCCTGCAGCGATCTGTCCCAGACTGGGACTAGCATAATTCGACGAGAGCCAAGAAATTGGCTAGGAGCTCCCTTTCCTGCTAAAAGCCTAGCCGTCCTTGTAGTAGGAACTTTAGATGGCCAAGCAACGCGTAATTCAACTCGATGAGCCTGCAGTTTTAGCGCTGTGCCCCAGTTGCCAGGGCACCGGGCTTTTTTGCATTGAACGCTTTATGAGCAGCGACGATCGTGTACACCTTGATGAGCTCCGCCAGTCCGGATTCAAAATCCTGAGCAAGCCTCTCAACCAAGTGGGCAATACCGATGACTGTCGCTGTCAAAAGCCCAGGGGCCAGGCACCACAGAAACCTACGGGTAAGCCCCTCCTCACCCTCAAAAGAAAGCCCCTTGATTGAGCCGTATTCGCTAGCCGGCGAGCACTGATGCCTCTTCCAGGTACAGGCCCGCATCACTTCGTTTCAAGCCCAGCGCCAGCAACGCATGACTCGTTTCCCAGTCAACACCACCAAATGGTCCAGAGCTGCCCTGGTTCGAAATGATACACGCGGCCTGAACGACATCCACGTAATCGAGCTGTTCCGATCTTCTGCTTAGGTCAGAGAAGCTGCTAGGAACATCCGCCAACTGAGCCGGGAAATCCCATTGGGCAAGAATCCTGTGCCCTATAACTGGGTGGACATGGTTGATGACGTAGTCAAGCTCAGCAGGGCTTACGCGGAGGCTGTGCTTATCGATATAGGTGAGGATCGGAAGCACACCTATCATGTGGACTAGCCCTGCCAGAATCGCTTGGTCAGCACTCAAGTCTGACCGTCGCTTACAAATAGCATGGCAAACACCGGCCACAACCAGGCTCTTACGCCAGACCTCTCGTAGCTTCTTGTCGAGCGCTTTCGACTTGCTACGGAACATCTGCTCCATTGCCAGGCCAACGGCAAGATTGCTGGTATAGATAACGCCCAAACGGCCGATTGCGGCTTGTAGGTCAGTTATCTCCCAGCCCGAACGCAGCAGCGGGCTATTCACCACCTTTAGCATCCTAGCGGTGAGCGCAGTGTCCGTCCCAATAACCCCCGCAAGCCGGGCTATCGTGACATCGGGCAGCTCTGCCGCCTCTCTGACTTTTAGCGCTACTTCCGGCAAGGTGGGCAGCGCAACCTCGTCGTCCTCCACGGCCTTCAGTAAAGCTCGCAGAGTCTGTTCCGAGACGTCATCCAAGGACAATGGCAGGCTCTTTATTTGAGCCCCATAGCCCTCCCCTACTGGGCTGAGGTTGTGCTTCCTCGACACGATTCTATTCCTTGATGCAAGGTTAAGCGCACAGGGGAACACCCTACACACCAGCCAATGAATCTCAGGCTGCTAGCTATGGCCGCACACACGATCCAGAAGCAGCCAAAGTACCCCTTTCTTCGATGCAGCTTGCATTGTCCCTTATTTTAAGAATCTGCAACCGACTGCTCAGCACTTTTCTTAAGAATTTCGCCTATTGACGGGCGAGATCGTTAACTGAGACGGCCCAATCCACCCAGGTTCGGGGCCGGATCTCACGTTGCAGAAAACCCAGACCAGAGATAATCGACCAGAATGTTGGGGTGCAAAAAGGGTAATTTTATGGCCGGACGGGCAGTTACAGAGTTGGATTTTCGCAAACCTGAGTACCGAGACGCCAAGGTCGAGGACTATGAATTTCGTGCGGATGGAGCACTTGTTCGGAAGGACAGGTGGGAGGTGGGCATCCGCACAATCTGCGGCCTTGTTGGCATGAGTGGTCGCGATTTCGAGATCCCTGACGTAGTCAGCAAGGTGGAGCAGCTCGCGACGGATCAGGAGGGGTGGATGGCCATCGAAGATATTGAGGACGCAGATGACTATCCACCGGAAAGCGTTCCGGTGAGCATTCAACTGTCAGACTCTAGCATTCTGAAGGGGGCTTTCTATTCCCCTTCGCAAAATGCCTGGCTGTGGCGGGGGCAGAGCTTCAGAGAAGAAGTGTCCGCGTGGAAGGAAGAAACCGGTAGCGCACACCGAGAAGGTCTTTCGGCGTGATGAAGGATCACGGCCGATGAAGGCGACAGACTAGAAGGCCTGTCGCCTCCCACGCATCAAAGCTTGATCGCGCTATCGAAGTGCGGCAGCCGGTTCGACAACGAGTTTTGACGCTCGAGACGTTCCTTCGCAATCGTGGGAATGCGGAACGTCTCATGTCGCTCCAGGACGATACCGCTGGAGTTCACGGTATCGTGGAAGTCCCCTTTTCGACCGTTGTCTGAAAACACATCCATCCGAGGCTGGTGCGACGCTGGCGTGCAGTCCTTGGCAGATTCAGGCCACCTACCATGCCAGAGAACCATGCTGTCGGTAACGGTATCGAAGTCTTCATCCAGAACGTGGTATTTCACCACGTGCTGGACGACCATTTCTGCCTGTAGCGCCCAGCGAGTGATTACAGTGAAGTCCTTCACGCGTCCACCAACCTCGAAAAACAGCCCTTCTACCGCTTCCCGCCCCTGCTTTCGGCATGCCACGGTATAGAACTTGTTGGGATATGGCTTTCTACCCGCAAGGTGTTCACCGCCGCGCAACGACAAACCGAACTCGGGGATCTTGAGATCCACAAGAGAGACATCCACGGATCGGTTGTTCCTGCCGGCATAGATTTTGGGTGTGACATGGATGAGCATTGGGAAACCTCTGACAATCAATGGCAGTCATGAGGATTCCAGTAATCACATAAACCAAGCGCCCTATCTGCCCCGATAAAGGGTCACGGAAATAGGCCTTCGGATTCAGCAGACTCTTCAGCATCCATCGATACGCACGCCCCAAGCATCGCGTAGTTTGCTCTCTGGGTATTGATCCACCACACCAAGGCATCTAGCACCCAGAGCTGCATGGACCGTAGCTCACCGCCCTCCGATCGCTGCCTATCAACCTCTCTAGCTACCGCTCCCCTTATGCCGTCAGGCAGACGAATAACGCTTTTCGCCTCACCACGAATATGGTCCTCACTGAAGAACGCAACGTCCCCCATCAAGTGCGCAACCATTTCCTCGCCGAGGTACGCCACGTAGACCTTGCGAGTGACATTAGCCTTGCGACGCCCCTCAAGAGACTCCAGCACAGCGCAGATAATTTCAGAGTTGGCACTCCGGCCCTGAACCTTTCCAAGCTCAGTCATGGCCTTGAGCAGTTCGGTCGACGCCCTTATCACGAATTTATCAGCAGTCCTGGACCTGTAGATGGGTCGCTGGGGCATTGAGGCGCGAGCAGCAGCCAACGCCCGTAGTGCTATGGGGTTTAAAACCTCTCTCATCCGCCGAACCTGTGAGCCTGTGGAAAGCAGCAATTGTCGCACACGATGCGCACCGGGTTGGCTACCACAAACTTGGCTTCAATAGCGTGGCATCCCGTGCTCAAGCATTGAGCAGCTTGATTGCAGTTGAACTGGCCCCTTAGACGTCCCTAATTGCCGGTTGCATATATCACCGAGGTGGCAAAATCCTGGTCTCTATGGGAGGTGGTCAAGCCTCCAGGACCACTAAAGCAAAAAGGATGCGGTTCCATGAAGGAAACATTCAGTCGTGCACTTGGAGCATTAGATCGAGCTCGGAACGAGGTGTCGTGCCGGGTCGAAGCCACCGCGGTTGGCGCAAAGGATGCTGTCCTCAATAGGACAAACCAGATCACAGGCACTGTGGCCAAGACCTACTATGGCGTGAAGGGCACAGTGTCCTGGATGGTCGACGTGGGGATCGTCGTTGCTGCAATAGCTGCACCGGTACCGACGGCAATCGGAATCGGACTCCTGTGGGTGCTTGAGAACCAGATCAAAGCTGTCGCCGCCGATATCGATGAATCTAACCGAGACCGGGAGCAAAAGCGGAAGCTTCAGCGGGTAACATCGCTTCTGAAAAAGTATGGCCAGATTCCAGAGAGCGCATCACTCAAGACGGAGTATGTGTCGATGTGGATCAACAGCAGAACGGGCACCGTTGATGGCGAGATCCTTTCCGGCGAGTTCAAGGGTCGATTCCTGTGCGCCCTCACGGAATCGAACCTGGAGCGCCTTATCGAACACTCTAAGGATCCCGACACCAAACAGATCCTGGAGGGATATCTTTCTCTGCGCCGCGCAAATGCAGCCAATCTTGAAGGTGGCGGCGATGACTGACATTCGACTTCGGACACAAAAAGACTTGGTCGAGCTTGCCGCTCTAGCGATTGGGCTCGAAGGTCCTTTTGTTGACGATGACGATTTCCACGATCCGCGTTTTGGAATCGACATTGATCCGGTCTTTCATCGAGCCACCTGGGATCCTCGTGATAGCGACGGCGACAGCTTCCGTCTCCTGGTAGAACTTAAACTAGAGGTCCGATTTGACGATGAGCGTCACTGCTGGATTGCAACAGACCAAAACTCGATAGTGATCGAAGAAGGTGCGCAAGAAGGCGAGGAAGACTTTCGTCCAGCAGCCAGGCGTGCGGTGTGGTACGCGGCAGCAGCAATAGGACTTCAAATGCGCGATAGGCAACCACGACCTAGTGTCACCTAAGGACCTGTAAAGCTAGCCTGAACCGATCAGGCCATTTCAGTTTGGCCTGCGCATGCACCCGTAAGCCGGAGAGCCTTCTTGCCATGTCCTCGAGAGGTCGATTCGGAGCAGCATGCCAGTCGAGAAACAAAAAAAGGCGGCACAAGCTTTCGCTTGGCCGCCTTGATCACAGATATGTCAGCTGACGCCCATGGCGCCAAGAGACGTTGTCGGTTCCATCAGGTGATTACCCAATGCTTTGATAAGGTTCTCACCACCTTTCATTTGGATAACGCCCGGTTTCAACTCGACCTGGCCTCTACCGAAGGATATCTCCATATCAGCCAAAGCTGAGACTGGGATGCGGTCCGTTCTGAAGACGTCATCTGTGTGGCTAGCGATAGCTGTAAACCAAAACTCATTCTCAGAGACATTGATTTCGGGGCAATCGTACGAGGCTTCCTCAGCCCCTGAGCTCCACCCAACTAAATCACCCTTCAGCCAGTTTGCCGGGTAGTAGGTCTGAGTGACGGCATTCAGCCGATGTTGCGCTGCTACCTCAACCAGCTTGAACACCAGGGCCCTCAACTCCGGCTTAATCTCGAGAGCGAGGAAATCCGGAGAGTCAGGAATGTCGACAGGTCCACGGATCGGCGCCAGGAGAACCTCACGAGGAGGATTACCCTGTGCGAGATTCCGCGCAAGCTCACTGCGTCCCAGAGGCTCTTCTCCATCGGCGCCGCAGTCATCCGCATGGAATTGACAGACCGGCACCATGAAAATGGGCCCACCCTCTTCATCTGCAACAGGGACCAGCTTGGCCGCAGGGGCAAATGAGATAGGGGCAGAACGCAGACAGAATTTGCAGCAGTAGTCCAGGTTGATTGAAATGCTAGTCATGATACAGCTCCAGTAAATGGGGCCGCCCCATCAGGGGTGGCCCTGATGGGGTTTGAAAGGATGGCCAACAGATCTCTCTGCTGGCCTATTTTGTGGCTATCGATCAGCCCAGGATTTGCTCCTGCACCGCACGACAGAACTCAGGGTCAATCCCATTGCCGCCGGCATCGAGCGCCGTTAGCTGGAAGTCACTTACGTAAACCTCCTGGCCGTTTACCTCTTGAATGTTTTCACTATCGCCACCCTCGCAGTCCTCATCCAGGATGAGAACCCGTACAGGGCGATCGCTTCGAACACTGTTCACCACGCCGCCGTTGATCTCCAGCACCACAGTTCCCATATCGCACTCTTCGACTGAGCTGGACAGTTTCAGCTGAGGGATGAGGTCGCCCAAGTCGCTTGGCACCACATCGAACTCCTGCTTCCACATTTCAATGTCGCCCAGCACAACCAGGTCATCAGAGTCGTCACCAGTCTCATTGTCCTCGAGATACAGGACCTTCACCGCGTGGCTGGCCTGCACCAGGATTTCATCGTTACTGGTGCTTCGAACAATGACCAGAGGCTTTGCGCAAGGATCGGCCACTGCAAAGTTAATGCTTTGGCACAGTTTCTCAATGCCCCACTCATCCATGCTGATGTCATCGTCACCATTGGTAGCGATGTCGTGGATGTGATCCGAGCGATTAGCCGGGTCACCCATCCCCATCTCCTGGTAGAGCCGCAGAGCAGCGAGGATTGTGTTGCGGACCGTGCCTTCAGGGACATAGATGTCACCAAGACGAGACTTCGTCTCACCGGCTGGGTCGGAGTCCGCCGCATTAACGTGCAGCGACCAGCCGTCCTGAGCCAGGGTGTAGCGAGTCTCGAAGTTTGCCGGAACGTCCTGAATCAGATCGACCGGAATGCTGTTGGCATGAGCCAGCGGCATACCGACGTCGGAGGTGAAGAAACGAGCCACAGCGTCACGTAGATCGACGGCCGTGACAGAGGTCTTCAACTCAACAGCCGAGTTCTTGAACAGGCAGATAAAGGGTTTTTTAGCTTGCATGGTTTTGCTCCAAGTAGAGCGGAACCATGGCCCCTACAAGGGGCCATGAAGCCCCGCGGGGGTAATGTCATGTGCTGGAAACCCCAGCTGGCTTTCTCTGGCAGCCACATGGCCGACAGAAGAATCTTCTTAAGAAATCCGTCTTTCGTAAGAAGACTCGAGGTGGGAAGCCCCACCTCTTGTCCGTATCAATAAGCCTCGCCTTGCACGCAGAACACGCAAGGGAAGGAAGCTACTGCGTCGCAAGCATCCTCGAGGATGCCGACATCCACCAGACCGTTGAAAGTTGGCATTGCACCTTCATCGCTCATGTAGAGCCATTTGCACTCTCGTGTGTACACGACGTGGGTCACCTCGGGGAAAATGCTCCGCACATGGTCAAGGGCGCGGACAACAGCTGCCGGCACCATCGCAGATTCACCACGAGTATTTTCACTACCTGACATATTCAGCTCCAGAACTGAGACGGAGCCAGCCCTTACGGGATGGCCCCGCAAGGGTTTAGGTTGATCGCGTTAGCGAGTCGTTTCTTGAAACTGCTCGATAGCTCGGAGGAGCTCAGGGCAGCGGATTCTCCATACCGGCGCCGACGTGTAGCCAGCCGGTTCTTGTTTGCCTGTTTCGTCAAACTTGCCGCTGGCTAAGATCATCTGCAGGAAGTCACTGGGAAGGTCCCAGGCTTTAATGCAAATTTCATCTTCCTCCAGGACCGCATCGAGAATGTTGACAGACAGGGTGCAGAACGGAGCCCCCTCGTCGTCATACACCTGAATTGCAGGGCGACCATTTCCGTAAAGGCCCACTTCAAGCTTGTAGTCCATATTTCAGCTCCAGACACTGGCTGCCTTACCCCTTGCAGGAGCAAGGCCCTGCCAGGGTTTGATTTAAAGGGAAGCCAATGCCGTGCCGAGTGCATCACGCTGATCATCTGTCAGAAGACCATCTACAACGAAAGCCCATGCAGCTGGACGATCGTTACAAATCTCGCTTTGGTCAGGGACACAGAACTCCACCCCAGGGAAGCGTGGTGTGATCTCTGCGAGTGCCGTTTTGAGGTAAGCAACAACCTCCTCCGCTGGCCGAAGCTTGTTATTGCTTGCGCACTCCGGGTCGCTCTCAGAATTTTCATGTCCATCGCTTTCCAGCGAAGTCATTTCGAGTTCGAAAAGGATCCCAAACCGCCCATCCTTGCGGACGACGAACGTCTCTTCTGCCCACATTTGCTGAATCAGTCTTTCGAGCAGCGGCTGGTTGAATTCCAGTAGCTCAAGAGGTTTGTTTTCGGCGTTGTAGTAGTTGATCTCACCCCAGCGATCAGTGAGGTTTTGCGAAATTCGCCATTCCTCCCATTCAACATCACTAGCGATCGAACGGACTTTCGCAACGGGGTCAGGTACATCGCGAGGAGCTTTCACCATTAGCATGGTGTCAATGGGATAACCGACGACGTCGATATCCTCGTAGCTCACCGCTACGCAGTTTTCGGTTTCCTTTTCCACCGACGAAACAATGCCATATGCATAAGCAGCATGCGGACTGCCCGACAGATGGGGACAAGACGCCAGGTCGACGCGATTGCCGACAACAAGCGCAGTGACTTGAGTGGAGATGAGTTGGTTTTGCATGGTACGACTCCGAGTTGACAGAGCCGCACCCCTATCAGGGGCAAGGCCCTGGTAGGGATAGTGAGGTGCTGGAATCCAGCTAGTAGATCAGCTTGAGCATTCAAGCTGAAAACACGTCAATACTGCCCGATCGGCAAAACCAAGGCAATCTCGACTAGCCAAATGGCTATTTGCCCCCATTTGAGGGACGGTTAGACCATTGCAGTTTGCCACCATCTGGGAGAATTCCCTGGCTTGAGCCGTAGGCCTGGCCAGAACGTTTTGGTTTACACCTAGAGGGAGCTTCAAAGTTGGACCAACTCTCGCAAACCCCACCGGAAACCCTGCCCCTTAAAGTATTCATCGTGGCCGACCATGAGTGGTACGCGGCACACTCGGCTGCACACGCCTTGGAGCTACATCACGCCCTTTCTGGTGAGATCGATGAAAGCCTCACAGTCGAGTTCGACGTATCGGAAGCGTCTGAAACGCAGCTGGATACACCCTGGGCAAATGAGGAGCAACCTGGCATTGCGATCGGGACGGCCAGAGAGTGGTTAGCCTCTAAAACAGAGCCTGGCTGGCTCACTGGTACGGAGTGATAGCCAATGCCCGACTCAAGAAAGAATTTGGCGGCAGAGCTTGTAGGTCTCATGCCTGCTAGCGACGATCGACGGATGTGGCGGGAGCATTACGCAACTGTTTTCGAACAGATGGCCGAGCATGACGATCTCACTATTCTTACCGATGCCAAGCTAGCTGAAGAGGCGGTTCAACACTTCTACATTTTCGCCTCACGATACCCAGACCTCTTTGGCACCACGTCTCCAGAAAGTGATTTCAAAGAGATCGTCAACGCTCTTTCGGGGCTAGAGCATGGCGCTCGCCGTGAGATGTTCCGAGAGATCGCAAGGGCGCTACGGCAAGACGGAAAAGCTACATGAAAAAGCGAAATTTCTACCCGCGGCAGGTCCTGCAAAAGCTCGACGGGAAAGAGACCGATTCCCTGTCGGAGTCTCAAGTGCATGCCCTGAGATTTTTCATGCTTCGGGCCCGAAAGTACGACGTCATGATCTCCTTGCTGCAGGATTCCCCCTTCATGCCTGACGATGAATCCAGAATCGATGTCGCTGGACTAAGTCTGCAAACCCTGACGCCACGCCTTCGCGTGTTTGTCCGTCCTCCGATCAGACTCGCGACGCTGGACGTCCCTTGCGCCTTCCCGTTAGAGAACGGGCTCCAGAGCCATTCAATTGATTTCTGAAGCCCCAAGCAGCCAACCCATATCAACTCGAGGCCTGACGTCGATGGTCTTCCAAAGCATCATTGAGCTAAGAAACTCCTTCGTTACCCAAAACGAAAAGCGAAAGAAGGATCCCTTTCAGCCTGCAATCCGGTCGAAGGGTGAAAAAGCCAAGAACCGCCGAAAACGGTGCCGGTAGCCAGGCGAGAGACATGACCACATCAACTCCTGATCTACAGCTCCCAAGCGAGCAAATGATTCGAATCCCTGTTGACGAGCGCCTGCCTGCAGTGGGGCAGCCAGTTTGGCTTTTCGAGCCAGGTAGAGAGCCTTGGCTTGGCGGCCGCGGTGAGGATGGAGGCGAATGGTTCTGGGGGAGCTGTAACGACTCGCTATACCTGAGCGAGAAAGGCACTTGGGCTTGCAGTGAATTACTCATCGATGATGACTACCAGCCGACCCACTGGGCGAACTTCCCCATGCCTTCCTGGCACGCTAGCCCGCAATAGAGGATCAAAGATTGAAATTCAAAACCCTTTCCACGCTACTACTATCGACTGCAATGCTTGCCGGCTGCGATCACCCGAACAAACCTGATGTAACGATACTTCCGGGGGTCGTACTCACGGTGAAGGTGAACCACATCGGGGACACGCTGATCGGCGAGTTCCTTCCCGCCACATCAACCCAAAGCATCTTTGAACAGGTCCAGGCATCTGTAAGTGCAGAGCTCATTAAGGGCAAATGCGCTGTAGGCTTTCCTCTGACGTGGGACGCCAAGTCGAAACGGCACTATGCCTCTGTCGGAGTTATTAGCTGCGACGGCATTGAGCGAATCGAGGCCCCGGTAACTCTGGTGGAAAGCTCCACCCGCATGAATGGTCTTCCAGGGCTAGCCCTAGGCGACGAGATTTTGGTTCTCTTTACAAAGCAGACCCACGTCAAGTAGATCAATGCTTGCTCCCTGACCAGGAAGCACACTCTCCGGCGACACCATCCCCTGATAACTGACACTACCAGCGGCGCGCTGCATCATTGAGATCAGCGCGCAGCTCGGTTAGCCTCGTCTGCTCTGGTCGCCATACCAGGCTGCGGAATAGCCTCGTCATTCCGCTTTTCTGTAGACGTCCGAAGGGCATCCCTCGCAGGCTAGAAGCCTACCTACACGATTTCCTGATGGAGACTCACGATGAGCAACCAGGAAGTGATCCTCAAGCAGTCCGCCATCCCCCCTGCAGAGTTCAATTTCGATCTTTTGCTCGGAGGCATCAAGAGTGCCATGGAGGGAGTCAAGTCTCGCGACCTCTGGATGATCAGCACAGAGGACATCGAGAAGCTCCATGTTCTAGAAGGCCTTAATGTCCGAATCAAGGACAAGGCTCTCCAGGAGCATATCCGCGACCTCGCAAACAAGATGAAGGCCGAGGGCTTCAAGGCCTCTAAACCACTTGAGGTCATAGTCCTGGAAGAAGGCGGCGAAAGCCGCTTGGTTGTCACCGACGGTCACTGCCGCCTGGCCGCCGTCAAAATTGCAATTGAAGAAGGTGCAGAGATCAAACAGATCCCCTGCATCGCGCTCCCCTCAAAAGGCACTTCTCTTCAGGACCTGGTCGCCGGCCTAGTGACCAACAACACTGGGAAGCCACTGACTACTTACGAGACGGCGCTAGTCTGCAAGCGCCTGTTTAGCTATGGCTGGAAGGAAGCACAGATCGCTGAGCGACTTGCCTTTGGCGAAGCCTATGTGAACATGTTGCTGGAGTTGGTTTCCGCCCCGCTGTCGATTATCACCATGGTGCAAAACGGCGAAGTGGCGGCCACCTTTGCAGTCGAGATGATGCGCAAACACCGCGGGAAAGCTGTAGAAATTCTCAGGCAGGGGCTCACATCCGCCAAGGCCTCCGGTAAAAGCCGCGTCACCAGTAGTTATCTACCCGGTGCGGCTCTGCAAAAGCTGGTTAAGCGCCAGGCTAGCAGCCTTTATGAGGCCGCTAAATCCATCACCCAGGATCCTGGCTACAAGCGGCTCTCGAAGGACACCCGCACAAAACTGGACCAGCTGCTGGCCGATATCGCTGAAAGGGAAATAGCCCTCGACGAGAAGCTAAAAAAGAAAGGCGCCGTTGAACCTGGGAAGGAAACGGAAAGACAGACACGCAGGCCGTGATACACGGGCTGCGCTAGAACAGGACCACGTGTAATGGGGCATGAAGAACGAGTCTCTTACTCACTGCAGATCGCCGACAACAACTCTGCCGTTTGGATCCACTGCAGCGACGGATCTACGGTTGGGCGGTTTGGGCGGATGGGGGTTGACCTGCACAACACGATCACCGAGATGATGGAGGGATCCCCACAGTGCCGGCTATGCACTCATGGCATGCCCAGCCTTGCCGACTGGGAACTTTTCAGAGAAAAAGTCAGGGAGTGGTGGGGAGTAGATGTACCAGAAGACGCATTCGACCCTGCATTGCTCAGGGGTGGTAGTAAAACTAAAGCCTAACGCGGGCACACCATTAAAAAAGCCCGGCCGAAGCCGGGCTTTTCAGTTCTACCTGCAGGCGGTTTAACCCAGCAGCAAGGGTGCAACTCCCATAATGCCTACTAGGAACCCCATCACCCCTAGAACACCTCCCATCACACCCAGGCGGATGGATAGCCGGATTCCCATATCAGGGTGCTGCCAGAACCAACGGTAGATTTCAAAACTGGAGGCCCTTCGAACCTCCAGCTTTACCTCCCGATTGAAGCGAACGCCGAGAACGTCCACTGCATCGTAGTCGACAGCGATGCCTTTCTTCACGATGGACAACGTCCCTGGGTTTCCCATCGCATAGCGCAAAACCCGAGCACCATTTTCTGGATTTCGGATGATAAGCGGCTCACGACGGAAGAACCGGGATTTGTCCTTTCGCTTAGAGTCAATGTTGCCGTTATGAAAGCGGACTATCGAGTGCTGAAGCCCACAATCCTCCTGAGGAAGCTGCGTGACGATTTCAACTTCCATGATCACACCAACTTGCCAGACAAGCCGGCAGTTGCGTGGTGGACGATAATCGACGACGGAGTAAACCGAGGATTGAACCAGATCGCACGGCCCTCGAAGGCATGGAAAATCCAGCCTCCAAACTGGGCTCGGTGAGATGCAGCAGCAGCCAAGGTTTCGAAACCGCAGAAGAGAGCATCGGATTGATGAGACATGATTTGTACCTCCAAGTAGAACTTGCAGGCACATCCACCCTACCGGGGGGATATGCCCGGCAGGCGGTTGACATCTTGAGCAACAACTCAAGAACTTATCCTGTCCTTTCGCAAAGACAGGGGTTGGCGATAGCCCCCTAAGACATTGTCTAACTGGAGCAGCGCGGGAGCAGACTAGAGAAAAGGCCTCCAGAATCCTGGAGAGCCCTTCCCAGGGCTTGATTCCCTAGGGTTGAGATTGCTGGCTTATGGTCCAGCTACCATCTTGGTTGCAGTGCAAACTGCGCCCAAAATTAGATCCGTCGATAACAGGACGGGGCAGGATCGCTCGATGATACATCCGCGCGAAGGTCTTTCCTACACCCTCACACCACTCTCACTCAAGCACGTGCGGAGTGCTCCTCTGCCCCACCACTGCTGGGCCGACTAGCGTGTATCGGGACCCTACAGCTCTACGGGAATACTCGCCCTTGTAGTACCGCGCTGCTCGAAGCTGTCTGAAAAACCAGCCGCGGTAGTACGAGTCTGCAACCTCCCGATCCGCCACCACCACGGGAATAGCATTTTGGAGGTGGTAGCTTGTCAGCCTTTGATCTGCCCCCTTCCCTTCAATCTTCGGAGTAGAGCCTTCCGGGAAACCAGGTGCAAGCTTGTCACCATCTGTGGCCAGGTTGTACACCCCAATTGCACCGACTAATTTCAGTGCCTGGTATTGGATTGCCGCTTCTGTATCAGAGAGAGAAATGCCACCGGAGTACTTGCCCACCTCTCGCTTGAAATCATCAAGGCTTCGGCTGCTCAAGAGGCTCGGCAAATCGTGCTCGCATAGGAGGGTTCTAGAATAGGAACTCTCATCCGCTCGATAGGTGATCGACAACCACCGTTCTTCAGGTTTCTGCCCTGAATAGGCTCTACTGCCGCACCCCGCGTACCGGCAAAGCTCGGCATAAACATGCTCATGCCTTACCTGGTCGGTAAGCCAGGTAACCAGAAGACTTGGCAACGCCACTCCGCCAATTTCGAAGCCCAGCGGCAAGGCTAGGATGAAGCTTTCAAACGGCAATTCGTAGCCGGCTGACGAGTCCATCCTGAAATGGGCAGTCCGAAGGTTCCCGAGGAGATCATGTGACGGAAACAGTGTAACGGCCTCCTGTAGGCCCCAGAAATGCTCCTCGGCCAACACCATCCAAGTATTGCTTCCCACCCCGGCCTCACCACCGTCCAGCAACCTTTTCAGGATGTCTTGGTCACCCATGCGCTTAGCAATAGCTGCAGGCATTTTCGATCGTGCCTGCTTCACCAGCTTGTTCAATGCAGAGGGGTAGATGCTGTACCGAGCTTTTTTCTCCTGGCGCATGCCAGCTTCCTTTGGGCGTTGAGACGAAGGACCTTTGTGCTTCTGAACGAACACGGCAAGCGGGAATTCTACCTCCCCGCCCTTAAGTGCACGTGTTTTCTCACAGACCTGAACCAGTTGCAGTTTTTGGATCAGTGGGAAGCTAGGTGTGAGTCAACGCCTACCACACCCTGACTGCAGATCCCAAACATGAAAGCCCTCGAGTCCTATAAGACACCAGCCTGGATGGCTCCGTACCAGCGCGGAGAGCGCAACGGCTACGCACAAAGCGTCATGGCCTATGCCGAATACTACGGAACGGACGGAAGCGCTGACATGGATGAGTCCGTAGAAGAGCGCCTTCCATACCAACCTGGGCCGATGGTTTCTTACGCCAGCAGAACAGGGACTAAGAGAAATCTTGCTGAGCTTCGCGCTGCAGGCTGGAGGTTACTCGTCTCTGCCAAAGGTGCGCTTCGCACAGAGGGCTTTAGATATGCACTGGATAACGGTGCATGGACTGCCTTTACCCAAGGCGAGCCGTTTGACGAAATTGCGTTTGGGAAGGCCGTTGACCTGCTCGGCGTGGGTGCTGACTGGATCGTACTGCCCGATATCGTCGCCGGCGGTATGCCTTCGCTAGAGTTTTCCCTCCGTTGGCTTGAACGGCTGAAGGGGATTCCTACGAAGCTACTTCTCGCAGTCCAAAACGGCATGGAGCCGGATGATGTTCGAGAGTACTTATCGCCGGCGGTTGGCTTGTTCGTTGGGGGTTGCACTGACTGGAAGCTGGCCACCGTCAACTCTTGGGGCGCCTTGGCCCGCCGGAGATGTTGCCACCTACATGTAGGCCGAGTGAACAGCGCCAAGCGCATCGCGCTGTGTGCCGCTGCAGGGGCCAACTCAATAGACGGGACAAGCGCTACACGCTTCGCAAACACCCTTCCCAGGCTTTCGGCCGCAGTCAACCACACACAGTCGCAGAGGGACATGTTCTGCCCTTCTGCCGGCCGGCTTGAAGAAACCCCATTCGACTGCAATTGGCCAGCCCACGTGCCCAACGCCTAGACAACGAAACGTCGAGCACCTGCACCGGGGCGAATTGCCCCCTAGTTCCACTAGCCATCCGTGAAAATCACTTCTACTCAGCATCTTTAGGTACGACCATGAACCAGATAGCCGAAATCCCCAACGAGCTTTCCCCTGTAGAGCAAAAGCGCAGCCGGAAAATGGGGGATAGCTCGATCATTCGGACAATCCCCAAACTTCTGGAAGCTTACGCCTGGAGGCAGGACGAAAAGGCTCGGGAAATTTGCCTGTCACTCCTCGATGCGACCGAAGTGGCGCACCCCGTTGTCCACAAGCAGCTGACGAAGCTACTCCGAGTATCAACTCTGAAACCCTCTGCGTTGCTCACCGTCCCGAAGGATCTCGTTGTTCTCGAACAGCCGCAACTTGCACTCAAGAATGTGGTTCTCAGCCCACATGTAGAAGAAGAGATATCGGGCCTTATCGCAGAGACGCTACGAAGCGAAGAGCTAGCCGCTTACGATCTGCAACCCCGACATCGGGTACTGCTTCATGGTGAGCCAGGCAACGGGAAAACGATGCTGGCCGAAGCGCTGGCAAGCGAGCTTGAGCTGCCTTTCCTTCGTGCAAAATACAGCGGTCTAGTAGACAGCTATATGGGTGGTACCGGCAAGAATATCGATAAGTTGTTCGAATACGCGGCCACGGCGCCGTGCGTGCTTTTTCTGGACGAGTTCGATGGCGTCGCGATCGCACGTGATGGGGCTCGAGATGTCACAGAAATGCGCCGCGTAACAAACCAACTCTTGATCTCGTTGGATCAGCTCCCAGCTCACTGCCTTTTTGTCGCAGCCACTAACAGCCAGCAGCTCGTCGACAAGGCTATCTTGCGTCGCTTTGACCTATCGCTGGAGATCCCGAGCCCCGACACAGATATGCGTAGCCGAACCGCCAGCATCGAGCTTTGTACATCCCGGACACCAGGCAACGATGTTCGCCACCTGATAAGCACGGTAGCTGAGCTGAAACTGAAGAACCTGTCGGATGTAGTCAATCTCTGCCGCCGTATCAGGCGCGATCTCGTCCTCAACCAAGGCCGCGGAATTGACAGCCTTATCGCCTCGGCACGCTAGGGGTGGTGGTGAATAGGCTCAC
Organism: Pseudomonas sp. AU12215; assembly: GCF_001675465.2. Classification (NCBI taxonomy): domain Bacteria; kingdom Pseudomonadati; phylum Pseudomonadota; class Gammaproteobacteria; order Pseudomonadales; family Pseudomonadaceae; genus Pseudomonas; species Pseudomonas sp. AU12215. The sequence continues at coordinate 77,647 of NZ_MACM02000160.1, forward strand.
TCATGCAGCCCTCTGTGAGGTGGCTAGAAAATGGCTGCTTCGGCCCAACAGCAAGCAGGGGCATGGGTGCCATGTCGCGCTTACGGAATGCCGCTCCGGAGATACCGGTGAAATGCCTGATGCAATCGGGTTTCGAGCAGTCACCGATGAAACCGAAACCGTACTGGTCGAGGTAAAGGTATCGAGGGGCGATTTCCTCGCGGATGCCAGGAAACCCCACAGAGAGGCTGGTAACGGAATCGGGCTTTTCCGCTACTACATGTGCCCGGCCGGGCTGATTTCCCCAGACGAGGTTCCTGAACGATGGGGGCTTCTCTGGGTGGACCAGCGAGGAAGGATAGAGCCGAAACTTGGTCCAGTGGCGCTATCGAAGAATAGCGGAACGTTTGCAAAAGCTAGCGAGCCCTGGAAGCACCAAAGGAACCTGGCAAGAGAAACCTGGATGTTAGTGAGGGTCATGGCCAGGATCGACGATCCTGACAAAGTGAAAAGGACCATCAATCAGGCTATTCGCGAGAAGGAGCGGCTGGTGAAGCTCTGTAACGCCCAGGCAGACGAGATCAGGGCCCTTAAGGCTCCCCCTTCCTCCATCGCGAACATCGAAGAGTTACAAGTCGCCATTCGAAGCAAGGTTCGCTCTTCAAGTGACCGCCTACCTCCAGAGCGCCGTGCCATCGATCGTTGCGCTCTTGGGGATTAACGGTACCGTCGTGACATACGATTGGAGATACTGAAAATGAGCGTACCGCCGAACTCTGGCCAACCAATGGACTGGCATAGCTGCAACGAAATGCGGACCCAACCGAAGGCCTGGTATTGGGCTGAATTCCCTGGGGCGTGGGTCTGGTACTGCCCTGTAAAACACATGACTCGATGCATCGACCATGGCGACACCCTATGGCATGAACCCCTCTCCAAGCGCTATTACGGTCCCTGGCTGCAGCCTGAACCAACAGGTAAACAGCCAAGTGAGATCGAAATTGGCCGGCTTCCAAAAGTGAGCCCTGTGCATGCAGTGGCCCTCAAAGGCATTGACGATGGGGAAGTTTGGTCGATTGTGCCCGGTACCGCGGGCTCAAGCCTGGAGTCAGCAATTAGCACGGCTATCCAGCTATCCCTGGCCGGTGATGAAGAGACCCAATATACGGCTATCGAGATCAGGGCTGACGGGGTCTATCCGGTCGGCGACATGCAATGGGGCGTACATGAAATCTGAACAGCTGCTGAAGACAGATCTAGCGATGGAGCAAATCGCCCCATGAACATGGAACTAGCATCTGCCCTAGTCAAAACCCTGCCCCGCGGGAGCGATCGCCTTTTCAATCCCTGGACCGACAGATGCGTGCATGACAGCCAACTAAACGGGCCGGAGGAACGCCTTACCAGGCTAGCCCAGCACCTATCATGCACCGCGAGTCTCATCTTGGTTGGGGAGGCCCCTGGCTATCAGGGAGCTCGCTACTCAGGCGTTGCTTTCAGTAGTGAGAAGCTACTGATCGATGGTGCGATACCACGCGTAGATGCGGCACCTGGCCGTCTTACGGATCGTTGGCTGCCGTATTCCGAACCGAGCGCCACCATCGTATGGAAGAACCTCTACAAGCTGGGTTTGGCCGAGAACACCGTTCTTTGGAACGCACTGCAGTTGCACCCCTTTAGAGCTGGGGAGCCGAAGTCCAACAGGACGCCTACGCCAGCAGAACTCGAGCTCGGCCACGCTGCGATTCGAATTCTGCAGGAAGCATTCCCCCTCGCCCGGTGGGTGGCAATTGGAAAAAAAGCAGAAGGACTTTTGGCTGCCGCCGGAGTGAATGCAGCCGGAGCAGTGCGTCATCCTGCCAATGGCGGAGCCACTCTCTTTGCCGAGGGCCTGGCCGAACTCACCGCCTGGGAGGAGTGATTGCAATCCATCTGCAGCCGCCCTATGTCAGCGGGAGGGCGACTTGTCCGCTGACCTCATAATGAAAGTGACTCCAGCAACCAGCACCCATACGGTCAATATCTGATCCATGAAGTAGAGACCTGGTGCCCACCGAAATGACAGCCCTAACGGCTCTGTAACCACCATCAGGACCGCAAACATCGCTTGGCGTGGCGCCCCGTCTTCCCCATGCCCCATTAGCGCAGAGAAAATCCCAAAGTGAACAACTGCCATCAGCGCAGCAGTCGCTCGCCCATCACCAGGGGCAAAATAGGTGCAGAGACCTATGATCACACCCGCCAAGATCACCAAGGCCAACCGGGCCCCAGCAGACAAAGTGGATAGCCCCTCGCCACGATGCTTAAACGTCAGCACGAGCCATGCATGACTGCAGATCGATAATAGGAAGTTACTGACGGCTAACACCCTCAAAAGACCTCTCTTTTACGAAGAACGGCAATCGGAGCTGGATGGCTGAAGTCGGTAGCCCTCAAAGTTACACGAGGTAGCTCCCATTTCTCGCCAGTGGGCGACGGCTTCTTGAATCCCTGGAAGAATTCCACTCCCAGCTAGATCGACAGCCAACTCAGTGAACTCATCGATGCCCATGAAGGCAGTTAGAAAGGGGCGCCCATCCTTGTCCTCTGCCAGGCACTGGAGGGTATGTTCAATCGCCTCCTTCCATCGTGAATGGCCCTTAAGCCAATCCAGAACCCTCTGAACTACCTCACCTTCGCTCACGGCGAACTCGATCCCCTCTATGGGATACTCGCACTTCAGGAGGTTGGCGTTGTTAAGCCTTTTAGCTAAATCGACCATGACTGGATCGTCGATCTTTCCCTGTACGGTGGGATAGAAAGCAAGCGGTTTGCTCGCGTCAATTTGGTTGATCGTGCCCATCAGCTTCTCCAGTTTCAAATGGTTCAAACACAGTGACTATTGTCGTGAACCATATTGAAAGAGAGCACGTAATCCGCCCCTCTTCCTGGGCACTTCAAGCCACCGTCCAACTTTCCCGCAGATCGGACATTCCAAGTCTGGATAGGGACGAAGTGCCTTCGTCGACATCCCAAAACTGGATTCAAATGAGAAAAAGCAGGACGTTGTTCGACCCCACAACAGGGTCGGACTGGACCTTTCTGGATCCAATTTGATGCGAAGGTAGTGCGAGATCGGTAGCGGCTAAGACCGCCTGCATTACCCATCACGCACAAAGGACCCGCTTAGGCGGTACATCTATGTCAGTAGGTCATGCTCGAGGAATTCTCGGCTGGAGCGATTTGGTTCGCAACCTGGTCGCCAAGGAAATCAAGGTTCGTTACATGGGAGCCGTGCTGGGCTTTGCCTGGTCCCTTGGCAACCCTCTTGTAGTCACCCTCACCTACTACGCGGTCTTCACCTTCATCCTGCCTAGCGGGCAGGACAGGTTTGCTCTTCACCTGGTCACGGGCGTGGTGCACTGGATGCTTCTGCAGCAGATCATCACTCAGAGCTGCGAGTGGTTGATCAACAATCACACCCTGATCCAGAAGCTCCATTTTCCTCGGTTGCTCCTGCCTGTCTCTGGCGCCCTCACCGTAGGCGTTTTCTGGACAGTTGCCTTGGCAGTCTACTGGGCACTTTTCCCTCTTCTTGGGGGCGTCGTAACACAGGCCCTGATTTGGTACCCAATTGTCCTGGCCTCATTTATCGCGCTGGTGGTTGGTACGGGCCTCGCCCTAAGCGTTCTTCAGGTTGCTCATCGAGACATCAAACACTTGGTTGATGTTTTTGTCCCCCTGCTCTTCTGGTTCACGCCGATCGTTTGGGTAACGACAAGCCTACCCGCTGAAGTACGGAACATCGTCGCTTACAACCCGGTTGCTCCCTTCTTCAATGCCTTCTCTTCGATCCTCCATCAGGGGGTCGCGCCTGAGCCTTTTCAACTGCTGCTTTGCATCACTCTCGGCCTGGGCGCACTGGCAACAGGCCTCGCAGTCTTCAAGAAGGCTGACAGCGTAGTGGAGCATCTATGAGTCAGGTAGTTCTCAGGGCCGACGGGCTCAGCAAGCAGTTCGTGCTTCGACATAACCGGGGCGGCTTGAAGCAGAAACTGGTGGGGATGTTCAATCCCAGATACCGGGAGCGGAAAGAAAAATTCCACGCCGTTTCAGACGTCAGCTTCACCCTCTCCAAGGGCGAGTCACTGGCGTTAATCGGCCATAACGGGTCCGGCAAGAGCACGTTACTGCAGCTGGCCAGCGGCATCCTGAAACCTTCGTCCGGAAGCGTTCAGAGCACAGGCCGAATCGCACCTTTGATTGAACTTGGCGTTGGTTTTCACCACGAGCTCACCGGCGCTGAAAACATCTATCTGAACGCGAGCCTCTACGGCCTGAAGAACAAAGAGACTCGAGCTCGCTTCAACCGCATCGTCGACTTCTCTGGACTGGGCGACTTCATCGATACGCCGGTGAAGAACTATTCGTCGGGCATGTACATGCGGCTGGGGTTCTCAGTCGCCGTTCATGTGGATCCGCAAACCCTGCTCGCAGACGAGGTTCTTGCCGTCGGCGACGCCGAGTTTCAGGGGAAGTGCTTCCAGCGCATTCGCGACATGCAGGACGAAGGCATGGCCCTGGTGCTTGTAACTCACTCCCATGACCAAGCAAGGCACTTCTGCCAGCGCTTCCTGACGCTGGAGAAAGGTCGGGTCGTGGATCAGGGCCACCTGTAGATCTTCAGTCCCTTCCCTCTTCATCGTCACTTCAAGGAGTAGTTAAGTGCTGCAAATCATCGTTCCCATGGCCGGCGCAGGTAGCCGCTTCGCAAATGCCGGTTATCAAGACCCGAAGCCGCTAATCCCGGTGCATGGCGTACCCATGATCAAAGTTGTTATCGACAACAACACCCCGGAGCGAGACCACAAGTTCATCTTCATCTGCCAGGCCAAGCACGTCGCCCAGTATGGTCTCCGAGAAAAACTCTCCTCATGGGCTCCCGGCTGCGAGATCGTCGAAATTGATGACCTGACAGAGGGTGCAGCCTGCACGGTGCTCAAAGCCAAACATCTGATCGACAACGATCACCCAACAATGATCGTCAACTCTGATCAGTACTGCGATCTCGACATCAACGACTACCTGCAGGCTATGGACGACGCCGGCGCCGACGGCCTCATCATGACCATGAAAGCAGATGACCCCAAATGGTCGTTTGTAGGTTTCGACGAACAAGGCCTGGTCAACAACGTGGTCGAGAAGGAAGTGATATCGGACGAAGCCACCGTCGGCATCTACAACTTCCGCTCCGGCAAACAGATGGTTTCCGCGATGGAAACCATGCTTGCAAAGGAGCTTCGTGTGAACGGCGAGTTCTACGTCGCTCCGGCATACAACGAAATCATCGGTGCCCAGGGCAAGGTCATCCATTACAGCATTGGTTCTGAAGGCAATGGTATGTATGGCCTCGGCATTCCAGCCGACCTGAACCTGTTCCTGTCACTGCCAGTGAGCCATCGCGCTACTTCGGCGAAGGCAGCCTGATCATGCAGATCATTAGCCACCGCGGTTACTGGAAGGAAAAGTGCGAGCGAAACCAGGCAGTCGCCTTCAAGCGGTCTTTCGACCTAGGCCTGGGCACTGAAACAGACGTCCGTGACATTGCAGGAAAACTGGTGATCTCGCACGACATGCCCTCGGGGGACGAGCTCACCCTGGACGACCTGCTTGACATCATGTCAGGCAGGAATCTGCCCTTGGCCATAAACGTGAAAGCAGACGGCCTCGCCCATGCCTTAAAGGCTAAGTTCGAGGACCGTGGCCACACCAACTGGTTCGTCTTCGACATGGCGGTACCGGACATGCGCAGCTATCTCGAGTTGGGCATTTCCACCTACACACGCATGTCCGAAGTGGAGCAGCAGCCTGCATGGCTGGACCGCTCTACGGGCGTCTGGCTCGATGGTTTTGAAGGCGAATGGTACTCCAATGACCAGATCACCTCTCTCCTCGATTCAGGCAAGCGAGTCTGCATCGTCTCCCCAGAACTTCACTCTCGGCCGCCATTGGCTCTGTGGCAGCAGATCCAGGAAATCCAGGACGCCGAGAAGCTGATGATCTGCACCGACCTACCCGAACAACTCTCCAGCTACAGGAACTGAACGATGGCCATCAAAGCAGTTATCACCGATATGGACGGAGTGCTTATTGACGCTCGCGACTGGCACTACGAAACCCTAAACCGTGCGCTCGCGCTGTTTGGGTACAACATTTCTCGCCATGAGCACCTCACGTCTTACGATGGCCTTCCGACTGCGAAAAAGCTGCACATGCTGACCGCAGAGAAAGGGTTGCCGCAGGCACTCCATCGATTCATCAACGAAATGAAGCAAGCGTACACAGCCGACACGGTAACCCTGATGTGTCGCCCTACCTTCAACCATCAGTACGCCCTGTCGATGTTGAAGACCCGCCACGGCATGAAGCTCGCGGTTGCATCTAACTCTATCCGTGCGACCGTGAACCTGATGATGGACAAAGCTCATCTGAGCCAATACCTGGACCTGCAGCTTTCGAACGAAGACGTTGCCCAAGCCAAGCCGGCCCCCGACATCTATCTGAAAGCGATGGAGATGCTTGGTGTTTCTCCGGATGAGACGCTCATCCTCGAGGACAACCCCCACGGTATTGCGGCAGCAAAGGCATCTGGAGCGCACGTGTTAGTGATCGGTGAACCCGCAGACGTGACCTACCAAAACATCATCGCCCGTATTGCCGAGATCGAAGGGGCAAACGTGAAAAACGTGGTGAATCAATGAGCGACCTGAACATCATCCTTTTGGCCGGCGGAAAGGCCGCGATCGACGCACAGCGCAACACAGGTGAGTACCCGGATTTTCTGACGGAGCACGGAAGCACAACCTTGTTGGAGACCCTGATCAACAAGTGTGCAGAGCTGAACCCGAAAAAGATCATCTGCCTGTTCTCCAGCGCAGACACCACCAAGTACCACTTGCGAAACCTCGTGAGCCAGCTCAGTCCCGTAGCATCCGTCATCCCTGTTCATGACAAGACCATGGGCGCTGCATGCACTGCTCTACTGGCCAGTGGCGAGGTCGACAACGACGAGGAGCTGCTCATCATGGGCTCGAACGAGTACCTCGACGTTTCCCTGGAAACCATCGTCAGCAACTTCCGCGCAGTCGATGCCAAGGCTGGGGTGGTCACCTTCAACTCGATTCACCCGCGTTACTCGTTTGTTCGGCTGGACGATCGCGGCGACGTGATCGAATCCACGGAGAAAAATCCGATCAGCAAGAACGCCATTGCCGGCACATTTTGGTTCAAGCGGGGGAAGCACTTTGTCAGTGCCGCAAAGAACCTGATTCGAAAAGACACGAAGGTCGACGAGAGCTTCTACATCGCACCAGCGCTGAATGAACTCGTCCTCAGCGGCTTGCGTATTGCCAGCTACAAGATCGATGCCGAGCAGTACCACCCCCTGAAAAGCCCAACGCAAATCCAGGCTTACGAGATGGGGGCAACTCGATGAAAACTGCACGTATCGAGAACATGACCAAGGGCTGGTTTGTGGGGGCCTTCTCCCCCACTGCACATCATACGAACAGCTGTGAAGTCGCCCTCAAAACCTACAAGGCCGGCGAAACCGAGGAAGCTCACTTCCACAAGATCGCTACCGAGACCACGCTGATCGTGTCCGGCAAGGTTGAGATGTGCGATCAGGTCTGGGGGCCTGGCGATATCGTTGTGCTCGAGCCAGGCGATATCACCGCTTTCCGTTGCCTTGAAGATACCGTGACCGTTGTCGTCAAGGAGCCCGGTGCTCTAAACGACAAGTACCTGGTGGGCGAGTAACAGCATGCAGAAGACCACCCATCTACAACACCATCCTCGGCTGGGGTACTCCCATTCGAAACACTTGCGGGATCTACCTGCGGCTGTAACCGAAATGTACCCCTGCGATCGGCTCATATCGTTCAGGTTGCTGCCTGGCCGTAAGCCGGACACGGTCGTTCGCAAGCTCCACGCTGCAGATCGCCCCTTGGGGATCTACGATGGTGGCTCACTCTGTTTTTACGGCGTGCAAAGCGATTCGCCCCTAGCTCCTTTGCTGCTTTGGGACGCCGCACACTTCTTGGCAGTCGGCCAGCAGATCACCATCGTTGAGGATTCGCCAGTCGGCTTCTACTTGGACCGTGAATACTTCCAGGCCGGGCTGAAAGTGGTACGCCAGGACGGTACCGTCGCTGTGTTCGAGAAGGTGGCCAAACTACCTGCAGAGACCGACGACGACCTAGACAGCTGGACATTCGGAATTCCAGTTGGTCCCGAGGACGCGACCGTGCTAAATGCGGTGGTCAAGCGCATCCTGGAGATCGACATCCCTAACAAGGAAATCGTGCTCTGCGGAAAACCTGGGGCCAACTTCGCCTATAGCGACCATGTTCGGATCGTGGGCGAAGACATCACTGCCCCTCCGGTGCAGATCTGCAAGAAGAAGAACAGGCTGGCTCAGGAAGCCAAGCACAACAACCTGGTCATCCTGCATGACCGAGTGTTTCTACCAAAACACTTCGGAGAAATGGTGCGCCGCTTTGGTCCGCGCTACCCGCTCATGACCTTGCAGAGCATGTTCTTCGACAACCGCCTGAACATGAGCCCAAGACGCTATTCCGACTACGGCATGGCCATGGGAGAAATCGGCCAGGGGCTAAAGGGCTTGCACCGAAGCTCCGGCGAAGCCGTTTCAATTGCGCCCTCCATCTTCACTGAGATCGAGCGTACGGGGTTCTGCTTCGCCAGTCCCATGCGCTACAACAAAGACACCAGTTATCCAACCGGCTCGATGTACATATGCCGCAAGGAGGTCTGGAATGCATTCCCTCTGGATGAGTCGTTGCTTTGGGTCGAGTTCGAGGATATCGAGCAAGGTATTCGCGCCTCCAAGGGTGGCGTTCCATGCCGCGTGAACCCTCACGGAATTAGCCAGACGGTGACAACACGCGCCCTCCTCGGCGTACCGTCTCCAGTGGAGACAGCTGACGGTCAATTGGCTAAGACAGGCCCTGCCTACCTTTCGCCATTGCCTAAGAAGCCTCTATTCAAGGTTTCTACCGATACAGCCCTGGCGAAACTGCGCCAGTTCGCTGCCATGTATCACCTTAACCCGAACGCTACGCAGATCCCGACTGGCCTGAAGAAGATCAGTGCGCGCAACTGGGTAAGCCTTGTGAACTCTGTAGTTCAGCAGGCGAGTTTCCCAAACACCCAGGATGCGGTTCATCGTTTCATCGAAGATTACGAGCGGATGGTCCTCCTCGATCAGCTTCCAAACACTCAGAAGGAAGCGCTCTATCTGCGATTCCTGGAAGACCCTGCCGAGGCCAAGCGCATGTTGGTCATCAACAGCAGCGAACTGCGCAACATGCTCTATCAACGTCCGCGGCAGTCTTGGTTCTACACCGAGTTGCGCGAGTTCTTTCATGGCCGCAAGGCGTCACTTCCCGGCATCCTGCTATCTGCCATCAGCGTTTACCTGAAAAACGGCTCCGTTTTCTACTTCACCAGCCTGCCGGCTGCGGTGCGCTCCATCTACAACTCGACTCCCTTCAAGTCATACACCGAGGCGCCCAAGTGAAGATCTTCGTTGTCTCCCAGTACGCACTTGCCCCAAAAGCCCAACCGGGGGCGGGATCGCTGACGTCCCTCATACAGCAGCTAGCCTGTGTCGAGGTTGCAGATACCAACGCAACCTCTGTGGTTGCAGTCTCGGACACCTACAACCTTGGAGTCGTGACTTCCATCGCTTCGGACGATATTGCCGCCTTCGTTCTGGACGATTTCCGCGACCAGCGTCAGCAATCTGTGAATGACGTGGTCTGTATCGACAGCAACGTTCTTGCCACCAAGCTGAACAGGAACACCTGCAGTTGGGTAGCCATCGACTTCGAGCAGAACCTTCCAGTCAACTCGACCGATCTGATCCGGAAAATCTCCCGGTACGCTTTCATGGGGCGGGCGCTGCAGGACAAAAACCTGGTACTCCTGGTCCCGCCTCTGTACGTAGGTTTCTACGCCAGGTCAGTTAACGAGGCATTCAACAACCTTCCTGTCAGCAGCATCGAGATCGCCCGTTCTGGCCAGACAAACATGCTTTTCATGTCCACGACGATGGAACGAGTGATCCTGAGCCTACCCCTGCTCACTGGCCCAATTCGCCGGCTAAATCATCTGTTCATGCACGTCTACCAGCGCTTGGTCAGACCTGCATAAATCGGCAAAGCCCAAAGGAACGATTGAATGCAGCGAAGAACCTTCGTCAGTGGCCTGCTACTTCTAGGTGGCGGTCTAGCCGGTCACTACCTGACATCAAGCATATCTGGGGCGGCCGGGGGCGCGGTCATGGATCCCAAGCTTTTCGCCCAGGCAACAAGCGGGCTCAAGCTGCAGTACCTCTCTCAAGAAATGCTGCTCAAGATCTTCAGTCGGCAGGTTGCTGAAGCTGACCGAAGGCAGTTAGTGGCTGAGATCATCAACCACAACCGCAATCTGTTTGTGAAACAGGCCTATGAGCGCCAGCACGGCGTACCTGGCTTCTACCGAGTCATCGAGTAACTCATGCACGTTAAGACACTGATCATTGGAAACGGCTTCGCAGGACGCACTGTTGCACGATCACTCGCAGGTGAATGCCTCATCGTAGAACGAGGCGAAAAGTTCAACATCTTCGAGCGCCGCCAGCGCTTTATGCAGATGGAGAAATCCAATCGTCACGATGCCTTGATCCGCCGATCGTATGAGTCCAAACACGCCTTCAATGTGCCTGACAAATTAGGGGCGGACTGCGCTAGCGAATACATTTTGGTGGATGGCGGGTGCTCAAACCACTGGGGTGGTTTGAGCTTTCGTCTCTCTGAGTACGTTTTCAGTCAAAGCGAGTCCGACTTCCCCTGGCCGTTCACGCCCAGCGAGATGCAGCCCTATTACCGCACTGCGGAACAGCTCCTGCGCATCAGTGCAGACGCAAAAGATCCTGACGACCGAAACCCTGTCTCCGAGATCAAGGGAGCCTCAAAGTGGCACGAGGCACTGGGGAAGTACTTTCCTGAGGCTTACATCGGGGCCCAAGCTCATAACCTCTCGATGGATGGAACAACTACCCAGGGCCATTGCATGGGCGCCGGCGACTGTGAGTTGTGCCCTATGGACGCGAAGACCAGATCGCTGCATGTCCATTGTGGTGCTGAAGTACTGAATGGCGTAATGGTCGATCGTCTTCGGTTTGAAAACGGCCGCGCGGTGGAAGCCAACTGCTCAACCGAAGATGGCCCTTTGAGCATTACTTTTGACCAAGTCGTGGTCGCTGCTCACGGGGTGGAATCATTCAAGCTCCTGTGCAAAAGCGATCTGCCGCCTGAGGTCCCTCGTGATCTGCTCGGACATCACTATCAGGACCATGCCGTCGCAGAGCTGGCCTGCATCATTCCTGGGGCCAAAGTGCCTTTCTTCGAGGTCAACACTGCAGCCCAAGTGGTCATCCCCGAGCTATCAGGTGCCCATGCAGGAATCGAGTACACCACGCTGGCGCTAATGACACCTCCAAGCGAATCTGCCGTAGCCGCTGCCCTGGATCTTGCCAAGATCAACCAGTGGAAGCTTCAGGAAGCGATCGCGGAGATGGGATCGGTCATCAGCCTCTACGTGCTACTGGAAATTCCGCCTGAATGGGACGTCTCCATGTCCTATGCCGAAGGCAAGTTGAATGTGGACATGAGCGGGTACCACCAGAACAAAGTGCGGTACAACCAAATCATCGCCGACATCAATGCCAAGCTGAAGTCGCTAGGCGCTGTTCCACTACCGGGAGCTGAGCAGAAGCACTATCTAAACGCGGCCGGCACCCACCACCTGGTGGGGATGCTTGGAATGGGCAACGGGCCTCGTGCAGTAGTCGCACCCGACTTCAAGCTCAAGGGCACTGACAACGTGTTCGTTGCTGGTTCGGCGCTTTTCCCCCGCTGCGGCTCTCGCAACCCCACTGTCACAGTGATTGCTCTCAGCCTGATGCTTGGCGAGCAATTGAAGAGCAACGTCAACGCAACGATCGCGCGGGGCTGATGCGATGCGAATGATCGAGCCGGGGCTGATCAGCGTAGTGATCCAGGGCCCTTTGTACCGAAAGCTCTCTTCCACCCGAGGCATTGAGGCCTGCATTGCTTCTATTCGCAGGCACCTCCCTGGAGCAGAAGTGATCGTTTCGACATGGCCTGACGAGGATATTTCTGGATTGGATGCAGATCTGGTCCTGCAGTCCAAGGATCCTGGGCCTATGCGAGATTGCTCTGGAAGCGTCCTGAATACCAACCGTCAACTGGTTTCCACGAAGGCGGGGATTCAGGCGTCGACAAGACCCTATGTCATGAAATTCCGGGCAGACCACAATCTCACATCACCGACCCTGGCAAGCTTGGGAGAGTATGCCGGCAGCGCAAGTCATGGTCGCCTCTTCGCCCAGCCGCTGACCATCACTAACCTGTTCATCCGTAACCCAGCACGCTGCCCCATGCTGTATCACATAAGTGATCTTGTCATTTTCGGCACACGGGAAGACATGCTGAAGTTCTGGGACTTGGACATCTTTTCCTATGAGGAGATTTTCAATCCAAAGCCGAACTTGAACCCCTTCGGCAACTACCTCGGCTACAGCGCCATGAAGATGATCCCTGAACAGTCCTACATGATTGCGCTGTTGCGCAAACATGGACTTGAGGTCGACATTGACCATCCCTGCCAGGTTCGATCTGCTGACCTCGCTCTGTGGGAGTCGGTGCTTCATGCCGATTTCCGCACCCTCGAATGGAGAGCTTCTGGCGTCGATTTTCCAGAGCGCTTCATGAACAACGGCTACTCCATGAACACCCTCTATGGAGTCAAGGATATCCGCAATGCAGCTGAGCTCGGCCCGACTGGACGCCGCCTGCGACGTGCACAAGTGTGGGTGAATCAGTACCTGCTGAATTGTTTGCGCTTGGCGTGGTGGGTTTCTTTCGCATCCATCGTTCTCTTTGCGACCTCGCCGTCCTTGGCAAAGCGCGTGAGATCCGTATGGAAGATGCTCCGTGGGGTCACTCATCCAAACCCTGAGAAGAATTGAACCCGCTCTTCCTGATACCCCTACGCTGACAGCTTAAAGGCTCGGTCGATCTGTGGGTTCAGCCAGAAGCCCTGACGGTCACGGAAAAGCTCAGCCCCTGTGCGGATGTGCTGAAGCATCAGCTCACCAGACATCCATGCTCTTCCAAGGAGCTCGGCCGCCAGCGACGTCATGTTTCTTCCTGCCCAAGGGTCTACGACCATGTCACCCTCTTCCGTCAAAAAGCGGATGAGGAATTCTGGGATGCTGAAAGGCATCGGAGCCCCATGGGTTGGCAGACCAAGCTCTTCCGCAATACGGCGATGCTGCAGGCCGTAAGAGCAACGATGCCCGCGGGTAATCACATTCTTCGGTATGGTGCCGGCAGTGGCATTGCCAAAGCTACCCGGCTTGATCCTGTACGCCCCATCGCCGTAGTTGGTGTAGCGGTTCTCCCCGCCCTGCTGAATGAGCTTGAGATGCCGCTCTTTGTGAGCCTGGAGCACCCGGTTGTTATTCGCCTTGCACTTCAGGGGATTCTTCACAAACCAGAGGACCGGCTCATACCCCACATTGAGCTGTTGACGCGAGCGGCTAGCCCAGAGCACCGGACCGGGTGCTTTGGAGGGGTTATCCCATATCAGCCTATCCATCAGATACAGCCCAAACCGATCGCAGATCTCGAGCGTCAGGCGCTCAAGGTAGGTCGATCTGGCGGGCATACCCGTGAGGAAAATGTCGTTTGAAACGTTCAGCACAAGGCTGCCGTCCTCAGCGAGCGCTTCGATGATGGGTTCGAGGGTGTCACAGATGTACTGGACGATCTCGCGCTCTTCAGGATTACCGTAAGCCCGCGGCCGCGATAACGGGTATGGCGGCGAACTGAAGCAAAGGCTTACTGGTACCGTGAGGCGCTTGAAGATATCGCCACTCGGCCCCCATATTGCCAGCCCGAGGTCTGTACGAAACCCGAGTACCTTCACACCCGACTTTGCAGCATTGAGATCGCGTTTTGCTTCCTGGGTGAGTCGCCACACTCCCCTTTCACCGTGAACACGCTCAATCAGCCCCAGGCGTTTCATTTCCTGCTGGGCCCAACGGATTGAGCGCTTCGCAATGCTGTGCCTTTCACCGCTAGCGCCTACTGGTACACGCTCGTTTATCGTGGACTCGGAAACGCCAAGCTTGCTCGACACAAGCTTGTACAGTGATTCATTCGAGAGAGGAGTGTCAGGGGATGATTTGTAGATATCGGCGAGCTGATCAATGCCGAACAGGTCGCCCTGCCCTGGCGACCCAGCGCCTTTTGCGCGTAACGATCTCATCGCGGACCCTTGAGTTAGAGATGCTGCTTCATCTGCAGCGATAACCAAAAGTACCGCGTCTTGCCAAAGTGCAACTGTCCTATTAGCCCACCCCGGAGGCCTGCGTACATTCCTTCACCAACACCATCAGTTCCAGAGATTCCGCCTCGCTCCCTGTCGCGCATCAACTTCGGGCCGACTCATCGCCGCATACAGCACCACGCATAGCGCTCCAAAGACGTGATACTCAAAAGAGATAGCTGTTCTCGGTAGAAGACCAAAGACTAGGCCTCCATAGAAGAACATGACGATCAGAGCTACTACCAGGTTTCCCACGCTCCGCGTGAACCAAGCCTGCCCTAGTAAAAGCCCCCACAGACCGAATACCCAGCCACTGGCTCCCAGGTGCATCCCCGGCCTGGCTAACAGCCACACGAGAACACCCCTGGTTACGATAATGAAGCAACTCGCCGCCAAAAACCGTTTCACCGTCCCTAGGCTTACCAAGCACCCAAGAACAACCAGCCCTGAGAGATTGTTCAGCAGGTGAACCCACCCGGCATGGAGCCAAGGGGCTGCCAAAATGCCTGGCAAGCTTGAAAGTTGTCGAGGAACAACGCCCCATCCATTCAGGGCGCTCCCCGTAACGCTGTTCAGCAGTTGAAGCAACACCATCACACCTGCAATGCATGCGATGGTGTTAAGTCGTGGCCTGAGCCATGTCCTCATTCCTGGCTTACCTCAGGCGCTCCATGAGGGGCCCCGAGCAAATGGCCAAGACCACGAAGCTGATCAGCCATTTCGTTCATCTTTCGATTTGTACCCAGGTCAATATCGATCTTCTTATCCATAGCCCGCATTAGAGGAACAAAGCTGTTCTCCAGGGTATCAGCCAACCGAATGAGAACTTCCTGGACGCCCTTTTGGGGAGTTGGCTGAACGGATACCTCTACCTGAGGTTGCACCTTGCCGAGGTTGTCCAGTCCGGCCAGCAACTGCTCCCAGGGAACACACGGCACCTCACCGGCCGGCTTGCCGGCGCTAAGACCACGTACGCTCTCGACAAGGTCATTGAGTTGCGCCACCACCCGCCCACCGACATCGCTGTCGCTGCCGCCCATGGCCTTGTTGCGCATGAAGTCGCGCTTGATCTGCGTCCAGCGTTCGGCCTGCTCGGGGGTCTGGTTGCCGCGCAGTTCGGCGAGCTTGAGCAGGTTCTCCTCGGCGCCGGTGGTGAGCAGTTGCGACTCGCCCTGGTAGTGGTCGGCGATCAGCTGCAGCAGCTCGGCGTCGTTCATCACCGAGCTGATCTTCTCCGCCATCTTGTTCATGTTGCGGTAGCTGCCCTGCAGCTTGAACGGCGGTTCAGTGCGGTAGGCATCGGCCTGCGCGGCACTGACGATGTACTGCTGGTTGACCCGGCCGACCACGTCGCGCACCTGCATCAGGCGTTCGAGCGTCGAGGTGATCTCGTTGATCTCGGCGGCGCTGTAGGTGTGCGACAGCTCATTGGCGGAGAACGGCTTGCCCTCGGCCTTGGCGACGAAGCGATAGACGTCAGCCATGTCGCGGGTGGCCAGCGGCGCCAGCACCGGGTTGGAGGTCAGGCTGTTCTCGATGTAGGACAGCGCGAAGGCCTCCTGCATGCCGCCCAGTGTGTCGCCCAGGTTGTAGATGTCGGCGCGGTTGGCGAGCATGTCGGGGATCTTGAACACGTCGCCGGACTCGGTGTACGGGTTGCCGCTCATCACCACGCAGAATTTCTTGCCGCGCATGTCGTAGGTCTTGGTGCGGCCCTTCCACACGCCCTCGATGCGCCGGGTGCCGTCGCAGAGGGAGATGAATTTCTGCAGAAACTCGGGATGGGTGTGCTGGATGTCGTCGACGTAGAGCATCACCAGGCTGGAGCCCAGCGTTGCTTCCAGAACTGCTCGACTGAATTGTTAGCTTGCAGTATGTCCGTGCTGTGGGAGAGTACTAATGCACACCCAAGGCAAAGGAGAGAGAAATGGTTTTCGACGACATCAGAAGGGATCTGAAAGAGCTGATCGAGCTTGTCCGCAAGAGCGAGCAGTACAACGCAGCAGTGTTCAACGGGCATGTCAGCCCTACAGAACAAATGGCTACGGAGGATCAGCAACGCTCTGCGCGGATTGTCGAGATTCAAGACAAATACGGGCTGAGTTGATCAATGGCCGAGCACCCCCTAGTTCGAGTGGAGGTCACCCATGACCTCTACACACCAGGCCTTCTGAGAAGCAAGCCTGAAAGGATTTTCGTGTTCGGCGACAACCTTCTGCGCAAAGGCACAGCCGGCCAGGCTGTAATTCGTTTCGAGCCAAACGCTTTTGGGGTTCCCACTAAGCGCGCACCCTCGATGGAGCGATCAGCGTTCTTTTCCGACCGTGATGATGAGATCAACGCTATCGCGATAGCCCTTCGACAGCTCTACCGCATCGCCCTCACCAACACTGTGGTGTTCCCTGCGGCAGGACTGGGGACAGGACTAGCAAGAATGGCCGAATGTAGCCCCGAGGCGTACAGCTTCATGTGCTCGATCCTGAAAGAGCATTTTGGGTTCGACCAGGCAGAACCAGAGAATTGACGGGCAAAAAAAGCCGGCCACTAGGGCCGGCTTTTTCATTCAGAGTGGAGAGACTCCATCTACGACTACCTATTCAATCGGTTACGGCCGAGTGTCGTAGCCGATCAAGCCTGGTAAGCCTGTGCCACTGCGTTGCAATTTACTCGCCCCGTGAGAACCTATCGCTCAAACCACTCACTGCTCAGAGAGTTCTTGATGGCCACCTGTGGGAAGCATGCAAATGATCCAGCGCGAGGGTACTCGCCCTGCGCCGGGTGTGAAATTGAAAGGCTCCAATCTGAACTTGTAGATGCCATAAAGCCGCCTACGGCAAAAGCCCTTATGGCAAAGCTTGAGCCAGAGATCTGCGTGCCATGGCGGTCTGATTGCGCTGGCCAGATTTTCCTTGATACAGGCGCAGAGGACGGGGTGCGTATAGGGCACTTCCAAGGGGACGCGGCCCTGGCTGCGTACATGGTGGAAATCCACAATACCCTGTTAGCCAAAATCACGCAGAGCGCAGGCTAATAGGCGCCGGCAGGAAGAGAAAATGACGCAACAGATCAAACGGTGGTTTAGCGAGTATCAGCTTACCGGGGAAGATGGCATCAAAGCCGAATGGGTACGCATTCAGGCCGGACCGTGGCCATCCGAAGAAAAGGCAAAGTCGGCCTGCAAGAAGCACCTGGAGGCGAACCGCTCCAGTAGCAACCATCTCGCTTTTCGCATTGTCAGGGACGACCCAAGGGGAACGGTAGAGTACGAGTGCCATCCTCCACATGCATGGCGTATGCGATGGCATGTTTCTCGATGGTAGGCGCTTCGCTCCCATCTGAACCTGTCACAGGGTAACCCCGCCAAGTTGCATTCCAGAAGATCCTGAGAAAATGCCAGGACACACACAACATGGCTGTCACTGATGAGCGACTGCGTTCCCTATGCCGTCCACATAGTCACTGGAAAAGCTTACGAAGAGGTATTGGCTCAAGCCAAAAACATTCGAGGGTGGGATGAAGTGAATGGCATCCATCCTGTCGGCGCATGGCTGCTTTTGAAGGACTTCGGATGCCAAATTACCCAAATGCTGTCTGCCGGCTACAGAGTCACGCTTGCTCGCTTCAAGAAGCAGCTGGACCCTCAGAAGACCTATATCATTTCCACCGACGCACATTGGTTTGTCATTCGCAGGGGGGTCACATACGACCTGGCAGAAACGCATGGCCGGTCGTACGTTCGGCACTACATCGAGATTCTTCACCCAGGACCTGCCTTCGCTGAGGGATCTGAACTGAATGCCACCAAACCACTCGACGCAATAAAGGAGTCGCATGAGCAGCACGCCATGGGCTGAAGGACCTTGGGAACTAGTCAGCGTGGGCGATGACTACGCCATCTACTCAGCCGACGGCCAACTTGTAGAAACCGTTTACAACTCAGCCGAAGGTGAAGAAGGCACCGCTGTTGCAAACGCAACGCTGATGGCCGCATCTCCAGCGCTTTTTGCCGCACTTGAATCCGCACTGCCTCAGCTCATTGGCCCGGCACGCGAGAAGGCCCGCCTGGCGCTCCAAAGCGCTAGATCCAAACCACTAAACAAAGATGGGAAGTGACTCTGCCCATGGCACGAAAGAAAGCT
The DNA here is from genome assembly GCF_001675465.2 of Pseudomonas sp. AU12215. Classification (NCBI taxonomy): domain Bacteria; kingdom Pseudomonadati; phylum Pseudomonadota; class Gammaproteobacteria; order Pseudomonadales; family Pseudomonadaceae; genus Pseudomonas; species Pseudomonas sp. AU12215. The sequence continues at coordinate 96,225 of NZ_MACM02000160.1, forward strand.
CAACCTACAGAAATCACAAACCGTGGCCACATGGCTTTTCTTTCTCTTGAACCTGCGAAGCGTGACAGCTCGAGAGCTCAAGTAAACCGGCGCATTTTGTCAGCCTCTGCAGCATCGCTCCCTGGCTTGCCCTTGGAAGATCGGCTTAGCCATATCCTTCAAATTCCTCACCAGGTCGCTGTGGATCTGGCAGCTGGGCTGATTCCCTACACTCTGGACATGCTGACAGTGGTCACGGAGCAGCTTCAGGTCTCGATGCAGTGGTTGACCACTGGGACTGGCGACACGTCACTAGATCCGAATCAAGAGGATGAGCGAAAGTTCCTTGAAGCCTTTCGGCTCGTGTCGGAAGAAGAAAAGCAACTCCTTACTTTTGCCCTCGGTCTTGGTGATATCTCGAAGTTACTTCCTCCCAAGGAGAGGGCAGCTCTGTTTGCCGGTCTCTATCGTCTTCAGGAGCACCGCGCTGGGGCGCCGTACCACGAGCTTCTCTCAACCATCGTGGCTACCTGCGTTGACTCCTACCAGGCTCCAAGCGACTTTAAAAGCTGCTCAGCAGTGATGTTCACACCCTTCCATGCAATCGCGGGCATCTACGGCCCGGAACGCACGCCCCTGGCAAATTACCTCCCCAACCCAGGGTGCGACTCCGCCTTGCGCATTACCAAGCGATGAGATAATCGGAACCTCAGCAACACGAGGACAGACCCGTGAGCATCATCCCTTTACCTTCAAAGCGTCGTCTCGCCTGGATCGACCTGGAAACGACCGGCTACACCGAACTGCACCGACAGCTCATTTACAAGCAGCTGATCCTTGAGATTGGTGTACTGGTTACCGATGGCGACTTCAATGTCGTTGCTCAGCACAACATTGTTGTTCGCCATCCCGTTGACGAGGCTATTGCCCTCTGCGACGAGAATGTCAGGCAGATGCATACTGATAATGGCCTATTTGAAGAGGTCGCCAAAGCAACCACTGATCTCAAAACGGCGGAGAAGCAGGTCATTGCGTTCCTGATCGACAACTGCGTAGAACCAGGCACCTCACCTCTGTGCGGCAATGGCATTCACTTCGACAGAATGTTCATTGAGGCCCAGCTGCCGGAACTGAATGCTTACCTCCACTACCGGAACCTCGATATCAGCGCAGTGAAGGAATTTATCAAGACCATCTCCAGCGGCTTCGAGCCGCCGAAACGCAGAAGCCACCGGGCACTGGATGACATACTCGAATCCGTTCAGGAAGCTCGCACATATCGAGATCTCATTGCTCCAGCCTTGCTCGCTCTCAGCAGATAGCGCGAACGCACCAATTGAACCGTAAAGCATTAGCAACCCCGGAGAAGCCCATGGCAGAACGTAAACAGAGCAAGGCAGAGCGCTTTATCGCAGACATGATCAAGCACCGCGGGATCGAGTTTGCCCGCATCGGCATGATGGTTGAGGTAGACGGCAATATCGGAACAATCGAAGGGATGAACAGCAGCGCCAATCTCGATGTCCGCTTCACAAATCGGTTGAAGCTCGGCAAGCACGTTCACAACTGCCATCCCACCTGGAAAGTGAAGTACTTCGACCAGGATGGCAAAGTCCTTGCCCACTTCGACGATTGCAATTGCGTATTCAGACCGGAACCTGCAGCAGCATGAAAGCCTCCAGAATTCTTAAGTCATTACCGATCCTGCCTATCGCGTTCATCGCCTTCACTGTATGGGTCCTTTTCACCCCCGCGACATCCAACTGGGTCATGGAAGGAGAAGCCACTGCGAACGGGTACGGCATTCTTGTCCGCGAGTACCCCTTAGCCTCCCCCGCAGCTCAAACAAAGATCAATCAGCGGCTAGAAAAGGGATACCTCACACGAAGGGACGTTTCAGATCTGATAGGCGAGATTCTGCATGGTGCTCCTGCAGGATATGCCGTAAGCACCCTCGCGCCACCGGGGATGGATGAACCTAAGGAGTCCTTCAATACCGAGATTCTTCGGCGGTTCACTGGTGATCGTCTCGAGGCGAGGTCGAAGACGCTTCTGCTGCAACTCGCGCACGACAGCTGAAGCAGTCGACGCTCTAGACAGCTCTATCCCTCCCCCGCCGGCAGTATGCTAAATTCGCGATTCTGACAGTGGCGCAATGAGCGCCCTGGAACAGCTGTTCGCAGCAATTCAAAACCTTAGGGTCACTCACGGCCCTAAGGGGGCGTGGTGGCCTCCTTGCCGGAGAATCCCCATGCTTCACCAACTTATCCTTCGCTCCCATTACAAGTTCAACAGCACCTGTGGACCTCGCTCCTTCGTGCCGCAAATGCTCGATGGCGCACTGTCGCTTAGTGAGACCAAGGCGGATGGAAATCCTACCGGCTCGACTATCGACCCGCTGACTCCCCAGGAATGGGCCACCATCGACTTTGCGGACTCACCTCCACTTCTCGAGGGTCGCCAATACTTGGTGCTGGTTGGAGGGCTTTGGCTGCTCGCCACCTGGTGCGTAAGCCGGACTCGGGTCGACATTCCGCACCAATACTACTTCCAGTCATCTCGAATTCCTTTCGGGGCGGTTATCGAGAAATTCGTACTGGTGCCCACCTCCAACGAGAGTAAGGCCTGGCATCCCGTTTCTATACCGGATTGCTTACCATCACCTGGTGACGAGGTGCTTCATATCGATAAAGGGGAAAACTTCGCCAGACAGTCCGTCTACGAGCACCATCGCTCCCGACGGTACCAAGGGCTGAATGGGCTGTGCTTTGGCCCCGATAATCCCGCTCAGGCGGTTAGACTTTGGATGCCTGTTGAGGCATTGGTTGCCGCATAAAAACAAAGGCCCTTGCGCATACGCAGGGGCCTTTTCTTTTTGAGTTAGCTTTGAGATCACGAGGCACGCTGGTCCTCGGTATGGGCGGTACCCCCAAATGCACGCAGATCGTACACCTTCCTCAGAAGCTGTTCGTCCCAAGACTGGATACAGGCCTTAGCGAAAGTCATTTGGCAGAACCTTCGACGTTCAACCTGTGGAAGGTCAGTCCAGAGCCTGGGCGTTCCAGAATCATCAGGGACAGCTATCTTTCCAAGCAGGTAATCCTCAATCGCAGTGAGTCTCTGCTGCCCATCGAGAAGCACCTCGCTGAACTCCCTGTATACGCTGGCGCCACGAGAGTCTTCCTGGTATTCCCAAGCTTCATTTACCAGGTACGACCCAATATCCACGCCGGCCCATATCGACTCAATGAACCTGGTTTTCTGCTCGGCCGTCCAGCACAGCGGGCGCTGCCACGATGGAAGCGGGAAGCCCAACACGAAGCGTGTCGCCCAAGGGTACATCGCAGGACCACTGCCCTCGTTGTTCAGGAAGCGCTCGAATTGCCCTACAAGCTCTCCAATACTTAACCGCAAGACCTTCGCATCCAGTGTGTCCCTGGTCATGCGCACCTTGTCATCAGCTCTGTCACACCCTTCGTAGCGGTGGAATTTTCTTTCGGTAGCCATCACATTCCCTTTAAGCCAGGCCAAACCCGGAGCAAGTACTCCATAGCTCGATGAACTAATTCTCGCATAGGGCGGGAATATGCAACCTGCACAGCCCCTTCAGAAAGCTGTTGCGCTTGAGCACAACCATGTCCTAATTAGAAAAAAGGTTGGCAGCCACCGGCTCATAGGAAAACCATGACGGACGTAAATATCTTATGCGACATGCGTGAGTCGCGTTCAGGCATCATTCAAAAGCTTCAAGACCTTGGTGCAAAGATCCAGGTCGGTGAGTTGGAGACCGGTGACTATGTACTAAGCGGCGATCTAGTCGTTGAGCGAAAAACCGCCATTGACTTCGTGGCTTCAATTATCGACGGTCGACTGTTCAATCAGACGGGGAAGATGCGACTCAACTTCGCCAGGCCCGTATTTTTGATCGAGGGCGACGTCTACAACACCCGCTCAGCGATCGCTCGCGAAGCCATCGACGGCGCCCTCTCCTTCCTGGTGGCCATCGAAGGCTGCAACATCATGCACGTCCGAGATCAGTTCGCTGCTGCAGGCTTGATTTACAGAATGGCCAAGCATGCACAGGAAGGCCTCGGGTATGACGTTGCCTTCCGACGAGGCAAGGTCGCGCCAGGCCGCGGAGAAGCGCTTTTCCTGATCGAAGGAACACCCGGAGTAGGTCCTTCAACCGCCACCAAGGTGCTCAATCATTTCCGCTCTGTGCATGCTTTCATGAATGCTACAGCAGATGAGCTACGGCTGATTCCAGGGCTTGGCCCAAAGAAAGCTGAGCGAATCCATCAGGCCATTCACTGGCGAATGCCCGACGACCAAGAAGCCCAGCCAGGACAATCGCTCTTCAGTGATGGCTGATCCGTAGATCCGCCATTCATACCCAAACCAGGGACAGATGCGGCCGTGCGACAAAGATTCCTATGCCAAATTTGCGTTTCAAATACCGAACTGGCCGCAGTCACGTCCCTGCAGAGATAAGACCCAATGAATTTCATTTTGAAACGCGTACCAGCATCCTTCTGTTGGCCACTTCATAAGCCTTGGGAAGGCTTTATCAACGAACATGAAAAATCTGCCCAAGACTGTTCGGTATGCGACGCCACCGGGCTCTCATCCACAGCTCGGCGACTCGAAGCCATGTGGTACGGGCAAGCTGCATTCCGCCCTGAAGACCGTGGAAGCGTCCCATTAAAGCCTTCAGATCCACATGTTAGGGAACGTGCTTCAAGGTTAGTAAACCTCAGTGAGAGTGGTTACTACGGAACGGGAGAGGCTGCCATCGAGCGTGAAGCCAATCGACTTTGCACGCTTTGGAATAGCAGTTGGATTAATCATCTCAACTCTGATGATGTTGCAGCCCTTCTAAAGGCCGACAGGCTTTGGGCGTTCACCCGAGAGTTCGTGCCAGGAAAAGGGAATGTTCCAAAAGAGAACTACGTTGCCCCAACTCCGGAGCAGGTCAATATCTGGAACATCGAGACGTCTGGGCACGACGCCTCAAACTGCTGGATCTGCTGTAAAGCTGAGTGCCACCGTCTTGGGGCTTCTTTTGAATGCGAGCATTGCGAAGACGGTAAAATCTGGCCCTCTCCCGAAGTCAAAGCTGCCAGTCAGGCCTGGCGAAGAACAGAACCTCCGGCTGGAAACGGCTACCAGATGTGGGCCGTTACAGGAGAAGGATGCCCAGTTTCTCCGGTGTTTGCGACAGCGGAGGAGATGGCTGCCTGGCTGGCAGATAACGAGCTAAGAGCCTCATAAAGAGCCAGCAGAGGTTTGCAAATTTTACTCTACTCGTTTCTTCAAAAATAAAGGCCCGCGATGCGGGCCTTTTTTATTTCCAGCAGACCTTACTCAGCCTTAACCATCTTGGATACGTCACTAGCCCAGTCGCGGAGGTATCCAGGAACGATCAGCCTGTACTTCGCGCGAGTCCCGCCGGTGTAAAGCGCCGAAAATGCCACGCTGGCGGCGACACGATCCCCTGAGACGATATCGCCAAGGAGGTCAGGCGCCAGCATGACAGAATCAATTTCACTATTTCGAGCATCCATAACTCGCCCAAGCTTGAGCGGAGCCTCGCCAGATAGATCCAGCTTCTCAAGCGAACATTCGAAATCTTCAATTTGATAATTCTGGCTCAGCATCCTATCAATTCTCTGGAAACTTGTATTACTCGCCATTTCCGATTGAAGAGCACTCCAGCTTGCAAAGCGATATAGGGCACTGTGGGTTGGCCGGACACCTTTATGGTACAGAGTAATGCATTCTGTAATGAACAGTCTAAAGGAACTGACAGCGCCTTGTAGCAGACTGAATCTAGCACCAGCATGCCCCAGCCGCTGGAACCACTCAAAGAGCCCCCATTCAGAGTCAACCAAGATCGTGACCTTTCCCTTGGGTATCTCTGGCCTATCGTAAAAAATCACTCTTGTGTCAAAACTGGAATTACCCTCAATTACTCCCGCATGAAGTACCGGGTGATTCTCAATTAAAGGATTTATTACACTCTCAATCTGGCGTCCGGCACGGACCGATGAGTTAATCTCTTGCTTCCTAAGGGCTCCTGAACGCTCAAAGTAGCGTCCATCAAGCTTCTGATATGCATCACCCAGCGTGATTATTGGCTGAGTGCACCGATCAAGGAAATCAGCCAGTGGCCTAGGTAAATCGTGGGCTTCGTCGACGATAATATGCGTATAGCCCCCACCAATCACAGGCTCACAAAACAGAGTCATATGCTTGATCCGGTGATAAATACGTACGGGCAGATCATAGTGTGGAGATGTAGGCTCAATGGTCTGCCTCCAAAGCTCATTCGCGTACTGCAAAAGAACGCTTTGATCCACAACGCCTAACGAAATTCGCCTTGGTATATGCTGAATACCAACCTCACGGTCAGTAGTCTGGCAAAAGGCAGCAACTGCTTGAGCGCATATCGACGCTACTTGTCCAGGACTGAACTTGCCAATTGCTAGAAACCCTAAACGAGACGCCACCTCTCTTGGCGAGACCTGATGACGTGCAAGGCCACGTTTCCCCGGCTTCCTATAACCTGGATAACTCTCCAATAGATCCTTTGCAAGATCACCAAATGTAGCACCCTTTAGAGAGGAGTTGACCGCTCCCAGTCTCTCCATAAGCGCATGAAGCTGAACAGCCGTAAATGCAAGCAGCAGTGGCTTACAAGAGTGTAATGACTCGATTAACCGAGTGATGAGATGTGTTTTGCCAGTTCCTGCTCGACCTTCAATATGCAAACTCTCATCTGGTTCCGCCTGGAGCACACGAAAGGCACGTGCTTGCTGGTCTGTTAACGAAAATGACGACTTCGCTGAATAAAATTCATGCTTCAACGGATCTATCGCTTTGGAATGTAAACCCAAGAATTTCCGGTTCCATAGTCCGTCAAGGGTCAAATACTCCTGAGACTCAAGAGCTTTTTCATCCAGAAAACGTATCCCTACCTTATGCATCAGGGAGAGACCTTGCTCGAAGGCATCCCGGTCAAATTTTTCGAAAACCAGGCTGGCAAAGCTCTCTGGCGGTGTCTTTCTCTTAAGACGAACCCCCAAGGCAATCATTTCTGCGAGCCCGAGCTCTATCAGACCATCTCTTTTGGGTCGGCCATTCAGGCTCGGTAGATTCTGGATAACGACGGCTGACGCAATCTGAGCCACATCCCACTGGGCGAGGAGATCGACTATCGAGTCTTTAGTGTCCCTCAGAGCCTCTGCTTGGGACTGGAGCATCGGTAGGTAAAGGACAGTTTCTTTCACGAACTCATCTCAACAATAAAAATCAACGCCATACCAGGTATGGCTGCCTCGGAGGCAGGGTCAGTGTATCTGTCACCGAAATATATGCCACCCAAGCGCGACCCCGCATCGCTTAGCGGCTTTGCGCGATCACACCCAATGCCCTGTGAGATTGGGCCCTCACCAGTTGCAATGTCGCCTTTCAATGGTACCTAGAAGGCCCTAACTGCTCCCTCTCAGGGTACAGATCTACGAACCGTACTTGAGGAATTCAGTGAATATGCTCAAGGACGCCACATCTGAAACAGAGGACTACCTCCATGCATGCCCATCAACAGGCCAGCATTGCTTCAACCCCACGAGTCACCAGAGCCGAGCTGTTCACCGGCGACACAGACTACTGGTCGACTTGCCGGAAAGACGACGAAGATGAGCGCATGTATGGTCCGCTGATGATGCCGTACGCGATCCCCGGAGACATGCTCAGCAACCAGAATGGGGAAGCCGCTTGGGCACTGTGGTACGGCTCTCACAAGGACGCCCGCAAAGCTGCAAACCTCTCCAGCCGCAGACTCTCCGACCTTGAGATCTCCTACTCACAGAAGCTCGAGGAGATGTCGCCGTTTACACGCCTCGCAAAACGTCTTGATCTCGACCAAATGCGGCTGGCGGCCGACCTAGCTCACTCCGGCACTGGCGGAGCCGTAGCTTTCAAACTACACACCCAGGAAATGATGCCCCTGCTTCACTTGGACGCCGCACTGCAGCGCCAGATTGGCGCAGCCAACTGCCAACAGATCTATCGCCTGGCTATGGCTGCCCCTGCCCCAGAGTTGGCGAAGATGGTTGAGGGCGAATTCCCGTTCATGAAGGCATTGCATGAAAAAGGGGCTTTCCGTCGCAGTACCAGCCAACACCTCCTCGGCCTGGCTTGCCTAATCCAGACAATCAGGCCTGGCTCGAATCTGCCTGATGCGGAAACTCTGGTTGGCAAGCTCCTTATCACCTGCATCGTTCGCTCCCTTCCTGCTCGCCTTGGCATTCTGGTAGCAGTTACCTCGCCTGAGGTGGCCAGTTGCTTCGATTGGCCATGCCTCTTCCACGGCGTAAGCAGCTCAGATTTTCAGGAAGGCACTGACATCTGGACACTGGTGCCCGGCGAGGTGCTGGAGGAGACCTCAACCAGCCTGAAGGCCTACACCTTCCCGATGTACCCCGACCAGGTTACCAACGAGATCATCCAGCGCCTGGATGTACTGGCCATTGCCGCCGCCAGCGGAAGCCCTGTGGCAATGGAGTTCAACGCTATTCACCAGGACTTCCTGACGAAAAGCGCCCTCGAAATGCATGATGAGTTGAAAATGTTCATCACCGAGGGCGGCATCTTCTTCGCAGCTCATCCTTACGAAGCCCCTGAAGACATGGTTAGGCCCGGCTACAACCTGGCCATTGAGGGCCGTGAGAATGAGATAGCCGAAGCCCTGTTTTCAGTAATCCTCTCCACCTACTTCGCCGGATCTGTGCGGCCTCTTCTCGTGAAGGTCGCTGACTACAAACTCAGCCTTGAAAAGACTGGCAAGAAGATCGAGGAATACTCCAAATCCGGCTCTGCCAAGCTGGTAGCCAAGATCAACGGCCTGGGCAAAAAAGGCATGGCTGAGCTCGCGACTGGCCGGGAGTGGTTCGTCGACGAGGCCATGCGGCTTAAGGGCCTGGTATCTGCCTGGGCTGACTTCTACGGGCAGCTGGACGCGTTCCGGCGATAACGCCTCCTAACGACGCTCTACGCGTCCCGTCCGACCGGATGCCGTAAACCAACAGAAGGATGTCGATATGCGCAATATCATGCCCCACATGGCCGCTGCGGGTCTTGTCCTGGCAACGAGCTGTTTGGCAACCGCGGGGGAACGCCCCTTCACCCGCAACGTCCAGGACCTTAAGCAGGGGCAATGTGTTTACGCCAGCTACGTCTATGAGCAGGGTGAACTGCTCAAGATGGGTGAGAGCACCACTAAGGTTTGCACGAAGGTCGATGGACGAAGCCTTTGGCTCACAGTCGATCCGAAGGCGCTCAAAGAGATGGGCGGCTAAACGAGCAGTGCATAAAAAAACCGGCCTCTTGGCCGGTTTTTTGTTTTGGGATCATCCAAGATTTTAACGCTTTAAGTCGCTAACGAAGGAAGCGATTTGCTCCCCAGTGACTCCTAACAACCCCTACGACCTTGTGAGGGTGCGCACGCCCCCGCCGCGGCCCAATCAGTTTCCCGTAGCTGTCTATGCTGTGCGGATTTCTTCCGTACCAGTACCCGCGAAACAATCCAGGTCCTGACGAGTCGGAATTGAGCCGCTTAGCTCTTAGCTCCCGTTTGCCAATTTGCAGTCGCGCGTAGTAACGAGTGTCGCCGGGAATTTTTACAAGGAGGGTTTTCATGCGAACACCAGGATCAAGAGTTTCGCTGATGCTCTCATAGGATGCGAAAGCGCAAGATCCGGCAGGACACCAGGTCATCGCAAGTAATGGAGGACGAAGATACTTCGAGCTGCAGTGGCGACCCAGTTGTGACAGATGGGGCGCCAGCAGCTGAGGCTCAGGAACTACTGGGGCACCCCAGTAAAGTCAGCATTACCAAGACTCCCGTCGGACTGAACAACCCAGAATTTCCCTCGCCCTCTATCGCTCTTCGCAAAGAAGGAAACGCTGGGCACCAGCATGGTCTGTACGTCGGCCAGATCAGAAAAAGTCTGCACGAGGATCACCAACACTGCCCCGCACTCTTTTACCCGATTTACCAGGTCAGCCAGGCCCTCTGTACGGGCTCGAAATTCGTCGACAATCACAAGGCTCCCCTTGGGGAAGTTGTACTTAGCGACGTCCCGAAAGCCCTCGATCAGGGCCAGATGGATGCGGTCGGGGTGCTCATCGTTACACTTCTGCCAAATCTTGGCGCCCAAATCGGTTTCATGGCGAACCGCCGGGGCATAGCAAGTGACCAAGACCACCTCACCACCTGATTCGCCCAAGTACTGCTGAGCAAGGGCCATGGCTGCGACTGACTTACCGGAACCGCTTACGCCCACAAGCAGCCCTACAGGTCGGTCCTCTGTGAGGTCAACATTGAAATGGCCGGACAGGGATGGGAACTTGAGGCTGACCAGCACGTCCCTCCGCGGGTTCAGCAGCGACTCAACAAGTTGACCTTCGGCTTGACTGAGATGCTCTTTGCTCAGCAGGATCCGCGTAGTGGTATTTGCTACGATCGCAGCGCCAATTTCAGGTGAAGCGCCGACGAGGTCTCTCACATCGGTCGCGGCGTTGATATTGTTCATCGCATTATCCTTTCGCTGGGGTTTGCTGAGTTTGGTTGGAAGATGAGCCCCTATATAGCCCTGTCCACCAGGTGGAAAGGGATCGCATCTAGGCCGGCATGGCTGCCTGCGAGGGAGGGATGATTTGGGAAACTTCAGGTTGTAAAACGCTGATTGTGCGAGGCAGGTTGGCTCTTTCGAGAAAAGCCTTCCCTCGTGCCGATAGCACGTAGAAGGCCTCTTCGCCCATGCTGATGTGGTAGTTGCAGCAATGCAGTCTCTGCCCGATCACCAAGCCCTTCTTGAGTAGCGACTCACAAGCATCGCGGGCCTCGATCTCGAAGTTATGGTCGGTGTCCCAGCGGCGGCCAATCCTCCACAACGGGGCGTCATACCGCATGTAGCCCCCTTGCTTACCCAACGAGCGAAGCATGGTGAATTCGCTCTTGGTTAGCTTTTCTCGTGCGTCCACAGTTCTCGCCTGCTCTAGTCATGCTTGAGATCGGCGATTTTCAAGGTAGTTGTCGCGTGAGCGTGTCACGCTGCCTTTGATGTTTGCTGCAGTACCGCTTCCCGCTCCGGGTTCAGGCACACGATTGGTGCCAGCACCCAGTTCCTGATGTTGCCGCTCCAGCGCTCCGGGTGCCGTGCACGCGCCGCCTCGTACAGCTCGATACGCTTGCGCAGCAACTCTTCCGCCTGGCCAGTATGTCGCTGCGCCGGGGTCACGAACTTCAGGGCGCTGTGGCGATGTTCATGGTTGTACCAGGCCACGAAGCTGTTCACCCAGTTCCTGGCCTGCTCCAGCGTGTCGAAGGGCCGCTCCGGCCACAGCGGGCAGTACTTCGCCGTGCGGAACAAGGCCTCGGCATAGGCGTTGTCATTGCTCACCCGCGGGCGGCTGAACGAGGGCATCACACCCAGGTTCTGCATGGCCGCCAGCATGGTCGAGCCCTTCATCGCGCTGCCGTTGTCCGAGTGCAGTACCAGCGGCTGGCCTGCCCGCTGTTCACGTAGGCAGGCCTGGCGTAGCAGCTGGGCGGCCTGCTCGGCGCTTTCACTTTCATGCACCTCGTTGGCCACCAGCTTCCGGCTGTAGACGTCCTTGATCATGTACCAGTAGAAGTAACGGCCCTTGACCGTGGTCGGCAGCCAGGTGATGTCCCAGCACCACAGCTGGTTCGGGCCGTCGGCCACATGGGTCGTCAGCGCTCGTTTCACCGGTGGGCGGCTACGGCCGCGCGGATGCTGCTGTTCGGCGTCCTTCAGCAACCGGTAAAAGGTCGACTCCGAGGCCAGCCAGGTGCCCTGATCGGCCAGCCGCGCCACGATCTGCTGCGGCGGCAGGCTGGCAAACTCGGGCTGGTTGGCGACCTCCAGCACGCGGCGGCGCTCTTGCGGGGTCAGCTTGTTGGCCGGCTCAGCTCGCTGTGCCGAAGGACGCCGATCCTCCGGGCAGTGCTGCCAGCGCTGCAGGCTGCGCAGCGACAGGCCCAGTTCGGCGCAGGCCTGCGCCCGCCGCGCTCCCGCCGCCACGGCGTCCTCGATCAACTGCAGCGTTTCACGGCGATCCGGGGCGCTGATCATTCGTCCTCGTCCTTCCCCCAGAGCGCCTCGGCTTTTTTTCGTAACACCAGCAGAGCCGCGGTTTCTGCCAGCGCCGCATCCTTGCGCCGCAGTTCACGCTCCAGCTGCTTGATGCGCTTCTTCGCGGCCTTTTCCTCTTCGCGTTCGCGCCGGGTCTTGATCGGCTGAGCCAGGCTGTTGGCCTGCTCGCAGGCTTCGCGCCAGGCGTTGATCTGCTCGACATACAGGCCTTTGCGCCGGCAGTACTCCGCCAGCTCAGCCGCATTGAGGCTGGCGCTTTCCAGCACCACCCGAAACTTGTCCTGGCTCGACCACTGGTCGGCCTGCTGTCCATCTCCCGGCACCACTGCTCCCGCTGCTCTGGCCTGTTTGCGCCAAGCATACAGGGTGGCATCAGTAATGCCTGTCGCTTCCACCAGCTCCGGCACCGTCCGGTTCAAGGGCGGCATCATCTGCCGCACCACCCACTCCCGATGCTCTATCGAATAACGCGCCACACGGCTCTCACTTCCGCCCACCGACCAAGACTCATCGAATCAACTCACACGACAACTATCCTGACGCGGCGGGAGATTCATAATCTCTGACCGAGCAAGTGGATAAACCCGAGTTTGCCCCCGCAAGTGGTACGAATCTTTGAATGCCAGATGCGAAAATGGCCCCGATGGGGCCATTTCGACTTGGGCTTACAGCTTGTAGGTATCGGGGTGCCGAACAACTGCCAAGACGGCGTCGGGATGCCCCGCTGCTGCAGCCTTGTTAACTAGGACCTTGGCGAGGTACGGGTCAGAGCGATGCTTAATGGTTGCGAGAGTCATCATTGCTTCACCATTTCCCGACTCAGCTAACGCTTCCAGCGCCTTGAGGCGTTCCGGGTCACCTGGATGGTTCACGGCCATCCAGACGATGGCGTCAGGCTTACCTTGAGCCGCTAGGTCGCTCATCTGAGCGCCGATCTGTTCGATTTGCTGCTCACGGTCAACGGATCTCGCCCATTTCATCAAGGGACCATTGCTGTCCAGAAGGAACAGAAATAGAACAAGGAAGGCAGCGGTAATAGCCAGACCAATTTTCTGTTTCTTGGTCCACAGTTTGAAAGGCTTGTTCAATTCACACACAGCACATTTTTCACTCATCGGCTCGCATCCTCAGGGGCGTTAATAGATGGAAGCGAGCCTAGGCCCTAAACAAAGGACTTACTTGCCAATTCGTCCCTGTGGCGGGGCTCCCCCCTGACGTGGAAATCGCATTCCAATGCTGAAAGCATTGGAGTGGGATCTCAGGAAACACCCCGGCACTATGCCGGGGGATTCCTAGCTACAAACCCGCCATCAATCGAGCGCCCTCGATATCCTGCGCTTTAACCCAGCCACTGCCCTGCACGTAGAAGGCCGGAACCAGTACCGGTGGAGCAGGTTCCAGATCCTCCTCAGTGAGGAACCCGTAGCGCTCAGGCTGGCTCGTAAGTCGTGCAACACGATCACGATGACTGGCTTGGCGCCACTGGTTGAGAAAGGCAACTACCTCCCCCGCTGGCGCGGATTGATCCTCGTAAGAGGCAGTGCCAATCCGGGTGACACAGTCACGCTCAAAGTCCTCCGCAGATCCGTTATAGGTCTCGCGAAGCTTCTCGCAGTTTTCGGTGCCAACCAGCACCTGGTGAAGCCGGTTGTTGAACCAAAATTTCACCATCTGGAGACCGAAGTAATCAGCTCCGGAGTAGACGTTTCCGAAGGCGCTGAGCGGGTTGATGATTTGCTGAAATGCGGACATGGAATCACTCCTGAAAGGAGCAGGACCAGCCCCAGCGGGGCTAAATCCCGCTGGGGTTTTGAAGGGGTTAAGCGACGCTGTGGGTGGCCACAGTTCGTTCAGCCATATAGCGATCAATTGCTACGCGGATATCCGCAGCAATCAGGTTGCACGGATCCTCATCGAAGATGCCGAAAGCAAAGCTGGAAAACTCATCCCAGCTGCTATACGTAAACTCCGAGCGCTTCACCGAAGCAACCAGGAGGACTTCTGCATAGCTTTCACCGTCATCCACGAATTTAAGCTCGTCTTGCCCAAACTCTTGGAAGGTAACCTCCAGTGCTTCAGGAAGAGCATCAGGCGCAAAAGCTTTCGCCAAACGCGCCAGAACGATCTGCTTCTTATCTTCGGTGAATGGTGTGACCTTCGCCGTTACACCGACAACGCTGTTCGGGTTTACCGGCCAGGTGATCACTGGTTGACGCTTGTTGTCATGCCCAGCACAGAAGACAAAATGGCCATCCTCGTCGAGGCTGCCACACTCCTCCAGCACCAGGTCAACCTTATCAACGCACTTGGAAAGCCGAAGCGCCCCCTCACAATCCTCTGCTACGGAGACGGTTGCAGGCTCATCGGATTTGTCGAACGAGACACGCTCGAAACGGCGTTCGACAACGTTGAACATCGCTTGAGGTATAGCGCCGAAAAGGGCCTTTCCAATTTCACCATAGCGACTGAGGCCGACCTCCTCAGCAACCTCTACGACGACCTTTACAGTCGAGCGAGTGATTACCTCTACGGTCAGTTCCAGGGTCTTGGTGGGCTTAACTTGGTTCATGGTTCTCTCCACAGATTAAGGGAGAACCACACCCAGGCGGGGATGGCTCCCCGATGGGTTGCGGCACTAGGCCAATGGTGCTGCAGGCGCAGCTGACAAGGTGCACCGGCATCGGCACACACAAGAGCCTGCATCTTCCCAAAACGCAAAGGACCATTCAAGGCCCTCAGTCTGGCCCAACGCCGGCTTGCATATCTGGGGGAAATGAGAGACTGACAGCATTGATTCTGGACTTCGCTCCCATGCTGACACTTAAGCAACATCCTATTCCTGGCTATCGAGCTCGGACTCTCGTGAATGCTGAGTCTGCCGATCTGACAGTTGCCTTTGCCTCGGACTTCGGTACCGCGGGTGAGCGCCTCACCCACAAGGCCGCCGGGAAGCGATATATCGCGATACCGCTCACCACCCCAGCGGAAGAGGCCGGCATGATCTTGGCGGCGAGTTTGCGCAAGCATGGCGCCTCAACGCTCAACGTGGCTGGCAACGGCATATACACGCTCTCCCAACACGGGTGGACCCAAGAAAGCGTCAACCTTTGGATCTACCTGGCGGTACGTGCCGCATGCCAGGCCGTACCAATCCAGCTGATGCGTAGCGGTGGCCAGACGGGTGCTGATCTGGCCGGCCTGGTAGCTGCGTGTGAGCTCTCCATCCCGGCATTGGGCTACTTCCCAAAAGGCTTTCTGCAACGCGGACTCGACCAGGTCGATCGCGCGCGTACGCCATTCGAGATTCAGCAGCAAATAGACGGCTATCTCGTCTCACTACGCAACGACCTTTGCTCCACCACTCAGCCCCATAGAAAGTTGGGCACCCAATCGACTTTCAATTTCTAGACCGATCCTGACAGAGCATCGACGATGACCAAGCATGAACGCCTTGTTGAAGCACTTAACCTCTGGGTGGCTGTGACCGGTTTCGATGAAGACCGCCGTAGCTTCAAACTCTCTGGGCGCCTCTCTGAATGGGCCGTCCACTCGATGAGCGAGGCCATCAAAGAGGCTCTTGACCTGGATGAAACTAACATCACAGGCTTCCTGCTGCTCAGCTACTTCTCGAGGCATTTCATCGAGCACACGCATTTCAAGCTCAACGAGCTCCTGAACGAGCCTGAACGGGTCGAGTCCTTTGTTGCACAGATCAAAAAGCTGCTCTCGATCATGAACGACAAGGAAATGCTCGAGGACCTGTCCCACTTCCAGTTAGTAACTCGCCAGGCTGTGCGGCACTACCACGCCGACCGTGACGAAGTCATGACCCTGATTGAGCAGCAGGACGATATAGCCTTCCTGCGCCGTGACGCCCTCAAATCTATGCAGCGCCTACGCGTCGACCATTTCCTGGTTGGCGCTACCGAGGATGAGTCCTTCAAGCCAGTCTACAACCGGGAGGTCTATCAGTTCTGGAACATCAACTCGATGCTGCAGGCTGTGTGCAAAGCGCCCTCCGGCGTGTCACTCAACCTGATCCGCACTCCCGACGACTACCAAAGCTACTTCGTCTTCGCCATCCGCAATGGTGGCAACGTCATCACTCTTTCAGACATCGCTCAGCACTCTCACCCGCTGCAGGCATACATGTCCCGGCGGCCGGACAAGTCTTTCGGCAAGCGTGTCGTGCAGAATTGGTTTCCCTACAACCTGATGAATTATCAGTACGACGAGGAATCAGGCAGCCTCTGGATCGAAAAGCAGGATTTCGGAAACGCCATAGCCCCTCTCAACCAAACGGCCTTCCCGCTCTCCCCCATCAAGGACCTGATGCCAGAAGAAATCATCTGGATCACGCTGATGTTCGAGCTGATCGTCGAACGCTTTTGGCGAAAGCCGATCGAGCCCGCTCAGCTCTCCTACACCGGCGACATGGTGAAGATCGAATCCACCCTTATCGAGCACGCTAAACAGGCGGGGCTACCTGTCGTTCAATACGAAGGAATCCAGGCGAAGGAGCTTAACGTCCAGGAGATTGCATACCCTGACGATGCAGTCCGAGAGGCAATCGGGGAGTTCGGCGGGGACCACAATCAGTGGATGGTCGACCGCTACAGCGCCAAAGTAAATCCAGCGTTGATGAACCTGATGGGAAGCGGTGACGTTTCTGCGTATGTGACTTCACGCTCCAATGAGTTGAAGCTCATTTCATCAGGTGAACTCCAGCGCCTCAAAAACAGTGTTTTCAGCCGCAATGACACCCAGTATTACGAGTTCCACAAGCTCGACACTGCCGGCTTTGGTTCGAAAGAACAGATCCTGGCCGACCGTGCGTTCATCGCTCGGTACAACCTGGCCCGTGAGATCAAGCGCCTTGCGTACGCTGAGTACACAGAGCGCAAGGAAGACATCAAGAAATGGTATGAGGAGCGCCTAGCTGCGAATGTGGGAACTCTCTACGCGCTGGCCACACAAGATGAGGTCTGGTTTGACTGCAGCCGCGATGACGCAAAATTGGGACTGGACAACCATTCACGGATTGGCCAGGACATGGCTCGGTACCGCATCGCGAAACTGTACGACAAGGCGGAGTACGACAAAAACTGCCTGTACATCAATCACGACCACACTTTGAGCCAGGGGTGGATCAACTCTGCAAGCGCTCATGCCTGCCATATAACTGGCGCTCGCTCTTCCTACAGCCTGTACCTGACCCCACACACCTCCAGTGACTTGGCGTTCCTCGCGGGCGTACCACACAGTGAGCTTCCTGATGTTCTTCAACACTGGCGTGCCCGGACCGAATCCAGAGGAAACCACATCCTCGACCGGATCGATCCGGTGGCCTGGGCTCTCACAAACCCCTGGGAGTCTCATTCGGCCTTTAAGATCCGGCTGTGCCTTTCTAAACGTGCACTAAACAACATCCAAAAATCGATGCAACTACCATCTGATCGAACTATTTATCGGAGTTACAACGATCAATGGAAAAGCAAAGATCGGTCGAATTGATGTAGGTATCAGGCACTTCGTATTGCATTCCCCCAGGATGCGACATAATCGAGCCCACTACCTTATCTCGGAGCAGCACATGACCAGCTCGCGCCATCAGCCCATTCTTCTCGCCATTTCGATGCACCAGAACGAGAAGACCACCCTTTACATCGAGCACCGCGGGCTCACGCTGGAAATCAGCTTCCTTCCTGATCCAGCGGCAACTCCTGAGGTCAGCCCTAACGCCGAGTACCCCATATCCCAGGAACAATACGAGGCCTGGCACCGGGGCGACTGGTGGTTCTTTCAGCTGGTAATCAAGGTCTATGACCGCGATCGCCGGCAGGCAGACAACAACAAAGCAGTATGGAAGGCTCGAATCCCAAGCTTCATCGACCAGCATGCCCTGCTCGAAAAAATGGCGAATGATCTTTGCGATCTGGAGGGGACCGATATCAAGGCATCGAGCCCCGAGAAAACGGTTGCGGCTCCAGATTTGCGCGACCACGTGTTTACCCTGGAAGAGGGAATGGTTGTCGCTGACGGCAAGTCGCACTACCCCGACCTTGTCCGCATTCGCATCCCCAAAGAACAAGGGCTTAGTCTCGCCATGCAGATTTTACGCAGCCTGGAAAACAGCCAGTACCGACCCGATGAGGCGTACCTAATGGAGTTGCCTTTGTTCGGCAGGCTTGAACGCCTGAAGGACGAATAAGCATGCAGGCAAGAAGCAAGATTTCCCTGTTTGCTGCCTGTGTGGCCTCATTCGGTTCGCTAGCCCTTGTACTCTGGTTGCTGAAGCCTGATCACGTGGATCAGATTGACTACAGGGTCCTTCACTTGGATTCGCCTACGTGCATCATCACCTTACCCAATGGTGAGGTCTTCAAACCGGATGGCCAAAACCGCGAAATGACTTCACGAGTACCTAAGGGGACTCAGATGACGGGAGGCTGCTTCAAAACGTTGCTGAAGCAGCAGTGAATCGATCTCTTACCAGGGTCCTGAAGAACGCACTGGACAGCGCAGAACACAGCAGGTGTGTGGCTGCTGAAGTGTACCAGCATTACGGCCTTGCTGAGCCCACAAAGACTGATCTGATCGTTTGTTGGTGGAGAGGTCTACTTGCCGGTCTCCTTGGAGATCGGTCCGCCAAGCAGCTTGGGCACCGCGTATGGCAAAGGGCATCAGGTTGGGTCAGCAACTCTTTAGCCCGGAGGCGCTAGGGTGCTCAGCTTCAACGATCTTCCCGAAGGAGTTTGCTACGACACCGCCGCTGCGCAGCGTGCCGCTTGTCTTTACGCCTACTTGAGTAAGCCGCTGATCTCTAGCTTGGCGACTTTCCTCGACGGCAAGAATGTCCTGGAGGTGTTTGCCGGCCGCGGTCACCTCAGCGCCCTCCTCCGGGAGCAGGGCATTCCAGTTATAGCTACCAGCTTGCAAAGCAGTCACGACGGCAGCGATATGCTTGGCCATGCCATCGAAGTTGAAGAAATCAGTGTGATTGAAGCCGTGTCGAAGTACGGCGCCTGGATGGACATACTGCTGGTTGCTTGGCCTACGACCACGGGGGAGATGCACCGAGCTCTAGCCTCCTTGCGACACGACGCCCTGATCGTCTTCATTGGGGAGGTAACGGACTACAGTACTTCTCCCCCGTTCCTTGGGGGCTGCGCCACTGACGCGTTCTTTAGCGCCGTAGAGGAGGTGCCTGAGATGACCCTGATGCTTCGGTACCCTACCCCGCGGCTAGACAAGATCAAGGTGTTCAGGCGCCGCAAGTAGAAAGGCCTACCGGCCTACCCCTTGAACTTCACTTTTCCCGAACCAGCAACGGAATGGTCTCTCGCCGCCGGGTTCCCGCGTACGACGACATCCCCAGACCCGGCAATCCGGGCTTTCACAGACCGAGTGACATGCGCATCAATGCCTCCCGAGCCCGCGATCGAAAGCCTTGCGGCTGCTGCAACAAGATCACTGGCATCTACATCACCAGAGCCGGCGATCTCAACCTCGAGGTCATCGACCCGCCCGAAGGCTGTTACATCGCCGGACCCTTGGATGCTGATCTCAAGGGTCTGCTGGTTCAGTCCATACAGGACGACTTCACCGCTCCCCTGTATGCCCACCGTAGGGGCTTCTGGCAACGCCAGGCCTACAAGGCAACCTCCCGAGGAAACCACTACATTCGCAGATGAGCCTCCAAAGCTCATTGACACCCCGCCACGCCCGCCAATGTGAATCGAACCGCCGGCAACAATGTTGCCTGAACCCGAAACGTGGACTCGGCCACCGCCGCCCTGGATGGTGACGCCCTCCTGCTCGATGACCAGCTTATCGCCATCAATATAGGTTTTGACACGGTTGATAACGTCCCGGTTTTCGCCCGCTACAACCATTTGCGGCTTGGAGCCGGTAAAGAAGACGACGTTGACTGCGCCTATCACGAGCAGCTTTCGAACCTGCTGAACAGGGCGCTCCTCCTTCACATAACCATTGGCGGCTTTCCATTCGTTTTCTTCGTGTGCGGGGCCCATAAGAGAAGCGGTCATAGGTTCAAGTACCTGTGAGTTGAACGATGCCCCAGTCTTTCAAAGTCGTTTCGGTAGCGCGTGCCTATTCGCACCAAGGAGAGGGCCGGATTGCGCCCCTGACACACTGATTTAGACATACCTTCACAGCATGTGCTGTTGGGGTCTGTGGAGTCCTTGCACTTTCCAGACATTGTGGAAAATCACTTCATGCACATGAATCCTTTGGCAAATAGAGGTGCTCGATGAGCGAGGACATTGGGTTTCAGGGGTTTGATGACCTGGACGAATTTGACAGCGCTCCTGTCCACGTCGAGCTGCCTCCGACGATCGAAGCCGCATCGAAGAACACATCAGTAGCGGCCGTTGCTGACCTGATCATTGAGACGTGCCCCAAATGCTTTGGGTCCGGCCGCTACCACCACCGTTCCGAGCACGGAATCGTGTGCCTGAAATGTAATGGCAAAGGAACCCTCACGTTTAAAACCACTGCTGCCCAGCGCTCTGCAGCCCGAGCTAAGGCCGCCGCTAATCGCGAAAAGAAACAGACTGCCAACCTAGAGACCTTCGAGGCTCTGCATCCTGAGTTCGCCGAGTGGTGGCGGGACACAGATTTCGCGTATGCCATCTCGCTACGCGATGACGTCAAGCGGTGCGGGAAACTTTCCGAATCGCAAATCGCTGCCGGCAAAAAGTGCATTGCCAGTTTCAAAGCGATACAGGAGGAAAGGAAGAAGCGCGAGGCAGCAGAAGCAGAGCGGGTAAAAGCCCTACCGGTGCTCGACATGAGCGCGGTCACAACCGCGATGGATCGGGCACGTGGCAACGGCATCAAACACCCGAAAATTCGGCTTCTTGCCGGCGACGTGGGCTTTGTTCTTTCGTTCGCAAGCGAGAAGGGGAAGTGGGCAGGCTCCCTATACCTGAAAGACACAGCGGGCGAGTACCTGGGCCGGATCACCAGTGGGAAGTTCTATCGCAGCCGGGACGTCTCAGGTGAATTGGAGGCCGCAATACTCGTTTCCTGTGGAGCGCCGGCGGAGTCTGCAGTCGCCTATGGCCGTCGAACTGGCTCCTGCTCTTGCTGCGGCCGAGAACTGACAAACCATGCCTCCATAGAGGCCGGGATCGGGCCAATCTGCGCAAGCAATTTCTTCGGTTAGCACTCCAGGCTCAATCCACCTTGAACACCAACAACCAGGTTGCTGACACCGTCGGCGACGGAGAAACGAACTGATGGGATCTCCGACCCACAACAAGCAGCTGCTCGAGCTGATCAATACCGTCAGCGACGACGTGGATTCGGCCGCAAGCAAGGATGACCTGCTGGCGGCTATTCAGAAGGTTCGCGACTTCAAAGGGCCGCTTACTTTTGACAACACCACTCCTGGGATCCTGGCCGGGGTCGGGGCTGCATTCCTACTTCTGGCTATCTGGCTCATGCTCTGGGCGCCGCAGAGCGCTAGACACTGGCTGATCGGCTTCACGGGCATTGATTACACCATTATCCAGATCGTGCCGGCGGTGTTTGGAGTGGTATCTACCCTCTCTGCACTGACCTATATCGGAAGCCGTTCCAGCATGCTTCCAGACCTCTCGCGTCGCATAGCACGGATGTCGTCCTACCTCACTCTTGGCCTCAAGCACATCAGAAAGAATCCAGAGAAGATCCTTTCCCGCTTGATGGCTGAGTTCGCGGACTACCACCGCGGCAACTACAGCCGGGAGATTGAGCTGTCGCTTGGGGGCACATACAAGGGGGCTTTGCACCTCATCCCGTATGTCTTCCATCACCTTCATTACGTGAACAAGCGTGTCGTCGTTGAACGTGTGTCTGATGGAAAGGGCGGATATAGAACCGTGGTTAAAACGGTCTACGACCACTTTGACCGCTACAGCATCGTGTTTCGATTCCCATGGGTACGCGGAATCGCAGTTCGAGCTGATGGCATGTCGGACATCGACCGTAAAACCAGCTGGGAAACCACCTCAACTGATTTCAACAGCTACTTCACTCTCACGGGGCCGACTGAGATGGATTGTGCGAAGTTCGCTAAGCCAACCACTGTCCTGACCCTCCTAGAGCTGCCGCGCTACCTGGCCAGCGCAAATCTCGAGTTCTCCCAAGACGGAAACCTCTGTGTCAGCTTTGGCAACGACAACCTGCTCGACTACTCGATGAAGACGTCCCTGGCTGATCCCGATGCTTTCTATGAGGAAATCGCCAAAGGCGTGCAGCTTCCTCATCTCACTACCGTCCTCCAGCTGGTGCACAGGCTGGCTGAGCAGCACGACGACAACTTCACCCCTATCCCAACCCCCGCATCTATTCAGGAGCAATGAAATCGTGGAAATCTCCGTGATCATCACCATAGCCGTCGTGGCGCTCGTAGTTCTATCCACCATCGGCCTCTACAACGGCATCATCGGCGGCCATAACCGTGCACAACGGGCTTGGTCTGACGTTCTGGCATTCGAGCGTGCCAAGACGAAAGTGCTCGAGGCACTCCTTGAGCAGGCCAAACTGTTCAAAGAGTACGAAAGCAAAGTAGTTGAGACAGTAACCCGGCTGCGGAGCGCAATCAGCGGCCTTCCCAAGGAAGCCAATGGCGATGCCCTGGAAACGGTCGAACGGGAAACCAAGGAGCTCCTGGGCGGCCTGCGCGTCGCGTTTGAGGCCTACCCTGACCTAAAGGCCTCTGAAGTGGTCAACAGCCTGATGCGCGAGATTTCTGAGAAGCAGGACAACGTCGCGGCCTCTATCACCATCTTTAACCGAGAGGTCGAGCGCTTCAACAATGCCATCCAAATGTTCCCTGGCTCCCTGGTGAATAGCTTCCTCAACAAGAAGACCGCTATCAACCCCTTCACCGACGAAGCTGCATCTGCGGGCTTCGAGTACCGCCCGAACTTCTAAACCGCCTGGTCTGGAACTGACATTGTCTGCAGCGGCCGCCTTTGGCCGCTGACTCATACAACATCGAATCTGAGGACAGTCAAATGGGCTGGAAGGCAGTAAAGGAACATTACCAAATCGGGCATATCGTCCACATGCAGCCCCAGGGGCTGTGTATTGGCTCCGGCTACATCCCTGACCTAATCGTCGTTGGACCAGATGGCCAGCTCGTAAAGAAGCTCGATAGCCACTCCAACAAGGACCTTTCTCGCTACCAAGCGGAAATGCTGGCGGATCCTGCAAAGCTTCGAGAGCTTTTGGAGACCCCCGACCAGTTCGCCCGCTCCATCCCGGTATACACCTACAAGGGTGCCGAGATCCTGGAAAAGCACTGCGAGGCCCTGGGTTACCCCAATATCACTCATGATGGGGACCTGCAGTACGAGAACACCTATTCAGGCGATCGCGACCAGGTTGTTCGTTGGGCAAAGAGGAGCGCAGCGCTTGGCGCAGTGCACACGCGTCGCTGGATCGAAGACCTGGAGAAGAAGCTGGAGGAGGCCCGGAATCGCCTGAGCTGCGAAGAGACCAATCTCTCGCTGCTTAATTCGGCACATCCCAGCGTGGAGTATGAGCGGCCTGAAGATTTTTGATCGCCCAGCAAGCTGGTAAATAACCCCGGTAGCTTCCAACAGAGCCGGGGTTTTCTTTTGCCTATTCAGCTACAACCACACCCTGGCCGACATCGTTGGCCAAGGCCATGACGGCACTAAAAATCCCATCCGTGATAGATCTTCCTGAGAAAATCTGCACCTTCAATCTGAAGCCCCTAGAACCTGGCTCGCAGCATACCTCTCCTCTGCCTGCTGGCGCCGGTAGGACTCCTTCTGAAGCACCTCAGGTGAAACTGGCTCGCCAGCGTCGAGGCATTGCCCGATGGCCTTTTCGTGAGCTTTTACGATCTGCAGGTACAGGCTGTCGGTTTCAGCAGCATCGAGCCATCCGATCATTGCCAGAGTTTTGTGCATGGCCAGGCATTCGCCGAAATAGCGGCTCCTGAACTCAGTGGTTTCCTGACGCTGCAGATCTTTGATGGTCTGTTCCAGCTGCCAGACCATACCCTCTTTGTCCATCGGACTGCTTGCACCAAGCATCGAGTTCTGTGCGTAGAGCGGCTCCTTTTGCGCCCCTGCCGCAGTATCTAGCGGAGCCACAAACAGCAAGTCGATTTCGATGCTACCTGCAGTGGTCGCTTCGAGAGCACCAGCAAACCGAAGCCGCTTTACAAAGCCCTGAACGTCGTCAACCTGGTTGACGCCAGCGTCATATGCTTCACGAATCCGTTGCAGCTCAGCGAGATATTCCGCGTTTCCCTGGAGCGCCTGCGCCAAACGCTCAAAGATGCTCTTCATGTTGAGCCTCCCATAAAAGATCGGAGAAGTAGACTACAGCCTACCTCCCAGTGCACGCCTTTCGTAGATGGCTTTGGGCGGGTTCAGGGGGACGATCGGTCTAGAAAGGAAGGCTCAGGGGCAGTTGGCAAAAGCGCTGCGCCTCTTCAATGCATTCTTGCAAGGCCTCGTCATCGCTATCGCAACCGCGGCCAGCACCGAGCATCTCAGCATAAAGACTTTTGAGCGCTTGCTCGCCCGCAGTCCCGCCACTCATCTGGTCGAGAGTCTGCCATTTGGATAGGTCGTCTTCCGGAATGAAGCGGTAGGGATCGTCCACCAGGCCGCAGGAGAACGTGCCTTCTGACCGCTGTAGAAGCGCCTTACAGTTCTGATCGTCGCCAAGCGCAACACCCAGGTCACAGACCTGGGCAATGCAGCAGATGCCGCATCCATTGCAGGGGGAACCGAGAGCCGGTTTATCGAGTGACACGGATTCGATCAGGTGCCACTTCATGAGGATGCTCCAGGGAACAGGCGAGGTCTCTCTATTTTAGAGGGTCTCTTTCCCGCTGGTCATGAAATCCATGAAGAACTCGAACCACAGCCCTTCATTATCCGCGGGTAGTTCTAGAGGGTATCGCTCGGGATCCTCCTTGTGCTTAGCATGCCAAGCAGCCTGGAACCGCGTGATATCTCGCCGTACCTCTTCCACAAAGTCATCAATGCCAGCCACAGTCAGTACCCTCAATAGCAATTGCTGCTAGGTTCCCATGGGCCGGCAGATATGCAAGGAAATGGATCGAGACCTCTACTGTGGCGCCGCCCCTTTCAACTTGATCGTTGCAGGCAGTATCTGGACTCGCTGCAACTCCTCATCGGAAAGGTCAATCATGGTCAGGTTGGCGTGACATTCGTTCTCCGATGAGCCGACGGCGTTAATCAAAGGCCGACCATCCACCCATGGGAGGAAGCACTCAAACTCGGTCATCGTTCTTTCACCTTCGTTAGTTTGCCCTTCACTTCTGCCTCCGTAATGATGTGTCCCTTCTTTAGAAGGTTCAGCCAAAGCGCGTGACAGAAAAGGGTTTTAGTCGGCCGTCTGCGCATGAGCGATTCACGCTCGCTGGCGCTCAAGAGGTGAATTTTGCAAAAGAGGTCAACCGCCTTCTCGAACGCCTCTTCAAAGCCGTGCACCGTGGTGGCAAAAACCTGCTGACCCTTGCCATATCCAGGATATCCAACGATGAAGCAGGGAGTGACGTACGTCCCGTAGTGCGATTTCCGTCCACGCTCAACTCTGAACGCTGCCCGAAGCCCCATTGCAATGATGCCTGGCCCGCCGTTGGCACGCCCACGGCGGATACGGTTTTCCCTTTTGACAGTTTCTGCCTCAGCCCGCCATTTTGCATCCAGCTCATCAGCCAAATGCGATGCTTCACGAGGACTGTACTGCGATAGGGCGAAGTATCTTTGCCTGAGTAGATCAGCTTCTCCGATCGTGGTCACAACTCGGTAGCCCACAAACCCGGCCGGATGGTCGCCCTCCCCGTAGAAGTACACTGCCATGCTAAGCGCCTCTTAATGCGTCACTTCCCATACATAGCCCAAGCTGGCTGAACGGCCACGATCGCGCAGCGATGTCCGGCCACGTGCCCCCAGGCCTCGGTAAATACACGCCATCCCTTCCCGTTGCTGCCATCGTGGCCAGGCTCACGACCATAATCTGCGTTTCTCAGCCAACCAGCGACGAAGCTGACAGCCTCCTTAAGGTCAAGAGGGTACGGAAGCGCCAAAGCATCTTGCTCAGATTTCCATAGGAGAACGAGCGTTTTCTTCCCCTTCTCGGACTCAACCTGCGATTCGCTGTGGCTACTGGTCGGGCTCCCGTAGTAGTCAGTCTTTGTAGCAAGGTTGATCTCCTTGTAGTGAGTAGCCTTGCCACCAACGGCCCCCGGCCAGGCGATGCTCAGCGCCATTTCAAGAGGAGCCTTTCCTTCAGAGGTAATGTCGAGTTGTCGGTTGTCCATACGGCATGTCCACCTTCAGGTATCAAGGAAAGTCAGCAAGTGAATGTCACAGCCCTGGTAAAGCTTCTGGAGCTGGCGATAAAGGGCCTTACCCTCTTCAGTCAGGTCTTCAAACGTGCAGACCCAAGTCTGGTGGTCCTCAACGCGAGAACCGGACCACCCAGTAGAACCGATGACCATAGCCGCGACGTAAGGCCGCGACGTGTATTGCTCAATTCCCTGCACCGAGGCATCGGCATACCGGGGGTAATGCCGCGAAACCCATTCACCCTGCGCTTTCTGCTCAGCCGCCAGCGCTGCGAGCAAGGCTTCAGGATCGGATTCGTCGACGATCGGCGACAGAGGTTGCGGGCATTTGTCATCACCTACAAATGTCTCGCTCATCACGTCAAATACATTGGCGCCACAGCAAACGCCGAGCTGGGTATCGAAGTCGCGGTTATCGCAGACCACCAGCTTGACCAGCATCCCGCCTTCGAAGGTGTTCTTCCAGGCGGGATCGTTCACTGGAAAGGCGACCCAGCCCTCGACATCAGTGGATTTACGGTTCATTGGGTGGATCGCCTTATTTGGAAGTGAGCGTTCGAATTAGGTCAGCGGCGTCATACAAGCCCAGGCGATTTGCAAAAGCCCTGAGGTCGCGCAACTGATCATTGGTGGAATCTTGACGTTGCGGCTGCTGCGGAATGCTTTCCAGCAGTTTCTTCAGGTTGTCTGGCATCTTTCTGTCTCCAGTTTCCTGCCCTGAAAAGTCGGGGTGAGATATCCCTTGTGACGATTGGATCTGACACCTTCTATGAAGCAGGGTCAGGCATCGCTTTCAGGCTGAAAATAGTCCAGCCGCCAGGTTGGATAACCAGTAGCAACGTTGCAGTACTCAATCACCGCGGCCAGTTGAAGACCTTGGTTCTCGCACCAATCACGAAGGAACGCCTCGATTTTCTTCGGGGCTCTCCCCTCCCAGCGTTGGCCGCGATTGCCAAAGTGCTTCTCGCACAGGAGGTCATGCTTCTTGAAGTCCCACTGGAGAAGCCGATCGGTATAGATCGTGCCGTTAGGCTTCACCGATGAATCAAGGAATTGGGTGATCGGGTCGTAGCTGTACGGATGACTTTGTTTCGTCCGGGCATTCGGGTCGACGGGCATCCCGTACGAAACATACATCCCGCTTTTGTCTACCTGCATGAGCATCCTCTCTTAGCAATTCAATAGCGCTTCAAGCGACTTACAGACTGCATTCTCTCGCACTCCCAAAGAATGCAACTGTCTCTCGCAGTTCTCAGCGTTAGAGCGCTGTAGCCGCGTGCTCCTCAACCAGGCGAAGGGCTTTTTGCATGTCTTCTACGGTGATTTCGCGATCACCAGATCGATCCGAGCAGCACCACAAAGCTCCAGTTTTGGGCGAGTTGCCACCCATGCCGTTTCGAGCTTGTTCATACCGAGCAAACGGTACCAACGCCTCAGTCAGGATCTTATTCGTGACCTTCAACTCATCCGACCCCGTCTCGGCTACGACTCCTTGAGCGGTTGCGCCTAACTCGATCTCCAGAGCTGCCTCAATGTCATCCAGGGCCTTGAGCTCATGCTCGATAAAATTACGGTCATCCGGATCGCCTTTGAGCATGAGCGTGTCTGTCAGCGCCTCACGCCATGCCGCAATATGGGTGCTCACCATGTCAGCGAAGGAAATGTGTCCTTTCAGGTGCTCTTTACCGGTCATGATCTTTATCTCCTTTGTGTTGGGTGGCTATTTGGTCGAGGGTTACGCCATCGACTATTCGGACAAGCAACACCTGCTCGCCGGCCCCCTGCTTGCAGTCTTCCGCCGAAGGCTTGTTTCCAAAAACCGCGTACTGGACGCCATCAGTTGCAGCCACAGACATTTTCTGCGTCGGTCCGCCATCGTCGCCACCAACAACGGCGTACGCGGCTACCGAAGACACCTTTAGCGCCTCGAGCTGGTCCCTGAGAGAGACAAGGGCACGCTCCGCCTCGTCTGCTCGAAGCTTCTCTTTCAACCGCTCGCTCTCATTGGATGCAAGCTCCTTCGCAAGGGAGTCGTAATCCGAACCCAGTACCAGCTCAGTCATCTCCCGGAGGGCGAACTCCTTGGATCGGGCCAAGCCATCAAGACCTGGTGCATAGAATCGGCGAACCTTGGCCATAATTTTCCTCCCCAAGAGGATACCGTTCAGGGGCTACTCTCAAGCAGCCATCTACACTCAATTCTCCCATCCTTTTTGAAACCGCAAGTCATCTGTCCGCCCCTGGAACCGGGCCTGTAAGTCAACCTCGCATGCTGGTCTGGCCTCTTGCAGTTCCAGCAAAAAATGAGAGCCTTAGGCCGATCAACAATCAGAAGGCCTTCCATGAAAAATTCGCTCAATGAACTGCCCCTGGTGATGGGCGACGGGGAACTACCGTTTGCTCTCAACTTCAAGAGCGGCCTGCCGCCGAACAGCTACGGGCCAGTGGTATTTCTCTTGGATAACGGATCGATCCATGAGGGGAAAATCGTGGATTCCGAAACCTTCAAAGCTGGGGCTCTTCTGACTTTCAGCTTTGCCGGGGTTATCCCTGAACCGCTGGAGATTCCAATCCATCGCGTCATCGGATACGCCTATGCAGGCCCCCAGCATCCGTTCGCGAGTGAGCTGCCAACCTGACTTTGAGGTAAGCCCTGCTAAAGGACATGAAGCGATGACAGATACCGCACCGCCACCTGATGGATACGATCTGCTGTCAGCTGAGGATATGGAAGCCAGAATCAAGTCTGGCGACCTTCTCTGGAACGATGGCGAATGTGAGTGGCAGAGTCCCACGGGGAGTGAAATAGGTGACTACGTGTACGGGTACTTCGCTGTCGCTAGACAAGCTGCAGGCAAATAAACAGCCGCCCCCTATTAGCCCCGGTTTACGGGGCTGATTGCCTGATGATTACTTCTCTCGACTGCGAAGATACTTCTGATCAAAGTCAGTAGCCGAGACGCCCGTCATGTCTATCAGAAGCAAGCCCCTAAACCGAAACTACGTGCTCCTCCCCTGGGTCGCGCTTCTGCTCGCTATGTTCATCACCTGGGCGAGCACCAGGGACTACTCTGGCGCTCCCCCTGCCAGGATCTTCGCAAAGACCGCCGTGAGCACAGCAGTCGGCAACATCACCAGTATTCATCTCCATGAGACGTCCTCTTCGACTTCGACCACGCTGGTAACTGACGTAGGGAGCTTCCACGTACGTGGAGCGGTATCAGCTGCGCTTGGTGACGGGGTGACTCTCACGAAAGAAACGACAGGCTCAACCGAGCGGACCTTTGCTTGCATTGAGTCCAAGATCAAGACCGGGTGCTACGATCTGCTGTAACGGCCACCAGTCGGCGGCCGCCCAGCGACCTCTTCAACCCACTTCCGCTGCCTTCGTAGCCAGGTGCTCGCGTACGAATTTCTCGGCACGGGCCTGCCCTCGCTCATAGCTGCGAGCCAGCTGCTTCTGCGCATCAACCAGAGCCCGGCGCCCATACTTTCTGATTATCTCGTCCTGAATCTGCTGCACCACCGGTGATTCATAGATGGGAGCCACATTGAGTGTTCCCATCATCCCGGCGGCCGTGTAATCCCGAGTGTTCATGTACACCTGGTTGTCACGGCGATCCAGAACCTGAAACCCCAGCGCCTCGTAGTACGGCACCTTCTCAATAGAGCAGCTCAGTCCCGCATGTGGGAACAGCGCCAGCATCTCGTTAACCATCGCGCGCGCGATACCCTGACGCCGGCGCCGGCCGGAGACAGCCATGTAGGTCACGCCGCAGGCATCAGGGCAGCCATTTACTGGCAGGTAAATGAGGAACCCAATCAACGCACCAGCTTCGTCTGTGGCCTGAACCATTCCGACCTTGATGTCACCGGTCTGGCCAATATGCTCGACATACACGCCAATCTCTACGCCGATCGCGTGCTTATAGACCTCGTACATCAGGTTGCTCGGCGGTACTGCCAGGAGGGTGATATCGGTGAGGTTCTCTACCGCCAGTTCAACAACCTGGAGGGCAATATGTGGTCCGGGATAGTCCCGAACATGGGTGATCGTAAAGCTCATGCTGTCGCCTTTCTAATCAGGGTGGCCTGGACCAATGGGTGAAGATTTTCACTCCTTTGGCGGTTAGCCACAAATTTCTCACCAAACCTTAAAACCGCAACACGGCCAGGCCACGGGCCCAATTTGAGATTGCATATTCACCAGGGCATGCAGAATCGGAGTCATCGCTGACTACCTAGGGAAGCATTTCAGTGCCTGACTTCTACTACACGATTAAGGGAAAAAAACCTTCTGAGTATGTTCCCTCCTATGAATGGGCCTGGCCTCCAGTCTATAGCGGCCTGGTGAGTGCTCCTGATAAGAAAAAGGCCAAAGAACTGATCGAGGAGGAATACAGCCGCACCTTCCCTCTCCGGGTCCTGAAGAAGGACATGGATGAGCATGCCTATCTGCTTAGGATCGAGGAGGTTGACCCAACCAACGAGTACATCCTTCGCCGGTTCCGCCAGACAAACTGCAAGGAATGCGGGGCTGGTTTCCGACTTATCGACAAGTACAACGATGCGCACGCCGACTTCAAAGGGAAGGACTACTGCTCGAAGAAATGCGCCGACGCCGGCAAACTGAAAGACGTCCAGGAATACCGCCTGGCGGGGGAAAGCAAACTGCCCCCAGTGATCTACCAAATCCGGCAGCGGTCAACCGGCATGAGCTATGTAGGCCAGACAACACAACCCTTCACCCTGAGGTGGTGGCAGCATCTGTGCACGCCAACCGGGTGCAAATTCCATGAGGCACTTCGTGCTGCGCCCGTCACTGACTGGGAATACACGGTGCTCGAAAGCATCAGTTTCCCTGAAGACTGCAAAGATAAAGCCGCCTACATCTATGACCGAGAGCGGCATTGGATAGAAACCCTGAACAGCGTTACCACGGGTTTCAATACTGTCCGACCTTCAGGGATCAACCCTCAGCAGCCCCTGGAGTTGAGCCACGATCTGCAGCAAATCAGCTGAAATCAGGAGCTCCGACTACAAACCACCCTGGGACAGATTCCACATGTAGACAGATCTGTCTAGTTTTTCCCTCTTTGGGGTACGGATTGAGCTAAAAAGGCTTTTCGTACGGATGATCATGTGCCCTCAATCTGATTGCAGGGGGCACCATGACATTGAAAATAATCTCGCTGGGCAAGGGCAAGCGGGCCAGGAGCGGATGGCCACTTACAGGCGCACCACTATTCGCACTCCTGATTTTCCAATCAACAGCCTCTGAAGCTGCCAGCTGCCTGTACGACAGAAGCAATTACGTTTACATGGCCGACTGCACCTACTCCGAAACGGAGATCTGCGACGGCTCAAACAGCCA
This sequence comes from Pseudomonas sp. AU12215, assembly GCF_001675465.2. Lineage (NCBI taxonomy): Bacteria > Pseudomonadati > Pseudomonadota > Gammaproteobacteria > Pseudomonadales > Pseudomonadaceae > Pseudomonas > Pseudomonas sp. AU12215. The sequence goes on from NZ_MACM02000160.1 coordinate 128,131, forward strand.
CGACTGGAACGCGGTCATCAATGGGTCCAGGTTCACAATCAAAGGCCCGCAAAGCAGCAAGCCGCAGAACTGGGGCTCTCACGCGTTTACCGCCGGCGGGAAGTCCTACTATTTCGGCAGCAGTCGAAGCAGCGCGTTCTCAGGTAACTGGACCGAGTACGAGCTCTGCGGGGAATTCAACTCTGCACCCACCGTAGCCAACCGCAGCCTTACAACAGCCGAAGATGCGACCGGCTCGATTGCCCTGTCCGCCACAGATCCTGATGCTGGTGATACGCACACCTTTACGATCATCACATCGCCCGGCGCCGAGGCCGGCACAGCCTCGATTGCAGGCTCGACCTTACTGTTCTATCCGAAGCCGAACTGGAACGGCTCCACCAGCCTCACCTACAGAGCAACAGACTCGAAAGGTGCTGTATCAAACACCGCTACAGTCACCATCACCGTCACACCGGTGAACGACCCGCCGGTTGCTCAAGCCAAAACCCTCACCACTGACGAAGATACTTCGGGCAGCGTGGTACTCACGGCAACTGACATTGACTCACCTGCACCAACCATCTTCCAGATAGTCACTCAGCCTAACGCTGCGCATGGTAACGCTTCACTCAGCGGTTCCACACTGACCTTCAATCCGGCTCGGGATTGGAATGGCACCACCACCCTGACCTATAGAGCTCAAGACTCCAGTGGCGCGTGGTCGGCGCCAGCAGTTGTCACCATCATCGTTCGCCCGGTGAACGATCCACCAGCTGTCGCTGGCCGATCAATCACTACTGCCGAAGACACTCCGGCGACACTCACACTCTCAGCCTCAGACATCGACAGCTCGAGCTTCACTTTCGAAGTAGTCAGCCAGCCTGGGCATGGGTTCGCCTCAATCTACGGTGGGAAACTGACCTACACCCCGCCGGAAGACTGGTACGGGACCACCAGCCTTACCTACCGAGCCAAGGACGACGCCGGCGCCTGGTCCAACGTGGCGACGATCGCGATCACTGTAACCCCAGTGAATGACCCGCCTGTTGCGCTTCCGCTCACACTCACCCTGCCCGAGGACACACCGGGAGCAGTGACACTGAAGGCTACCGACATTGATAGCCTCCAGACGTTCGTCTTCGAAATGGTCACCCCTCCTTCAGCAGTAAGCGGCTCAGCATCGATCCAGGGCGACCGCCTTTTGTTCACGCCAGCAGTGGACTGGAATGGCACCACCTCAGTGTCTTACCGGGCAAAGGATCTGGAAGGAGCATGGTCGGCTCCGACCGTGGTGACTGTGGTCGTCACTCCGGTGAACGACCAGCCTACACAGGCGGGCCGCATGGTTACTCGCACGACCGAGAGCGTACCCGTTGTCACAAGGGGTTCTGTCTCAAATTGAGGATTTGGGGGGTGGCAGACATTCTGCCACCTGCTGACTCATTTCCAATTAAGCAACCGACACCCCATTCATTGGGACTGATAGGCAGATCATTAGCCACTAAGTAGTGGAACAATCACTGAATCAAAGAAGAGGTCATGAGTATATGTCTTTGTTTTACAAGGTATTTTCACGTATAATGCGGGCAGCGGGCAGCGGGCAGCGGGCAGCGGGCAGCGGGCAGCGGCCGCTGCTGTAGTACTTACTTTAGGAACGCTATGCT
>NZ_MACM02000161.1:0-1161 GCF_001675465.2 Pseudomonas sp. AU12215
CTGCCGTGGACGTTGGAGATTTGAGAGGGGCTGCTCCTAGTACGAGAGGACCGGAGTGGACGAACCTCTGGTGTTCCGGTTGTCACGCCAGTGGCATTGCCGGGTAGCTATGTTCGGAATAGATAACCGCTGAAAGCATCTAAGCGGGAAACTAGCCTCAAGATGARATCTCACTGGGAACTTGATTCCCCTRAAGGGCCGTCGAAGACTACGACGTTGATAGGTCGGGTGTGTAAGCGCTGTGAGGCGTTGAGCTAACCGATACTAATTGCCCGTGAGGCTTGACCATATAACACCCAAACAATTTGCGTGTTGTACGGTGAAGACGTAACGAACCGAAAGTTCGTGTGAACCGCAAATACCTGTCACATACCCGAATCTGGATGAGCGTGTGCGCAAGCCACGAGCGTCCTAAAGAATTGCTTGACGACCATAGAGCGTTGGAACCACCTGATCCCATCCCGAACTCAGTAGTGAAACGACGCATCGCCGATGGTAGTGTGGAGTTTCTCCATGTGAGAGTAGGTCATCGTCAAGCTCCTATCCCAAAGCCCCGGTCAGCTTCGCTGTCCGGGGCTTTGCCTATTAGTGTAAGCACATGATTTGTGCTTGCTGCTGACGAGAGTCGAGGCTCTCAGAAGTTAAGCGATTGAGTAGAAAAGAAATTTTCGAAAAATAAAGCTTGACGAAAGATGAGGTTRGCGTAGAATGCGCGCCTCGGTTGAGACGAAAGCCTTAACCAGCTGCTCTTTAACAAGTTGAATCAAGCAATTCGTGTGGGCGCTTGTGATGTAAGACTGATGATCGACAGATTATCAGCAACGCAAGTAACACTCGTGAATTCGAGAGTTTTAGCTCATTAAATTGAGCATGCGATTGCTGAGCCAGGTTTAGGGTTTTCTCAAAACCCAAGCAGTATTGAACTGAAGAGTTTGATCATGGCTCAGATTGAACGCTGGCGGCAGGCCTAACACATGCAAGTCGAGCGGATGATGGGAGCTTGCTCCCGGATTCAGCGGCGGACGGGTGAGTAATGCCTAGGAATCTGCCTGGTAGTGGGGGGCAACGTTTCGAAAGGAACGCTAATACCGCATACGTCCTACGGGAGAAAGCAGGGGACCTTCGGGCCTTGCGCTATCAGATGAGCCTAGGTCGGATTAG
>NZ_MACM02000162.1:0-572 GCF_001675465.2 Pseudomonas sp. AU12215
CTCCGTCAACCGGTGTGACGTTAACGGTTGGTACGAGAGCTCCGACGATCAATACCGCGGGAGCGGATGCATAGATGACGATCTCATCAGCATTCGCATTCGCGACCAGGTACTGCGAGGCTTGTTCAGCATCCACGTACCAATGATCATCTGGATTCATTGGCGCGGTCGCGAGCGCAATTAGGTCCTTGGATTCAAATCGGCGCATCTTCCCTCTCGCACTACCATTGGTTCGGTGGAGCTTAATCTCCGCTCCGGCACTATACAGGTCAATCCCATAAAGGTTCGCAAGGCACCTTGGCTAACCACGCTCTACTCTCCAAAGCCAATAGGCTCACGCACAGTCGACAGGCTTTGTCACATGCTGCCGTGTGAGGGTTGATGAGAGCGACCGCTAGTGGCCCAGGCTGTGTAAAAACGTTGGCATCGACCTTGCTGTGATTTGATGGATTCGAAATCAGCGGGGGCGCCAATGAAGCGTTTTATCCAGGGAGAGCATCGAGGCCAAAGCGCGCTGCTTCCCGAGAGCCTGGATGACTACGTGGCGGACACCAACCCGGTGCGGGTGGTCG
>NZ_MACM02000163.1:0-581 GCF_001675465.2 Pseudomonas sp. AU12215
CCAAGCGCCAGTACCGCTACGACCGCCCGGTAAAAGACCCGCTGACGCGCAAACCCGAGCCGCTGCTGACCTTCAAACGTGGCGCGCTGGTGCACTTTGCCGTGAGCCAGGATGAAGTGGCGATGACCACCCAGCTGGCCGGCAAGGAAACCTTCTTCCTGCCGTTCAACCTGGGCAGCCTCGACGGCGGCGCCGGCAACCCGCCTGCGCCGGATGACAGCCAGTACGCCACCGGCTACCTGTGGCAGCGCCTGTTCCAGCCGGATGCCTGGCTCAAGGTGCTGGGCCGCTTCCTGCACCTGCAGAAGAGCGTGAAAGAGGATGCCGACGGCAAGCGCGTCACCAAAGAAACCATGATCTTCCCGCGCTACCACCAGTGGGAAGTGGTCAACACACTGATCGAGACCACCCGTGCCGAAGGCCCGGGCAAGCGTTACCTGATCCAGCACAGCGCGGGCTCCGGCAAGTCCAACTCGATTGCCTGGACGGCGCATCAACTGGCCTCGCTCTACGATGCCGAGGGCCAGCGGCTGTTCAACTCGGTGATCGTGATTACCGACCGTACCGTGCTGGACAAGCAG
>NZ_MACM02000164.1:0-169587 GCF_001675465.2 Pseudomonas sp. AU12215
CTAACCACCTCCACCRCTCTCCGGGCTGCTGTTCGCCCTGCTGTCGCTGGCCAACCGGGTCAGCGTGCGCGGGATCGACCCAATCCAGGCGGCGCTGTGCCAGAACCTGACGATCATCGCCTGCCTGCTGCCGCTGGTGCTCTTCGAGTTGCCCGCGATTCGCGGCATGGACTGGTTGTGGCTGGTGGCGCTGGGCGTCCTCTGCACCGGTGTCGCCCACAGCCTGTTCGTCGCCAGCCTGCGACTGATCAAGGCACGCACGGCGGCGGTGATCTTTGCCCTGGAGCCGGTCTACGGCATCGCCTTCGCCGCCGTGCTGTTCGGCGAGGAGCCGAGTCTGCGGATGCTGGCGGGTGGCACGCTGATCATCTTCGCGACCTTCCTCAGCGCACGTGGCTCGCATTAACGACCTGCAGGAGCGAACTTGCTCGCTCTGCACTTGCCGGGTAGTGAATACGCTGAAAAGGAAGGCTGCCCCGCAGCGCGCGTATATCGAACCTTGCCCCGGGGAGGGACTGCCAAGGATTCATCGCACGACAGCCTGCGAGGCGGCCTGTTCGGTGTGGTGCCTGTGGATAAGGCGCCGAGATTGGGTGAACCTTTCCACGACGCCGGAGGGGGCGAGGCAGCTTCAGCTCTGGGCGCAATGATCGCGCGTCTGCCCTGCCTGGAACGTCAGCACTGGGTAAAGAGTGGGTAAAAGGTCCGATACACGGGCTATCAAGCCTGTTGCAGCAACCACCGGCAGTAACGCTGCACCCCTTCCTCCACGCCCATCATCGGCGCGCGGTAGCCCGCCTCGCGGAGGAAGGCGATATCGGCGCAGGTGTAGCACTGGTACTTGCCGCGCAACTCATCCGGGAACTCGGTGTACTCCAGCAGTCCATCGCGGATCGCTGCGTCCAGGGTCAGCGGCTGCAGGTCCTGCTGTTCGCGCAGGGTGTTGATCACCGCCAGCGCCACGTCGTTGAACGGCTGGGCACGGCCGCTGCCGAGGTTGAAGATGCCGCTGCGCTCGGGATTGTCGAGGAAATGCAGGTTGACCCTGGCCACATCCTCCACCGAGACGAAATCGCGCAGGTGGCCGCCGGCCGGGTAGTCGCCGTACTCGCCGAACAGCTTCACCTTGCCGGTCTCGCGGAACTGGTTGAAGCAGTGGAAGGCCACCGAGGCCATGCGCCCCTTGTGCTGCTCGCGCGGGCCGTAGACGTTGAAGTAGCGGAAGCCGGCCACCTGGGTGCGCGCCGTGGGCAGCACCTTGCGCACGCGCTGGTCGAAGAGGAACTTCGAGTAGCCGTAGACGTTCAGCGGCCGCTCGCAGGAGCGCGTCTCGCGGAACTCCTGGCCGCCGCCATAGACCGCCGCCGACGAGGCATAGAGGAACGGCACGCCCAGGGACAGGCTGGCGTCCAGCAACTCGCAGCTGTAGCGGTAGTTGTTGTCCATCATGTAGCGCCCGTCGCGCTCCATGGTGCTGGAGCAGGCACCCTGGTGCAGCAGCGCACGCACCACGCCGAAGCGTCCGCGAGCGTAGCGCGCTATGAAATCGCCCTTGTCGAGGTAGTCGCTGATGTCGCAGTCGGCGAGGTTGGCGAACTTGTCACCCTCGGTCAGATCATCGACCGCGATGATGTCGGTCTCGCCGCGCTGGTTCAGCGCCTTGACGAGATTGCTGCCGATGAAGCCGGCGGCGCCAGTGACAATGATGCTCATGAGGGCACCTCCTGTGGAGAATGGGTGCCCTCAGACTAAGAGTGGTACGCGCGTACCCCGTTGATATGAAGCAAGGAAGTTAGCCAGCTATCGAATGGTTCCGCCGACCGGTACCGCGACGCTTCAGGAGCGATCGTTATGGCCCAGGTCGCGCTGCGGATCGATGCGGTCGCGCACGCGCTGCTTGAGCACCTTGGCCTCGGGGAAACCACCGTCGACCTTGCGCTCCCAGATCTGCTCGGCGTCGCAGGTGATGTGGAAGACCCCGCCCGTGCCCGGCACCAGGCTGACCTTGCCCAGGTCGTCGCCAAAGGTGCTCAGCAGTTCCTGGGCCAGCCAGGCGGCGCGCAACAGCCACTGGCACTGGGTGCAATAGGTGATGACGATTTCGGCTTTGGCTTCGGACATGAATCAGACTCTGCAGTAGGACGCGAACCTATAATACCGCTCTGAAATGCCCTACCGGACTCTTCTCTTCATGCGCCGACTGCTGTTCGCCCTCCTCCTGCTCCTTCCTCTCGGCGCCCTGGCGGCGAACACTCCGCCGAAGATCGGCCTGGTCCTCTCCGGCGGCGCAGCGCGCGGCCTGGCGCACATCGGCGTGCTGAAGGCGCTGGACGAACAGGGCATCCACGTCGACGCCATCGCCGGCACCAGCATGGGCGCAGTGATCGGCGGCCTGTATGCAGCGGGCTACACGCCCAAGGAGCTGGAACAACTGGCCCTGGGGCTGGACTGGAAGGAAGCGCTGTCCGACTCGCCGCCGCGGGTCGACGTGCCCTTCCGCCGCAAACAGGACGACCGCGACTTCCTGGTGAAGCAGAAGCTCAGCTTCCGCGACGACGGCACCCTCGGCCTGCCGCTGGGGGCCATCCAGGGGCAGAACCTGTCGATGCTGCTGGAAAGCCTGCTGGTGCACACCAGCGATACCCGCGACTTCGATCAGCTGGCGATTCCCTTCCGCGCAGTGGCCACCGATATCTCCACCGGCGAGAAAGTGGTGTTCAGCAAGGGCCACCTGCCCCAGGCGATCCGCGCCAGCATGTCGATCCCGGCGGTGTTCGCGCCGGTGGAGGTCAACGGCAAGCTGCTGGTGGACGGCGGCATGGTCGACAACATCCCGGTGGACGTGGCCCGGCAGATGGGCGTCGACGTGGTCATCGTGGTCGACATCGGCAACCCGCTGCTGGATCGCAAGCAGTTGGCCACCGTGGTGGACATGCTCAACCAGTCCATCACCCTGATGACCCGCAAGAACTCCGAAGCACAGCTGGCCACCCTGAAATCCAGCGACATCCTGGTGCAGCCGCCGCTCAGTGGCTACAGCTCAACCGACTTTGGCCGCGTGCCGCAGCTGATCGACGCCGGCTACCGCGCCACCAGCATCCTCGCCCCGCGCCTGGCAGCGCTGCGCAAACCCGCCGACGCCCAGGCAGTGGCACTGAACGAGGCGCGCACACCGGGCGAGCGCCAGCCGGTGATCGACCGCATCGAGGTGGAGAACAACTCCAAGGTCAGCGACGACGTCATCCTCCATTACATTCGCCAACCGCTGGGCGAGCACCTGGACCTGGAACGCCTGCAGCGCGACATGAGCACCCTCTACGGCCTGGATTACTTCGACCAGGTCCAGTACCGGGTCGTGCACCGCAAGGATGGCAACGCGCTGGTGATCCACGCCTATGGCAAGCGCAGCGGCACCGACTACCTGCGCCTGGGCCTGAACCTCTCTGACGACCTACGCGGCGACAGCACCTTCAACGTCGGCGGCAGCTACCGCATGAACGGTATCAACCGCCTCGGCGCGGAATGGCTGACGCGCCTGCAGATCGGCGACCAGCAGGAGCTCTATAGCGAGTTCTACCAGCCGCTGGACGTGGGCTCGCGCTACTTCGTCGCGCCCTACCTGTTCAACGAGGCGCAGAACGTCGAGGCCACCGACAACGACGACCCCATCGCCGAGTACCGCCTGGAGCGCTATGGCTATGGCCTGAACCTCGGCCGGCAGATCGCCAACAACGGCGAGATCCGCCTCGGCGTGGCCCAGGCCTTCGGCAAGGCCGACGTACGCGTGGGCGAGCAGGACCTGCCGGACTTCCACTTCACCGAAGGCTACGCCGAGCTCAAATACTCCTTCGACACCATGGACAACGTCGACTTCCCCCGTGAAGGCGAGAACATCCAGACCTCCTTCCGCGAACACACGCCGTCCCTGGGCGACGACGACCGCTACCGGCAATGGGATTTGCGCCTGGACAAGGCGCTGAGCAGCGGCCCCAACACCTGGGTGCTGGGCGGCGGCTACGGCCGCACCATCGATGACGCCGAGGTGGTGGTGTCGAGCTTCCTGCTCGGCGGCGCGCGGCAACTTTCCGGTTATCGCCAGGACGCATTGGCCGGGCAGAACTACAGCCTCGGACGGGTCATCTACTACCGGCGCATGACCGAGCGATCGTTCCTGCCGCTGGACTTCCCCTTCTACCTGGGCGGCAGCCTGGAGCGAGGCAGGGTGTGGAACAACGACAACAGCTACGACACCGGCTACGTCAACGCCGGCAGCATTCTCATGGGCTTCGAGACACCGCTGGGGCCGCTGTCCTTCAGCTACGGCCTGAACGATGCCAGCGAGCACGCGGTGTACATCAACCTGGGCCGTAACTTCTGAGCCGCTCTTGTAGGAGCGAGCTTGCTCGCTCCTACAAGAGCCTTCGCGCCCGATCCTCGGGAGGTGAGCAATGTCGGCCTCTCGCAAATGAAAACGCCCGGCAAGTGCCGGGCTTCTTCATTCAGACAGCGGATCAGGCAATCAGCGCCAGCAGCTCGCGCGCTTCGGCCTTGGCCTTGGAGTCGCCGCTGGCGATCACCTGCTTGAGGATGCCGTAGGCTTCTTCCAGGTTGCCCTGGTCGATGCATTTGCGCGCACGGTCGAGGCTGGCCAGCAGCTCGTCATGCTCGTGGCCGATGTCGTCGGGCAGGTCGAAGGTCAGGTCGTCCTCCACCTGGGCCTTGCTGCCATGACCGAACATCTCGCCGTGCTCGCCCAGATCCAGCTCGGTGATTTCCGGCAGTTCATGCAGGTTGCTGCGGAAGTCCGATGGCACTTCCTGGGTGGCCTTGGAAGCAGCCTTGCCCTGCTTGGGCGACTCGAAGGGGTTGTCGAGCTTGTCCCAGTCCAGGTCCAGGTCCAGCGACAGGTCACTGAGGTTCATGGCGAAGTCCGGCTGGTCCTGCGCCGCCTTGGGCTGCTCCACGGGGGCAGCCACCGGTTCGCCCAGCTCGAGATCGTCCCAATCGGTCAGCGTCTCCCCGGTGGGCGCCTGGAGGGTGTCTTCCGGGCGGATCAGCATCGCCGGGTAACGCGACTTGAGCTGGTCGATCTGTTTCTGGTCGCCGCCGACAGCCAGCAGGGCGTGCTCTTCCTCATGGAAGCCCGCCACGTCACCCAGCTCGGCCAGCACCAGCAGCAGCTTCATGCGCAACTCGCGGCGGTTCGGCTCGGCATTGACGGCCTTGCGCAGCATGTCGCGGGCCTGGTTGAAGCGGCCGTAAGCGATATAGATGTCCGCACCTTCCAGGCTGTCCGCGCTGGCGGCCGGCAGCCGGGCGACGCCCGGTTCCGGAGTGGCGATCACCACCGGATGCGGAACCGGTACCGGGGCCACGACGGCAGCAGCCAGCGGTTTGGCCGGCGGAAGCGGTCTGACTGGCTCGGCAGCCGCCTGCAGGGGCGGCATCTCGACCGGTTTTTCCTCGCGCTTGCGGCGGGCGAACAGCAGGCCGACCAACAGTGCGCCGAGAGCACCAGCGCCCAGCCATGGCCAGTAGTTGAAACCGCTGTCCTGCGCGTCCTGCACCGGAGTCGCCGGCTGGGCAACGCTCGCAGCCGGGGCATCCTGCTGCGCCGACGCCACCGCATTGGGGGCAGCGGGAATGGCATTGGTTGGCGCACTGGCCGCGGGAGCATCGGCTGCCGGGGCATTACCCGAGGCAGCTTCGCCCTGGCGGCGATCCAGCTCGGCCTGCAGCGTTTGCACCTGCTGGTCGCGGCTCTGCAACGCCTGCTGCAGGGACTCCAGCTGCTTCTGCATGTCGTCCATGCGCTGGTTCAACTGGTCGCGCTGGGCGTTGGCCAGGAGCAGGTCGGCCTCGACCTTGGCGGCGTCGGCTCCACCGGCCGGCGCGGCGGTGTTGCCCGGTGCCTGGGTCGGGGCAACGGCTGCGGGCGCGGCAGGCGTGGATGCTTCTGTTGAAGCGGCCTGCGGAGCGGGCGCGGCAGTATTACCGGCGAGCTGCTGGCCCTGCGGCAGGATCAGCGTCTGGCCGACCTTCAGTCGATGCGGATCGCCATTGACGAAGGCCTGCGGATTCAGCGCGACGATGCTGTCCATCAGTTGCGAGCGCGAAACGCCAGTGCCGCTCAGGCGCGAACTGATCTTCCACAAAGTGTCATTGCGCACCGTGGTGTAGCGGCCGTCGCCAGCCGGCAACGACGGTTGCGCCGGAGCCCTGCGTACAGGTTCCGTGCGATAGCCGGAAGCCCGCGAAGGCGCCGGCACGCTGGTCGCCAGATTGGCGGCCAGGCTGCGGTTGGCGCTGTACTCCGGCGGATCGATCAGCACGGTGTATTCGCGCAGCAGGCGACCGTTGGGGCGCTCCACGGCGATCAGGAAATTCAGGTAAGGCTCGTGTACCGGCTGCGTGGACACCACCTTGATGTAGCCACGGCCGTTGCGAATCACCGGGGTGAAGCGCAGGTTCTGCAGGAACACGAAGCGGTCGACCCCGGCATTCTCGTAGTCCGCGGGGCTGGCGAGCTTGGCCACCAGTTCGTCGGACGTCATGTCGCCGGTCTGCAGCAGAGCGATCTCGGCATCCAGCGGCTGGTTCAGGCCGGAATGCAACGTGATTTCCCCGAGACCGAGGGCATTCGCGTGAGCGGATACAAAAACCGACAGTGCGGCCAGCGTCAGCGGAATTCTCTTTATTCGAGCCATAACCCCATCCCATTGTCCGGGTCTGCACGCCATTCCCTGACCACTCGAAAGCAGCAGGCTGAACCTGTCCTCACACCTGAAGCCATGCCGGACTGCAGACCGTCACGCACTACCCACTGTACCTTGCAGAGTACAGGCCGTCTGATATCACGGATTAGGTGGTGCGCTGGATTTGGTCAAGATAAATCGTCGAAAAACCGGCGAATGGTTGGGGAGTGGATAGCGAATGGCCAGCGGCCCCACAAAGGACCGCCAGAAAAATGGCTACTTTACCTGAATAACGTGATGAATTGCTCAGTTCCGCTCAAGATTGCCGAGAATCCGACTGAGCGTTTTCTGGCACAGGGCGATTTCATCTTCGGTAATGCCCGCCAGCACTTCGTTGCGAACCGCGGCGGCGATATTCTCGATGTCGGTGATCAGCACGTCTGCCTTGGGGGTCAGGGCGATACGCTTGGCGCGACGGTCCTCGGCCACGGCTTGCCGCCGGACCAGACCTTGGGCTTCGAGGCCGTCCAGCAGCCTGGCCAGCGTCGGACCTTCGACCCCGACCGATTGCGCGAGCTCGCGCTGCGTGGGGGCGGCCGAGTGGCGCGCCAGGTGCAGCAGCACCAGCCAGCGCGCCTGGGAAAGTCCGAGATGACTGAGACGGCGGTCGAGTTCAGCCCGCCATGCACGCGAAGCCTGGGCCAATTGGGTACCGAAGTAGTGCTTATCGTTATCTGACATTGCGTCGGGCTTTCTACTGAGAGAATCGAGGATGAGTCGGCTAAGTTGATTTGACTAATTATTAGCCAGCTAATCAAGCCCGTACAATGACAGATTGTCGCAGGGTGTGACCTCGGGCCTCACCATTTCGCATATTGGTCTTCGACGAAGCCCCACAGATTGTCGATACGCACCTCGGCCTGCCCTGCCGGTTTCAGCACGCCACTGAAGCGCCCGAAGATCTGCTTGAAGTTGCTCGCCAGCACGCCGAGGTTCAGGCGTTCCTGGTGCAGGCCGTGGGCTTCGAATCGCAACTCGACCTGGCCGTCATAGGAACGGATGGTCCAGGGCTGCAGCGGATAATCGCGGTCGAACTCGAAACGCACCGTATCGACCTTCACCAATTGGCCGTCGAGCCAGTAGCAGTTCTCGGTGAAGCTGGTCTCGTTGACCCCGCAGGACAGATTCAGGCCGACACGCCGCCCCTGCGCCTCGCCGGACAGGCACGCCCAGTTCCAGAACGTCTCGCGGCGCATGTAGCCGGCGGACCAGTCGTGGTGGGCGTAGGCATCCAGCTCCCGCAGGTCGTAGTCGCCCAGCGCGCTACGCACCTCGCCATGGCAATGCACGCCGGCCACCTTGCGGGCGTAGACCCAGCCGTTGACCGCCGTCGGCGTGCAGATACTCATGGGTTCGAACGCTGGCTGCTCCTCGCTGAAACGGGCGTCGATGCGGGTACCGTCGTCCAGTTCCACCAGGAGGCGCTTTTCCAGGGGCGAGGAACCATTCTCCAGGCGCAGCAGGTTGCGCCCCTGGCGCAGTTCACAGACACCGTCGTTGGGCGTCTGCGAGAAATTTGAGCCCTTGCCCAGCGGGCACTTGAACTGGCGCTCGATCATCCGCCCGCTCTCGGGGTGGTAGAGGTAGACGAAACCGATGGACAGCAGGCTGAGGTCCGCCAGCGCGCAGCCGCCGATCAGCGTCGGGCTGATCAGGCCGAAGTACTGGAACTGGTGGAAGCTGCGCCACTTGCTCAACGCGCCGAGGCGGCGCCCCATGGGCGAGCGGAAGTCAAAGTCGCGGTGATTGATGGTCGCCGGGGTGCCGGGGAAGATGCCGTAGTGCGGTTGGCCGTTGGGCTGGATCAGCTGCTGCATGGGCGCGGGCTCGGAGGCAAGGTGCGGCGAATCCTAGCACCGCGCCTGGGCACGCCGCAGTCACGCACGGCGCCAGCTCGGGGGACGGAATGGGCCATCAGGCGACAACCTGGTTGCGCCCGAACGCCTTGGCCTCGTAGAGCGCACGGTCGGCGTGCTCGTAGATGCTGCGCAGCGGATGCCCTGTCTCCGGCCAGAGGCAGGAGACGCCGATGGACAGCGTCACCTCATCCGCCGTCAGCGATCCTTCGTGGACGATGCCCAGGCCCTGCACCGCTCCGCGCAACACCTCGGCACGCTCCCTCGCCTCCCGCTCGCTGGCGCCATAGAGCAGCACGGCGAATTCCTCGCCGCCCAGGCGCACAGCCATGTCCAGCGGGCGCCGGGCGCTGGCCATGAGCACCTCGCCGATACGCTGCAACACACCATCGCCGGCCTGGTGGCCGTAGCGGTCGTTGTAGGCCTTGAAGTGGTCGACATCGCAGAGCAGCAGTGCCAGCCCCACGCTCTCGCGCTGCGCCTGGCGCCACAGGCGCTCGAGCTGGCGATTGAAACTGCGGCGGTTGTGCAGGCCGGTCAGGGCATCGTGCTCGGCCATGACCTTGAGCAGGCGGCTGATCAGGAAATGCTGGCGGGACTTGTAGTCCAGCAGGTAGCAGCCCACCGCGCCGACCAGGTTGCCGAACAGCAGGAAGACCACGTTGCTGATCAGCTTGGGCAACGGCAGTCCCGCATACAACTCGAAGCCCACGTAGGCCAGCAGGATCACGGAAGCGCTGCCCACCGCCTCGGCGAAGCGCAGGCCGATCAGAAAGTAGGCGGCCATGCTGACCAGCAACAGGCCTTCGTAGGGATAACTCTGGTCCACTGTGTGGGCGATGCCGGCGACTGCCGCCGCGCCGATGCCGACGCTGAGGATGCAGGCCAGGCTCAGCGGCACCAGCAGGTGGATATGGCGACGCTGCAGGATCAACCCGCCGCAGACGGTCAGCAGCACCAGCACGCCGATGCGCACGGCAAGCATCTGCCAGTGTTCGGGACCACGGATGAGGAGGAAATCGATGGCCGCCAGCGCCAGCCAGATCAGCACGCCGATGGTCAGCGCGGTGCGCTTGAGGTCGAAGCTGTCTTCGAGCAGGTAATGACGGTACTGGGTCTCGAGGTCGGGCTCGAAACGCAGGCGGCGAAAGCCCCGGGAGAGCTGTTCGGCATAGGCATTGGAGCGGACGTCGTCCAGCCAGCTTTGTTGTTGTGGCACGCTCACCTCTTCTCGTGGAGGTCTAAGTGCCACCATAGCTGTTCGGGACGTGCGTCACAAGTTTGTCGTTTTGCCCCGTCACGAAACTGACGGATCAGTGCAATCACCAGCGATCGTCACGGGAGTTCCGGTAGCGGTAGCGGTCGTGGTCGTGGTCGTGGTCGTAGTAGGAGCCATTGCAATAGCGGCGCTCGGAGCGATTGTGATGCTTGCGGCAGTCTCGATCATCGTCGTCATCGTCCTTGGACATGATGACCAGCCCTGCTACCAGCGCGACCGCCGCAACGCCGATCAAGGCGTTCTTGCCACCTTCGGTCAGACCGCCACCACTGGCACATCCGCTGAGTTGCCCGACGACCAGCAGCCCCGCCACTACCCGCACCCAGCTCGCCATCTGTCACTCCGAAAGTGTTCCGTACTGACAGATAGGACTGGTGGAAAAAGGCGCCGTTGCTGGCACATTGATATTTCATCTGTAACGCCGTATTTCGGCGCGATCAGACTTCCAGCTCGGCCTGCAGGGCGGCGCGCACGCAATGCAGAACGCCCAGCGGGACGCGGCCCTCGAACAGCTCGGCGATCGCTGTCACCGGCGGCAGCTCACCGTCCTCGTCGAGGAAGGCGTCCTGGATTTCACCGAGCAGTTCCTCGGGCAGGTCCAGCGCCTGTTCCAGGCCCAGCTGCTGCTTGCCGATGGCCTCGGCCAGCAGGCTATAGACGTTCTTCTCGCTGCAATCGAGCTGGCGGGCGATCTGCGCCGGGGTCATGCCGGCGCGGGCCAGGGTGACCAGTTCGTGGCTGAGGTCGGCCACCGGTGCCGGGGTGGCGGGCGCCGCCTCGGACTCGGTGAGCACGTCGAGGAAGGCCTGACCGTAGCGCTCCAGCTTGCGCGCGCCGACGCCACTGACCTGAGCCATGGCGGTGAGCGTGGTCGGCTGGCTGCGCAGCATCTCCAGCAGCGTCGCATCGGGGAAGATGACGTAGGGCGGCACCGAGTGCTCCTGCGCCAGCTTGCGCCGCAGGGTGCGCAGGGCTTCCCACATCTCGCGCTCTTCCTGGCGCACCAGCTGGCTGGCCGAACTGGCCCCGCCAGAAGAGGACGACTTGTTGCGCTGCGGCTTCGGATCACGGCGCAGGGCCAGCGTCTCTTCGCCGCGCAGCAACGGACGGCAGGCCTCGGTCAGGCGCAGGCCATTGAAGCCGTCGACGTCCACATCGGCGAAGCCACGGGCGACCAGTTGGCGGAACAGCGTGCGCCATTCGTCCTCGGCGCGGGATTTGCCGATGCCGAATACCGCCAGGTGCTGGTGGCCGACGCTGCGCACCTTCTCGGTGTCCTTGCCCAACAGCACGTCCACCAGATGACCGACGCCATAGCGCTGGCCGCTGCGGTAGATGGCAGACAACGCCTGGCGCGCGGGCTCGGTGGCGTCCCAGGTCTCCACGCCATCGACGCAGATGTCGCAATGGCCGCAGGGGTTGGGCATCACCTCGTCGAAATAGGCCAGCAACGCCTGGCGGCGGCAGCGGGTTTCCTCGCACAGCGCCAGCATGGCTTCGAGCTTGTGCCGCTCGACGCGCTTGTGGCGCTCGTCGCCCTCGGAGTTCTGCATCATCTGCCGCAGCAGCAAGACGTCCTGCAGGCCGTAGGCCATCCAGGCATCGGCGGGCAGGCCGTCACGGCCGGCGCGGCCGGTTTCCTGATAATACGCCTCGAGGCTTTTCGGCAGGTCCAGGTGCGCGACGAAGCGCACGTTGGGTTTGTCGATGCCCATGCCGAAGGCGATGGTGGCGACCATGATCAGCCCTTCCTCGTTGAGGAAGCGCTTCTGGTGATAGGCGCGCAGGTCGTTGGACAGCCCGGCGTGGTAAGGCAGCGCCGGGAAGCCCTGGGCGGAGAGGAACTCGGCGACCTCCTCGACCTTCTTGCGCGACATGCAGTAGACGATGCCGGCATCGCCCCGGCGCTCGGCGAGGAAGCCCAGCAACTGCTTGCGCGGCTGCTCCTTGGGCACGATGCGGTAGAAGATGTTCGGCCGGTCGAAGCTGGAGAGGAACTGCTCGGCGTCCTGCAGGTGCAGGCGCTGGATCATCTCCTCGCGGGTGCGCATGTCCGCCGTGGCGGTCAGGGCAATGCGCGGCACGTGCGGGAACAGCTCGGCGAGCTGGCCCAACTGCAGGTATTCGGGACGGAAGTCATGGCCCCACTGCGACACGCAGTGCGCCTCGTCGATGGCGAACAGGCCGATCTCCAGGCGTTGCAGGAAGTCCAGCATGCGCGGCTGCACCAGGCGCTCGGGCGCCAGATAAAGCAGCTTGATTTCGCCACGCTGAAGGCGAGCGGCGATTTCGCGCTGGGCCTCGGGGCTCAGCGAGGAGTTCAGCGCCGCCACCGGCACGCCCAGTTCATCGAGTGTGGCGACCTGGTCTTCCATCAGCGCGATCAGCGGCGAGACCACCACCGTCAGGCCGTCGCGCAGCAGCGCCGGGACCTGGAAGCACAGCGACTTGCCGCCGCCGGTGGGCATCAGCACCAGGGCATCGCCGCCGCTGGCCACGCGCTCGATGATCCGCGCCTGATTGCCGCGGAAGGCGTCGTAACCGAAAACGTCTTTGAGGATGCGCAGTGCCTGATCGAGCATGGGGGACTCCGAATGAAGCCGCGCATTATACGCAAGCCGTCCGCCCACGGCCGGCACCTTGTCCGGGAAACTGCGGAAAAATCCGTCACATGCGTCCGAACCCCGCGTCGGCTCAGGCTGCACGGGCATTTGGCTTTTGCCGCGGGCCCCCGGAAGGACTACAATTCGGGACCGATCACCTCCGAGGTAGTACCCGATGTCCTTCGCCGACCAATTGTCCCGCCTGCAAGCCTTTCTCGATGCCGATGACCTGCACGAGGAAGCCTTGGACTACGTGGCGGCACACGGCTACCTGACCGCCCTGGCGATCTGCCCGGAGGAAGTGCCGGAGCGCGAGTGGATCGACGCCCTGTTTGCCGAGCCGCCGCACTACCGCAGTGAGGAAGAGCGCAACGAAATCGAATCGACCCTGGCCCAGCTCAAGGCGCACATCATCCGCCAGATGGCCGGTGACGAAGAGCTGGAGCTGCCCTGCGAACCCTACCTGGGCGACGAGCCGGACGACTCCGACATCCGCGGCTGGTGCATCGGCTTCATGGAAGGCGTGTTCCTGCGTGAAGCGGTGTGGTTCGAGCAGGCCGAGGAAGAAGTCAGCGAGCTGCTGCTGCCGATCATGGTCGGTTCCGGCCTGTTCGACGAACAACCCGAGTTCGACGAGATCGCCAGCGACCGCGGACTGGTGGATGACATGGTCGCGCAGATTCCCGAACTGCTGACCAACCTGTTCCTGCTGTGCCAGGCCCCGGAAGAGAAACCGGCCCTGCTCAAGCCCCGCACCCACTGATCCACTGCCGGAGCCGCGCAACGCGGCTCCGGATTCGCTACGCGTACGTCGATGCCACGAGAAATCCGCCAAAGCCGTCACGCCTGGGTTCGCTACTGCCTGCTGGGCATCGGCTGGCTCAGCGTGGCACTGGGCGTGATCGGCATCTTCCTGCCGGTACTGCCCACCACGCCCTTCCTGCTGCTCGCCGCCGCCTGCTTCATGCGCAGCTCCCAGCGCTTCTATGACTGGCTGGTGAATCACCCGAAACTCGGCCCGTGGATTCGCGACTACCTCGACGGCGAAGGCATCCCGCTCAAGGGCAAGGTCTACGCCATCGGCCTGATGTGGTGCAGCATCCTCATTTCAGGGTTCATCGTGCAGCGCCCCTGGGCCTGGGCGTTCATGCTGACCAGTGCGACGCTGGTGAGCATCTACCTGATTCGGACGAAGACGCGGCGCCTGGATTGAGTCCGCTGCGGGCTCGAAAACCCTCTCCCCAGCCCTCTCCCGGAAGGGAGAGGGCTATTGCCCGAGCACTGAAGCCTTCAGACTGGCACCACTTCGCCCGTCACATCCTGCTGATCATCCTGCGCCGGCCCGACTGGCCCCACCCCATCCACCGTAAAGCCGAAGGTATTCACCCCGCCCTCGCTGCGCACGAACACCGAGCCGCCGTGCATGCTCGCCACCGCCTTGACGATGGACAACCCCAGCCCATGGTTGCTCTGGCTGTTGGCGCGAGCCATGTCGGCGCGATAGAAGCGCTCGAACAGCCGCGCGCGTTGCTCGGCGGTGATCGGCTCGCCAGGGTTGCTGACTTCCACCAGCGCGGCGCCGCGCTCGACGCTCAGGCGTACGTCGATGCGCCCGCCCGGTGCGGTGTGCTGGGCGGCGTTGTAGAGCAGGTTGGTCACCGCGCGCTGGAAAAGCGCGCGCTCGACGCAGGCCCGCGCATCGCCGCGCAGATTCACCTGCACGCCCTGTTCGTCGAAGATCACCTCGAGGAAGTCCAGCGTCGTCGCCACCTCGGCCGCCAGTGAGGTTTCCACCCTTTCGGCAGCCAGCCCGCCCTGGTCGACACGGGCGAGGAACAGCATGTCGTTGACGATGGCACGCAGGCGCTCCAGCTCCTCCAGGTTGGACTGCAGCACCTCCTCGTAATCCTGTGCGCTGCGCTCGCGGGACAACGCGACCTGGCTCTGGCCGATCAGGTTGGCCAACGGCGTGCGCAGTTCGTGGGCGACGTCGGCGTTGAACGACTCCAGACGCAGATAAGCCTGCTCCAGCCGGTCCAGTGCTTCGTTGAAGGCACCGGCCAGCGCCGACAGCTCCGCCGGCAAACCGGCCAGGCGCAACCGCTGTGACAGCTGGCGGGGGCTGATCTGCCTCGCTTCGGCAGACAGTTCGTGCAGCGGCCGCAAACCGACGCGGGCAATCCAGTGGCCGCACAAGGTCGCCAGCGCGATCCCCAGCGCGGAGAGCACGAACAGCGTCACCAGCGTCGCCTCGCGGGCGTGCTTGAATGCCACGCTGTCGATCGCCGCCAGCAGCACCAGCGCCGGTCGTCCATCGCTGGCCGGCAGGCGGCCGACACGGGCGGAGAGCGGTGCGTCGTGTTCGGGCAGCTCAAGCTCGGCATAGCCGTTCCCGGTGCCGAGCATCCGGTTGACCGTCTCGTTGGGTTTGCCGTAGCGGAAGCGCGCGTCGTCGCTGTCGATCCAGAAGCGGATCAACTGGTACTCCTGGCTCAGGGTGTTGAGCTTGAGCTGCATGTGCGGCCAGCGCTCGGCGAGGTCGGGCTTGTCGAGCATGCGCGCGACCATGTTGAAACGGGTGTCCAGCTCCGAGCGTTGCAGGCGCTCGATCTGCGCATCGAGCACGCAATAGATGGCCGAACCGATGAGCAGGAAGATGCCCAGTGCGGCGACGGCGAACATGCCGGCCAGGCGCGTCGACAGCGACAGGCCTTTCACGCTTCGCGCTCCTGCACGGTGCGGCTCTCCAGCACATAGCCCATGCCGCGGATGGTGTGCAGTAGCTTGGTGTCGAACGGCCCGTCGAGCTTGGCGCGCAGGCGCTTGATGGCGACCTCGACGACATTGGTATCGGTGTCGAAATTGATGTCCCAGACCAGCTCGGCGATGGCCGTCTTGGAGAGGATTTCGCCGCTGCGCTGGGCCAGCACGCACAGCAGCGAGTATTCCTTGGCGGTCAGTTCCAGGCGCGTGCCGCCGCGCTGCACGCGGCGGCTGACCAGATCGATGGCCAGGTCGGCGATGCGCATCTGCGTGGCGCTTTCCAGGTGCGCGCCACGGCGGGTCAGCGCTTGCAGGCGCGCCACCAGTTCGAGGAAGGAGAACGGCTTGATCAGGTAGTCGTCGGCGCCCTCGCGCAGGCCGCGCACGCGGTCTTCCACACGCTCGCGGGCGGTGAGCATGATCACCGGCGTCTGCCGCTGTTCGCGCAACGCGCGCAGTACGCCGTAGCCGTCGATACCGGGGAGCATCACGTCGAGCACGATGACGTCGTATTCGCCGTTGAGCGCCAGGTGCCGGCCGTCGATGCCGTTGGCCGCGACGTCCACGGTGAAGCCCTGCTCGCTCAGGCCGCGCTGCAGGTAATCGGCGGTCTTGCTCTCGTCTTCAACAATCAGTACGCGCATGCCGGCCCTCCGTTCGCCGCGTCCAGCCATGCTACCCAGCCGCGCTTCATGCCGCACCTCCGGCAATTACCTGCGCAGGCTGCGGGCGGTGGAAGACACGGTCCAGCGCCAGGTACACCACCGGGGTGCTGAACAGGGTCAGCGCCTGGCTGAAGATCAGCCCGCCCACCACCGCCACGCCCAGCGGCTGGCGCAGTTCCGAGCCGGTGCCGAAGCCGATCATCAGCGGGATCGCGCCGAGCAGCGCGGCCAGCGTGGTCATCATGATCGGCCGGAAGCGCGCCAGGCACGCCTCGCGGATCGCATCGTAAGGCGACAGCCCGCGCTGGCGTTGCGCAGCCAGGGCGAAGTCGACCATCAGGATGCCGTTCTTCTTGACGATGCCGATTAGCAGCACCAGGCCGATCAGCGCCATCACCGAGAACTCCAGGCCCCAACCCCAGAGCAGGAACACCGCGCCGATGCCTGCCGAAGGCAGGGTGGAAAGAATCGTCAGCGGGTGCACGAAGCTCTCGTAGAGCACGCCGAGGATCACGTAGACCGCGAACAACGCCGCGAGGATCAGCAGCGGCTGGCTCGCCAGCGAGCTCTGGAAGGCCGCCGCCGCGCCCTGGAACTCGCCGCTGATGCTGGACGGCATGCCGATCTCCTGCTGCACGCGCTGGACGAGACTCACGGCATCGCCCAGGGCCACGCCCGGCGACAGGTTGAAGGACAGGGTCACCGCCGGGAACATGCCGTTGTGGTTGATCTGCAGTGGCCCGGACTTGTCCGGCACGACCCGCGCCAGCGCCGCCAGCGGGACCATCTCGCCAGTCAGCGGCGAGCGCAGGTGGAACCACGCCAGGCTGTCAGCGCGACCACGCTGCCGGGAATCCAGTTCGAGAATGACCTTGTACTGGTTGACCTCGGTCTGGAACTCACCCACCTGGCGCTGGCCGAAGGCATCGTAGAGCGTCTGGCTGACATCCTCGGCGGACAGTCCGAAACGCGCCGCCGCCACTCGGTCGATCTGCAGCGAGGTCACGCTGGCGCCCATCTGCAGGTCGTTGGACACGTCCTGCAGGCCGCCCTCCTCCTTCAGCCGCTGGGTCAGCCGATCCGCCCAGAGTGCCAGTGCCGCGCTGTCGTTACTGCGCAGGGCGTACTGGTACTGGGTGCGCACCGGGCCGGTGGCAAGGTTGATGTCCTGGGCCGAGCGCAGGTAGAGAACGATACCCGGCACCTTGGCCAGCTTGGGCCGGATGCGGTTGATGAACTCGTCCACCGATACGTCGCGGTCGCCGCGGTCCTTGAGCACGATCCAGAAGCGCCCGTTCGACAGGCTCTGGCTGCCGCCGGTGATGCCGATGGCGTGGTTGTAGCTCTGCACGGCAGGGTCGGCGGCGATGATATCCGCCAGTTGCTTGTGCTTCTCGGCCATGTCGGCATAGGAGATATCCTCGGCGGCCTGGGTGGTACCGAAGATGAAGGCGGTATCCTGGGAAGGGAAGAAGCCCTTGGGAATCCCGACATAACCGGCCACCGCAATGGCCACGCAGACCACGAAGCCGGCGAGCACGGTGCGCTGGTGCTTGAGCGACCAGTCCAGCCCCTTCGCGTAGCGCGCCAGCAGCCACTCCGATATCCCGCCGTGATCGTGCCCATGCTTCGGCGCGCCCATGAAGCGCGAGGCGAGCATCGGCGCCACGGTCAGCGAGGCCAGCACGGAAATCAGGATGGCGGCCGTGACGCTCACTGCGAACTCACGGAACAGCCGACCGACGATGCCGCCCATGAACAGTAGCGGGATAAATGCGGCGATCAGCGAGAAGCTGATCGAGACCACGGTGAAGCTGATCTCCGAGGCGCCGGCCAGCGCCGCCTCGACCCGGTCCTTGCCCTGCTCCAGGTGGCGGTGGATGTTTTCCACCACGACGATGGCATCGTCGACGATGAAGCCCACCGCGATGATCAACGCCACCAGCGTCAGGTTGTTCAACGTGAAGCCCAGCAGATACATCGCCGCGAAACTCGCGCTGAGCGACACCCCCAGGACAGTCGCGACGATGAGGGTCGCCGACAGCTGGCGCAGGAACAGCCCCATCACCAGCACCACCAGCCCCATGGTCAGCAGCAGGGTCAGTTCGACTTCGTGCAGCGAGGCACGAATGGTGCGGGTGCGGTCGTTGAGCACTTCCACCTCGACGCCCGCCGGCAGCATCTCGCGCAGGCGTGGCAACTCGGCCTGGATGGCATCGGAGGTCTCGACGATGTTCGCGCCGGGCTGGCGCAGGATCACCAGCGCAACGCCCGGCCGGCCATCCGGCCAGGCCTGCACGTAGTCGTCTTCCGGCGCCTTCACCACCTTCGCCAGGTCGCGCAGGAACACCGGCGCGCCCGCTCGGTAAGCGACGACGAGATCGCCGTATTCGTCGGGGCTGAACAACTGGTCGTTGGCCGCCAGGGTGGACACGCGGCCGTCGCCGAACAGCGCGCCCTTGGCCAGGTTGATGCTCGCCGACTGCAGCGACTGGCGCAGGTCAGCCAGGGTCAGGCGGTACGCCGCGAGCTTCTCCGGCTGAGCCTGGATGCGGATCGCCGGGCGCTGCTGGCCGACCACGAAGATCTGCCCCACCCCGGCAATCTGGCTGAGCTGGCGCGACAGCAGCACTTCGGCCAGGTCGCTCAGCTCTATCAGCGGCATCAGCTCGGAGTTCACCCGCACGATCATGATCGGGCTGTCCGCCGGATTGATCTTGCGCCAGGTCGGCAGGTTCGGCATGTCTGCCGGCAGCCGGCCGGCGGCGGCGTTGATCGCGGCGGTGACCTCCTGGGCGGCGACGTCGATGTTCTTGTCCAGGTCGAACTGCAGGGTCAGGGTGGTCGAGCCCAGGGCGCTGGTGGAAAGCATCTGGGTGATGCCGGGAATGGCGCTGAACTGCACTTCCAGCGGGGTCGCTACCGACGACGCCATGGTCTCCGGACTGCCGCCGGGCAGCAGGGCCTGGACCTGGATGGTCGGGAAATCCACCTGCGGCAACGGCGCGACGCCAAGCCGGAAGAACGCCAGCAGCCCGAGCAGCAGCGAGGCGATGGTCAGCAGGCAGGTGGCGATGGGGTGGCGCACGCACCAGCCGGACATGCCGGCGCGCACGCTCATGGCTCGCTCCGGCGGGCCAGGGCCTGCACGTCGCCCTGCACCTCCACGCGTGCACCGGGTGTCAGGCGGGAATGGCCATCGAGCACCACTTCATCGTCCACCGCCAGGCCCTCGACTATGGTGCGCCCGTCCACTTCCGCGACGATGCGCACCGGCACCTTCTGCGCCTTGCCGTCCTCGATGCGGAATACGAAGGCACCGTCCAGGCCACGGCGCACGGCGCGGCTGTCCAGCACCAGGCCGTTGTGCAGCACGCCGGACTGCAGGTCGATGGCAACGAACTGCCCCGGCCAGAGCTGGCCGTCCTTGTTGTCGAAAACCGCACGGACACGGATGGTGCCGGTGCTGGCGGCCACCTGGTTGTCGATGCTGCGCAGGTGGCCCTCGCCGAGCAACTGGCCGCCGTCGCGGCTGCGCGCCACGACCGGGGAATCGCTGCTCATCAGCGGTTGCAACTTGGGCAGGCTTTCCTGCGGCAGGGCGAAGACCACCGAGATCGGCGACATCTGCGTGACGGTGAACAGGCCGCTGCTGTCGTTGGTGCGCAGCAGGTTGCCGACATCCACGTTGCGAATGCCGACGCGGCCGGCAACCGGAGAGGTAATCCGGGTGTAGGACAGGCGCACGCGCTCGGCGTCGATGGTGGCGTCGTTGCCGCGCAGGGTGGCACGCAGGCGAGCGGCTTCGGCCTCGCTCTGCTCCACCGTCTGCCGGGAAATCGAGCCGCGCTGGATCAGCGTCTGGTAGCGGGCCAGGTCCTGCTCGACGATGCGCAGCTGCGCCTGGTTGCTCTGCTTGGTCGCCTCGGCCTGCTCCAGCGCAGCCTTGATCGCGCGGTCGTCGATGGTCGCCAGCAGCTCGCCCTGCTTGACCATCTGCCCCTCTTCGACGAGCAACGCGGTGAGCTGGCCTTCCACTTGCGGGCGGACCAGCACGCTGGCCAGCGAGGTAACGGTGCCGACGCCGTCGAGGTTCTGCGCCAGGTCCTCGCGGGCCACTCGCGCCAGGGTTACCGGTATGCCGGCTGGCTGGGCTGCGGCCTGCGGCGCCTCGTGCCGGCCGGCAAAGCCCCAGATGCCTGCTCCCAGCGCCGTCACCCCCAGCAACCCTGCCGCCAGCCAAACCCGCCGTTGCCCCTGCATCCCGCTCTCCTGCGTCTGGATCGGCCACAGCGGCCGCATCCTGGGGTTATAAGCCAGCAGCCCGGACCGGACGCTGACCCTTAAATGACAATCCTGTCAGTTTCGTCTTCAAGCCCCGTACAACGGGGCTTTGCGCCTAATGGCGATAGGCCGGCGCAAGTTCTCGAAGAGCGCCTAGACTCCACACATCCCACATGGAGCGCTGGCGATGCAGCCACCCCGAGGAGCCCTCTGGCTGTTCGCCAGCCCGCTGCGTCTGCGGGCCGGCGTGCTGCTGCTCGCGCTCCTCGCGCTGAGCGCCGGCGCCGCCTGGAACTTCGACACCATCCTGAAGAACGCCGAGCAGCGCTACGGCAACCTCGGCACCGCCAAGACCCGCATCGAATCCTGGGGCCGCCTGATCGCCGACAGCGAGAATCTCGACGAGATGGCCAAGCTCAAGGCCGTCAACGCCTTCTTCAATGGCGCGCTGGTGTTCACCGACGACCGCACCGTCTGGCACCAGGAGGACTACTGGGCCACCCCGGTGGAATCGCTCTACAAGGGCGCCGGCGACTGCGAGGACTACTCCATCGCCAAGTTCGTCACCCTGCGCCGCCTCGGGGTCGCCAGCGACAAGCTGCGCATCACCTACGTCAAGGCGCTGCAGCAGAACCAGGCGCACATGGTGCTCACCTACTACGCCTCCCCCACTGCCGAACCGCTGGTGCTGGACAACCTGATCCCGCAGATCAAGCCCGCCTCCCAGCGCAAGGACCTCCTGCCCGTTTACGCCTTCAACGCCGAGGGGCTGTGGCTGCCCGGCCCCGGCGGCGGCAAGCGCACCGGCGACAGCAAGAAGCTGTCGCGCTGGCAGGACCTGTTGACCAAGATGCGCGCCGAGGGCCTGGACCTCGACGAGACGCGATAGGAGAACCCGGCATGTCATTGCTCAAGCAACTGTTCCTGGCGATCTGCCTGTTCCTCGTGGTGGCCTTCGCCGGCAGCTTCGCCGCCAGCCTGGAAAGCTCCCGCGAGCAACTGATCGGCCAGTTGCGCTCCCATGCCCAGGATGCGGCCACCGCGCTGGGCCTGTCGCTCACCCCGCACGTGGACGACCCGGCGATGATCGAGCTGATGGTCAGCTCGATCTTCGACTCCGGCTACTTCGCCACCATCCGCGTGGTGAGCATTCCCGAGGGCAAGGTCATCGTCGAGCGCGACAGCGACACGCAGAACCAACAGGTGCCGGCTTGGTTCGCCAAGCTGGTCAACCTCAAGGCCCAGGGCGGCGACGCGCTGATCATGCGCGGCTGGGAACAGGCCGCGCGGGTCGAGGTGGTCAGCCATCCGCAGTTCGCCCTGGCCAAGCTGTGGGACGGTGCGCTGGGCAGCCTCGCCTGGCTGCTGGCCTGCGGGCTGGTCAGCGCCATCCTTGGCGGCTGGCTGCTGCGCACCCAATTGAAGCCTCTGGACCAGATGGTGCAGCAAGCCCACGCCATCACCCGCCGCGAATTCCTCACCCTGCCCAGGGAACCGCGCACCCCGGAGCTGCGGCGCGTGGTACAGGCGATGAACCAGATGGTCGACAAGCTCAAGGCCCTGTTCGCCGAAGAAGCCAGCCGCAGCGAGAAACTGCGCGAGGAGGCCTACCAGGACAGCCTTTCCGGCCTGGCCAACCGTCGCCTGTTCGACGCGCGGCTGGATGCGCAGCTCTCGCCCAGCGAGCAGAACGCCGCCGGCTACCTGCTGCTGCTGCGCCTGAACGACCTGGCCGGGCTCAACCAGCGCCTCGGCGGACAGCGCACCGACGCGCTGATCCGCGACGTCGCCGAGTTGCTGGAACGTGAGCGCGAGCAGCACGGCACGCCGGACTGGCTGGCCGCGCGCAGTCGCGGCGGCGAATTCACCCTGCTGGCGCCCGGCCTGGACAGCGCCAGTGCAGAGCATCTGGCGGACGAACTCAGTGCCGCCCTGGAAAACCTGCGCGGCACGGGCGCCAGCGATTGCACGCCGGTGGCGCATCTGGGCCTGGCGGCCTTCCGACCGGGCGAGCCCTCCGCTGGCGTGCTGTCGCGCGCCGACCAGGCACTGGCCCAGGCACAGGCCACTCCGGACCGCACCTGGCAACGCCTGGACAGCTCCGGCAGCCAGCCCGCCCAGGACTCCCGTGCCTGGCGCGACTGGCTCGACGACGCCCTGCAGAAGGGCAAGCTGCAGCTGTGGTTCCAGCCCGTGCGCGCCTGCGTCGAGAATGGCGAGTTGCTGCACCAGAAAGTCCTCGCGCGGCTGCTCGATCCCAAGGGCGAGGCCGTGGCCGCCGGGCAATTCCTGCCCTGGATCGAGCGCTTCGGCTGGTCGGCGCGTTTCGACCTGGCGATGCTCGAACACGCCCTCGCCCACCTCGCCCAGCAACCGGCACCGTTGGCCCTGTCGCTCTCGGCGGAAACCGTGCGCAGCGCCGAGCCCCTGCGCCAGCTCTTCGAAATCCTGCGTGCCCACCCGCAGGAAGCGCAGCTGATGACGCTGGAAGTGGACGAACGCTACCTGCCGCCGCCGGCCGAGCTGGAGAAGCTCGCCCAGTCGGTCCAGGAAGTCGGCGCCAAGCTCGGCCTGCAGCACTTCGGCGGGCGCTTCAGCCTGATCGGCAACCTCACCCGCCTGGGTCTCGCGTATCTGAAGATCGACGGCAGCTACATCCGTGCCATCGACCAGGACAACGACAAGCGCCTGTTCATCGAGGCCATGTACCGAGCTTCCAACAGCATCGACCTGCCGCTGATCGCGGAGATGGTCGAGACCGAGGGCGAGCTGCAGGTGCTGCGGGAGATGGGGATTGCCGGGGCGATGGGGCGACTCATTGGCGCGCCGAAGCCGTCGCAGAAGAACACCTTGTAGGAACGAGCTTGCTCGCGAACAGAGCCCGCTGCGGAGTCAGTTCGCGAGCAAGCTCGCTCCTACGAAGAGCTCGCAATCCCTGTCTCAGGCTCTGACACTTCAAAGACTTCCAGAAAAACAGCCGAGCACTCCGAACCGCCCCGTTCAGGAGGCCTCGTTGAAGCGGAGTTTCAGGGGTTGAGCGACATGGATGTCGCGAGAGCCACGATGGGCCAGGGATGGCCCGTCGTGGCGTGCCCCTGAAACTTCGATTCGACGAGGGAATTTTTCGCCCAAGCGAAAAACCGGATGTCCGGGGCAAGACCTTTGCCCACTTTGGATGGGGCGGCCATCCGTCGTTTGCCAAAGTGGGTCGCCCGAGGGGGCGAAACGAGAAGTCGCAGCGCACGCTGAAGCGGCGCTGGAAACCTCAAAGCTAGGCAGACACATCGCGGACAAAGCCCGCGCCTACACAAGGGCAAACGCCGGAGCAGGCCTTGAAGGCCGCATTCGCGAGCAAGCTCGCTCCTACACCAAACGTCAGTCCTTCTTGCCCTTCTTCGCGCTTCCGTAAGCCGCCTCCAGCGCATCATTGATCGTCTTGAGCACCTTCACCCGCGCATAACGCTTGTCGTTGGCCTCGATCAGCGTCCAGGGCGCAATCTCGGTGCTGGTACGATCGACCATATCCCCCACCGCATCCACGTACTGGTCCCACTTGTCGCGGTTGCGCCAGTCCTCCTCGGTGATCTTGAAGCGCTTGAAGGGAATCGACTCGCGCTCCTTGAAGCGCTCCAACTGGGTCTGCTGGTCGATGGAGAGCCAGAACTTCACCAGCACGATGCCGTAGTTCGTCAGTTGCTCCTCGAAGTCGTTGATCTCCGCATAGGCGCGCAACCAGTCAGCGTCGGAGGCGAAGCCCTCGACCCGCTCCACCAGGACCCGGCCATACCAGGAGCGGTCGAAGATGGTGAACTGCCGCCGCCCCGGAATGTGCCGCCAGAAACGCCACAGATAGGGCTGCGCACGCTCCTCCTCGGTGGGCGCGGCGATCGGCACGATGCGGTACTGGCGTGGGTCCAGCGCATCAGTCACGCGGCGGATGGCGCCGCCCTTGCCGGCGGCGTCGTTGCCTTCGAACACGGCGATCAGCGAATGGCTGCGGAAACGCTTGTCGCGCATCAGCGTGGCCAGGCGCGCCTGCTGCTTGGCCAGGTGCTCCTTGTACTGGTCCTTGTCCAGCGACAGGCTCAGGTCAAGCGCATCCAGCAGCCCCTTGTTGTCCAGGCTGGAGACCAGTGGCGCCGCATGGGGCTGCGGGGTCGGGCGGTCCTTTCGCTTGAGTGCGGCCTGCAGGCTCTCGAGGATGGTGCGGCCCACCGTCAGGCTGCGGTAGCGCTCATCGGAACCCTCCACCACGTACCAGGGCGCGTAGTCGCGGCTGGTGCGGCGCAGCACGCGCTCGCCGTAACGCACGAACTTGTCATAGACCTCGCTCTGCTTCCAGTCGATCTCGGAGAGCTGCCAACTACGCGTCGGGTCGTTCTCCAGTGTCTTGAGCCGCTCCTTGAGCTGCTTCTTGGAGAGGTGGAACCAGAACTTGAAGATCAACGCGCCCTCGTCGGAATACATCCGCTCGAAACGCTCGGCATCGTTGATCAGGCCATCGAGCTGGCTGTCCTTGATCTCGCCGGTGACCCGCGCGTAGAGCATCTGGCTGTACCAGTTGCCGAAGAAGATGCCGGTCGTGCCCTTGGGCGGCAGACGGCGCCAGAAACGCCATTGCGGCGGCCGCGAGAGTTCCTCGTCGGTGGGCTGGAGGAAGCTTTCCACCCGGATCAGGCGCGGATCCATCCACTCGTTGAGCAGCTTCACCGTTTCGCCCTTGCCGGCGCCCTCGATGCCGTTGATCAGAATGATCACCGGGAAGCGCGCCTGCTGCTTGAGCTCGTACTGCGCCTCGAGCAGGGCTTCGCGCAGCACCGCGACCTCCTTCTCGTAGGTTTCCTTGTCGATGGAATGACCGATCTCGGCGGATTCGAACATGCACCTCTCCTTGTCTCGAAGTGAGTAAAAGGTAGCGGAAGTGACGCAGCCTGTCCTCGGAACGGATCAGCTAAACTGCCGCCTTCGTTTCACTGCCCTGCCTTCCTTCATGCCAGACATCAGCAGCGCCCAGATCGACTGGGACGAGAACGGCCAGCCCACTTCCCGCGTCTATGGCGACGTGTATTTTTCCCGCGACTCGGGCATTGCCGAGACGCGCCACGTGTTCATCGACGGCAACCGTCTGCCCGAGCGCTTCGCGGCGCTGCCAGCAGGCGGGCGCCTGTGCATTGGCGAGACCGGCTTCGGCACCGGGCTGAACTTCCTCTGCGCCTGGCAATTGTTCGAGACGCTGGCACCCGGCGATGCACGGCTACACTTCGTCACCACCGAGAAGTACCCGGTAGCACCTGAAGACCTGCGCCGCGCCTTCGCCCTCTGGCCGGAGCTGGCGCACCTGTCGGGGCAGGTGCTGGAACAGTACGTGGCGATCAATCCCGGCTTCCAGCGCTTCGTCTTCGCGGGCGGCCGCGTGGTGCTGACCCTGCTGGTGGGCGACGTACTGGACACGCTGCCGGAACTGGACGCACGCGTCGATGCCTGGTTCCTCGACGGTTTCTCCCCGGCGAAGAACCCGCAGATGTGGAACGACGCGCTCTATGCGCAGCTGGCCCGTCTTTCGGCGCCGGGCACGACCCTCGCCACCTTCACCAGCGCCGGTTTCGTCCGCCGCGGACTGGGCGCAGCCGGCTTCAAGATTCGTCGTACCCTGGGCTTCGGCAAGAAATGGGAGATGTCCCAGGGCGAATTCATCGGCCTCGAACAGCCCACCGGCAAGCCCTGGTACGCCCGCCCCGTTCGCTCGAAGGGAACGCGCCAAGCCCTGGTGATCGGCGGCGGCATGGCCGGTTGCGCCAGCGCCGCGAGTCTCGCCGCACGCGGCTGGCAGGTGACTCTGATCGAGCGTCATGCCAGCCTTGCCGAGGAAGCCTCGGGCAATCCCCAGGGCGTGCTCTATCTCAAGCTGTCCGCCCACGGCACCGCCCTGTCACGGCTGATCGTCAGCGGCTTTGGCCATTCGCGACGGCTGATCCAGCGTCTGCAGAAAGGCGAGGAATGGTCCGACTGCGGCGTGCTGCAACTGGGTTTCGATGAAGCCGAGGCCGGCCGCCAGGCGAAGCTCGCCGAAGCCTTCCCCGGCTCGCTGCTGCGCCTGCTGGACAAGACCGAGGCGGAAAGCCTCGCTGGCGTCGGCCTGCCCGCCGGCGGGCTGTTCTATCCCGAAGGTGGCTGGGTACATCCGCCGGCCCTGTGCCGGCACCTGGCGCAGCATCCGAACATCCGCGTGGTGGCCGGCGAGGAAGTCCGCCTGCAACGCGAAGCCGATGGCTGGAGCGCCTGGAGCGGCGACGCGAAACTTGCCAGCGCGCCCGTCGCCATCCTTGCCACCGCCGCCGAGGTGCGCCGCTTCGAAGGCGCATCGAGCCTGCCGATGAAGCGCATTCGCGGGCAGATCACCCGTGTGCCGGCCACCGCCGACAGCGCCGCGCTGAGTACCGTGGTTTGCGCCGAGGGCTACGTCGCCCCGCCGCGTCACGGCGAGCACACCCTGGGCGCCAGTTTCGAATTCAAGCGAGACGACACTGAGCCATCATTGGCAGAACACCTGGGCAACCTCGACCTGCTGGCGGAGATATCCACAGACCTG
This sequence comes from Pseudomonas sp. AU12215, assembly GCF_001675465.2. Taxonomy (NCBI): domain Bacteria; kingdom Pseudomonadati; phylum Pseudomonadota; class Gammaproteobacteria; order Pseudomonadales; family Pseudomonadaceae; genus Pseudomonas; species Pseudomonas sp. AU12215. The sequence continues at coordinate 26,795 of NZ_MACM02000164.1, forward strand.
AGCGAACGCATGCACATCGCCCAGCTCGACCCGGCAACTCTGCAGGGCCGCGCCGCCTTCCGCTGCACCACGCCGGACTATCTGCCACTGGTGGGCCCGCTGGCCGACCGCGAAGCCTTCGCCAGCGTTTACGCTGTACTGGGCAAGGATGCGCGCCAGGTGCCGGAAACTCCGTGCCCCTGGCTCGACGGCCTGTACCTGAACAGCGCCCACGGCTCCCGCGGGCTGGTCACCGCGCCGCTGGCTGGCGAGTTGCTCGCAGCCTGGATCGACGACGAACCGCTACCCTTGCCCCGTGCCGTGGCCGAGGCCTGCCACCCGAACCGTTTCTTCCTGCGCGACATCGTGCGCGGCCAGAAGAACGCCTGATCATCTCGCGGTCCAGCGACAGGACCGCGATCAGCTTCCAGAGCGGACCACCGACATGGATGCACTGCTGCTTGAATCCTCCGCCATCGGTCTGATCCTCGGGCTGCTGCTGGGCCTGACCGGCGCCGGCGGTTCGCTGGTGGCGCTGCCATTGCTCCTCAGCCTGCACCTGCCGCTGCACGATGCCATCGGCGTCAGCCTCGGCGCCGTTGCGCTGTCGGCAGCCATTGGCGCGGTGCCGCGCGCGCGGCAGGGCCAGGTGGCGTGGAAGCCGCTGTTCTGGCTGGTGATCACCGGCTGGCCGGGCAACGCCATCGGCCAGTGGCTGGGCAAGTTCGTGCCCGATGGCTGGCTGATCATCGGCTTCTGCGTGCTGGTGCTGTGGTCGGCCTGGCGCATGTGGCAGGGCTCCAGCCAGCCGCGCGTGTCCGACCTGCCGACGCGCAACGGTCCGCTGCTTGCGGTGGGGTTGGCGGTGGGAGTGCTGTCCGGCCTGATGGGTGTGGGCGGCGGCTTCCTGATCGTACCGGGGCTGCTGTGGTTCACGCCGCTGTCGATGATGGCGGCAACCGCGACGTCGATGGCGGTGATCGCGCTGGTGTCCGGCGGTGGATTCCTGCTTTATCTGACCCACGCACAGCCACCGCTGCCCTTGCTGGCGTGCCTGGCGGCGGGCGGTGCACTGGGCGTGCTGTTCGGCAATCGCCTGGCGGTGCGCCTGGGCGGCGCGACGTTGCAGCGCCTGTTCGCGCTGATGCTGGTGGCGGTCAGCCTGTCCCTGGCGGCACAGAAACTGATGAGCTGACGCTCAGAACTCTTCTTCCTCTTCTTCCTCGACGCCGCTCCCCGGCGTCTCGAACAGCTCGGCCGCGCGCAACAGCCCGGCGAGAATCGCGTGCTGCTCCCATTCGGGCAGCCCGGCGAAGCGCTCCAGGGCGTGCTCGGGCAATAGCGCCGGGCTGTGCTTGAGCGCTTTGCGGCCATCGGCTTCAAGGCTCATCCACTGCTTGCGGCGATCACCATCGTCGCGCCGCCGCGTCAGCAGCCCCTTGCTCTCCAACCGGGCCAGTGCACCGGAAAGCGACGACTGGGACAGCGCCACGTGCCGCGCCAGCTGACCAGCGGTTATTTCCCCTTCCAACTCCACCACCTGCAGGATCAGCAACTGCAGCGGCGTCAGTTCGCCATCCCGGCCCAGGCTCTTGGAGTGCACCTCCGCCGCCTGTTGCAGGCGCCGCAGGGCCTGCAACATCGAGAGTGCGTGGGCGTTGCGCATCGAAGTCTTGCTGTCGGCCATGTCAGTCCACCTGCTGCTCCGTCATTTTTCCTCAATGAAATCAAATAGAACTCTCGCCGGATCGACGGGTCATCCCCTAAGGCGTCCGTGAGACGCCACCCACTTCATCCCCAACGGAGATCCGGTAAGGACATGTGCGGAATAGCAGGAGAGTTACGTTTCGATAAACAGGCTGCGGACCTTGCCGCAGTCGAACGCATCACCCATCACCTGGCCCCGCGAGGCCCCGACGCCTGGGGTTTCCATAGCGAAGGCCCGGTGGCCCTGGGCCATCGGCGGCTGAAGATCATGGACCTGGCTGAAGCCTCCGGTCAGCCGATGATCGATACCGCCCTGGGCCTGTCACTGGTCTTCAACGGCGCCATCTACAACTACCCCGAGCTGCGCCAGGAACTCGAAGCACTGGGCTACCGCTTCTTCTCCGGTGGCGACACCGAAGTGCTGCTCAAGGGATACCACGCCTGGGGTGAACAACTATTGCCCCGCCTCAATGGCATGTTCGCTTTCGCCATCTGGGAACGCGACAAACGGCGCCTGTTCATCGCCCGCGATCGTCTCGGCATCAAGCCGCTGTACCTGTCACAGACCGGCAAGCGCCTGCGCTTCGCCTCCAGCCTGCCGGCGTTGCTCAAGGGCGGCGATATCGACCCGGCGCTGGACCCGGTGGCACTCAACCATTACCTGAGCTTCCACGCCGTGGTGCCCGCGCCGCGCACCCTGCTGGCCGAAGTGCAGAAGCTGCCGCCGGCCACCTGGATGAGCATCGACGCCGACGGCCACACCGAGCGCCAGCGCTGGTGGTCCCTGGACTACGGCCCGCTGCCCGATGAGCGCGAGCTGACCCTGGACGATTGGGAAGACCGCCTGCTGAGCAGCCTGCGTGACGCCGTGAGCGTGCGCCAGCGCGCTGCCCGCGAGGTTGGCGTGCTGCTCTCCGGCGGTGTCGATTCCAGCCTCCTGGTCGGCCTGCTCCACGAAGCCGGCGTCGAGGACCTGCTGACCTTCTCCATCGGCTTCGAAGATGCCGGCGGCGAGCGCGGCGACGAGTTCCAGTACTCGGACCTGATCGCGAAACGCTATGGCACCCGCCACCACCAACTGCGCATCGACGAGAACGAAGTCATCTCGCAGTTGCCGGCGGCCTTCCGCGCCATGAGCGAACCGATGGTCAGCCACGACTGCATCGCCTTCTACCTGCTCTCGCGGGAAGTCTCCAAGCACTGCAAGGTGGTGCAGAGCGGCCAGGGCGCCGACGAGCTGTTCGCCGGCTACCACTGGTACCCGAAAGTGGCCGGCGCGAGGGACCCGCTGCAGGCCTACCGCGCGGCCTTCTTCGATCGCAGCCACGGCGAGTACCTGGACACAGTCCGCGAGGCGATGCGGGTCGAGGACGTGGCCAGCGAGTTCGTCCGCGACCACTTCGCCCAACCCGGCGCAGAAGACCCGGTGGACAAGGCGTTGCGCCTGGACAGCACCATCATGCTGGTCGACGACCCGGTCAAGCGCGTGGACAACATGACCATGGCCTGGGGCCTGGAAGCCCGCGTGCCGTTCCTCGACTACCGCGTCGCGGAACTGTCGGCGCGCATCCCGTCGCGCTTCAAGCTCGGCGACGGCGGCAAGCAGGTGCTCAAGGCCGCCGCGCGCAAGGTCATCCCCAGCGAGGTGATCGACCGGCCCAAGGGCTACTTCCCGGTGCCCGGCCTCAAGCACCTGCAAGGCAATACCCGCGCCTGGGTCAGCGAATTGCTGCTGGACCCGAGCCAGGACCGTGGACTGTTCGAGACGGCGATGTTCGACCGCCTGCTCAGCGACCCGGCGAGCGATCTCACTCCGCTGCGTGGTTCCAAGTTGTGGCAGTTGGCGGCCCTCAACCTCTGGCTGACGGAACAAGGCCTCTAGAGCCCGGCGGCGTCGTGCGTGGCGCCGCCTACCCCACAGCCCAGGACAGATACTTATCAGGGAGCGCACGATGAAACCCCATTCCAACCTGCCCCATCCCCACAACCAGAGGCTGCTGCGCGGCCAGACGCCGACCTACGAGCGCCTGCAGGCGCGCTTCGCCGGCGACCACGCGGAAAGCCACGGCCCGCTGATCCTGCAATGCGGCTGGGGCCGCCTGCTGATCGGCCATACCTTCTCCAGCCCGGACAAGCTGGCGGCCGAGTTGCTCAACGAACAACCCGGCGAGCGCGACATTGCCCTCTACGTCGCCGCGCCACAGCAGGTGCTGTCCCACGCCCCGCAGCAACTCTTCCTCGACCCCTCGGACGCGCTGCGCCTGTGGTTCACCGACTACCGCCCGGCGCGCCGACCCTTCCGCGGCTTCCGCATCCGCCGCGTGCACAGCGACGACGACTGGACGGCGATCAACCGCCTGTACCTCTCGCGCGGCATGCTGCCGGTCGATCCCTCCAACGTCACCCCGCGCCACCAGGGCGGCCCGGCCTACTGGCTGGCGGAAGACGCCGAGACCGGCACGGTGATCGGCACCGTCATGGGTATCAACCACGCCAAGGCCTTCCGCGATCCCGAAGGCGGCTCCAGCCTCTGGTGCCTGGCCGTGGACCCGCAGTCCAGCCGGCCCGGCGTCGGCGAAGCGCTGGTACGCCACCTGATCGAACACTTCATGAGCCGCGGGCTGGCCTATCTGGACCTGTCGGTGCTGCACGGCAACCAGCAGGCCAAGTCGCTGTACCGCAAGCTGCGCTTCCGTGAACTGCCGACCTTCGCAGTGAAGTGCAAGAACGGCATCAACCAGTCGCTGTTCCTTGGCCCCGGCCCGGAAAAGGGACTCAATCCCTACGCGAAAATCATCGTCGACGAAGCCCATCGACGCGGCATCGAGGTGCAGGTGCAGGACGCCGACGCCGGCCTCTTCACCCTCACCCAGGGCGGCCGACGCATTCGCTGCCGCGAGTCGCTGTGCGACCTCACCAGCGCCGTCAGCATGAGCCTGTGCCAGGACAAGACCCTCACCCACCGCGCCCTCGACCGCGCCGGCCTGCGCCAGCCGCAGCAACGCCTGGCCGCCAGCGCCGAAGACAACGCGGCATTCCTCGAAGAACACGGCGCGCTGGTAGTCAAGCCGGTGGACGGCGAACAGGGCCAGGGTGTCGCCGTGGACCTGCGCACGGCCGAGGAGGTGGAGAGCGCCGTCGCCCACGCGAAGCAGTTCGACACCCGCGTCATCCTCGAGAGCTACCACCCCGGCAATGACCTGCGCATCGTGGTGATCGGTTACGAAGTGGTGGCCGCCGCCATTCGCCGCCCCGCCGAGGTGATCGGCGATGGTCGGCACAGCATCCGCAAGCTGATCGAGGCGCAGAGCCGCCGGCGCCAGGCTGCGACCGGAGGCGAAAGCCGCATCCCGCTGGACGGCGAGACCGAGCGCACCCTGGCCGCCGCCGGCTTCAGCTACGACGATGTGCTGCCCAGCGGCCAACGCCTGGCCGTACGCCGCACCGCCAACCTGCACACCGGCGGCACCCTGGAAGACGTCACCGAGCGCCTGCACCCGGCCCTGGCCGACGCCGCCATCCGCGCCGCGCGAGCGCTGGAGATTCCGGTCACCGGCCTCGACCTGCTGGTCACCGAGGCCGACCAGGCGGACTACGTGATCATCGAGGCCAACGAGCGCCCCGGCCTGGCCAACCATGAGCCGCAGCCGACCGCCGAACGCTTCGTCGACCTGCTCTTCCCGCTGAGCCGCGAACTCCTGCATCGCGACAACCGTGATCAGCCTCACCCCAACGAAGAGGCCCCGGCATGACCCAACTGCCACAACCCGACCTCAACTACCTGCAGCGCGTGCTGCTGGAAATGCTCGCCATCCCCAGCCCCACCGGTTTCACCGACACCATCGTGCGCTACGTCGCCGAACGGCTGGAGGAGATCGGCGTGCCCTTCGAGATGACTCGCCGCGGGACCATCCGCGCCACCCTGCTGGGCCGGCGCAAGAGCCCGGACCGCGCCGTCTCGGCGCACCTGGACACCATCGGCGCCATCGTCCGCGAGATCAAACCCAACGGCCGCCTGGCCCTGGCGCCGGTGGGCTGCTGGTCAAGCCGCTTCGCCGAGGGCAGCCGGGTCACGGTGTTCTGCGAGAACGGCGTATTCCGCGGCAGCGTGCTGCCGCTGATGGCCTCCGGGCACGCCTTCAACACCGCGGTGGATACGTTGCCGATCAGCTGGGATCACGTCGAGCTGCGCCTGGACACCTACACCGCCAGCCGTGCCGACAGCGAATCCATCGGCGTGGCCATCGGCGATTTCGTCGCCTTCGACCCGCTGCCCGAGTTCACCGAGAGCGGCCACATCAGCGCCCGCCACCTCGACGACAAGGCCGGCGTGGCCGCGCTGCTGGCCTCGCTCAAGGCCATCGTCGAAGCCGGCCAGGTGCCGCCGATCGACTGCCACCCACTGTTCACCATCACCGAGGAAATCGGCTCCGGCGCGGCCGGCGCGCTGCCCTGGGATGTGAGCGAATTCGTCGGCATCGATATCGCGCCGGTGGCCGAGGGGCAGAACTCCAGCGAACATGCGGTCAGCGTGGCGTTGCAGGACTCCGGTGGGCCTTACGATTTCCACTTGTCCCGGCACCTGCTGCGCCTGGGCGAGCGCCACGAGATCGCCGTGCGCCGGGACCTGTTCCGCTACTACCACAGCGATGCGCAGTCGGCGATCACCGCCGGCCACGACATCCGCACAGCGCTGCTGGCCTTTGGCTGCGACGCCACCCATGGCTACGAGCGCACCCATATCGACAGCCTGGCCGCACTATCGAAACTGCTGACTGCTTACCTGCTCAGCCCGCCGGTCTTCGACAGCGACGCCGAACCCAGCGAGGGCACGCTGGAGCGCTTCAGCAAGCAACTGGAGCACCCGGTGCACATGGAAAGCACCACCCATGTACCGCCGGTGGACGACCTGATCGACAGCACCGACAGCGGCGACCGGGGCAAGGACTCGGATAAGGGCAAGAACTGAAGCTGCACTCACCGCATCGCGGGACTACAATCCCGCGCTGCGATTCCGAGTACTCCGCCATGCTGATTCCTTACGATCTGATCGAAGCCTACACCCTGAACAACCTGCTGGAAGACTTCGTCACCCGCGAAGGCACCGACAACGGCGACGACACGCCCCTGGACGTGCGCGTAGAGCGCGCGCGCCATGCGCTCAAGCGCGGCGAGGCGGTGATCGTCTTCGACCCGGAAAGCCAGCAGTGCCAGCTGATGCTGAAAAGCGAAGTGCCGAGGGAGTGGCTGGAGGACTGATAGAGCGTCAGGAACTCCTGCAGCTGTCGATCCCGCTCAGATCACGGCGCGAGACGAGGCCCGAGCAACACCACGCTGGCGCCGATCACGCAGAGCGCCACGCCGACCCAGTCGCTCCACAGCGGGCGACTCTTTTCCACGAAGGACAGCCAGAACAGCGACGCGGCCACATAGATACCGCCGTACGCCGCGTAGGCGCGTCCGGCATAGTTCGCCTCGACGCGGGTAAGCAGCAGGGCGAACAGCGTCAGGCTGAGCAACCCGGGAATGATCCACAGGGCGCTCTTGTCCAGGCGCAGCCAGAGGTAGAAGGCGTAGCAGCCAGCGATCTCGCAGAACGCGGCGAGGACGAACCAGAGGTAATTGATCATGGGTGCTTTCCGTAACGGGAGGCGCGCCATCAGCCGCGCAGGCCGCCCTCGCGCTCCCAGGCGCAACGCACTTTCAGCTCACCTTCGCGCGGGCTGTGGAAACCATTCTCGGATTCCCAGCGGAAAGTGTGGCTGCCGTTGACCTCGGTTTCCAGGTGCACCACCGCACTGGCCCAGTAAAGGCGGCGCAACAGCGCTTCGAACTGTTCGACCCAGAGTTTCCACTCGTACTCGATGGTCTGGTAACTGGCGCCGAAATGGATCACCTGGGACTGGTACAGGCCCGCGCCTTCGGTCTCGCAGCGGCTGAACATTTCGCGGCCCAGGAACGGCCAGGCCTCGCCCATGGGCAGGCTGTCGAGGACCTTGCGGTTGGCGGCGCGGCGCAGGCGGCGCTCCATCGAGTCGCCGGGCCAGTCGCGGATGCAGCCATAGACGATGGATTCACAGTGCAAGCGGGTTCTTCCTTCAATGACACCGGAGCCTTCTAACACAGGCCCGACGATGCGCAAAGCACGAATCCCAAGAGCTGGGCGGTAGCCCGAAAAAGCAAAAGCCCCGCGACATTCGCGGGGCTTTTACCGGGGTCCAACGTACATCAGCCAGGCAGGCCGGTGACTAAAACTAACCCTTTGCACCGGCCTGGGCAAGCCCTGTCTTTCATTGCACCGAAAGAGGGCAAAATCAGGAAAGGCTGCGGCGCTTGGCCTGCATCTTCTCCGCCATCTTGGCCATCTCGTCGTAGAGCGCCTGGGGGTTCTGCTGCTTGATCTGCCAGGCCATGCGACCCTGTTCATGAGGCAGGATCATGAAGACGTCGCGGGCCACTTCCTGGTGGATGTAGTCGGCGATGTCGGCGGCGCTGATGGGCGAGCTTTCCAGCAGCTTGCCGACCTGGGTCTTCATTTCCGGGCTGGGGCCGCGGAAGGAGTCCAGCAGGTTGGTCTGGAAAAACGACGGGCAGACCACATGGACCTTCACGTCCACCAGGCTGAGGTCGGCCAGCAGGCTTTCCGACAGCGCCACCACACCGGCCTTGGCCACGTTGTAGTTGCTCATCGCCGGGCCCTGCATCAGCGCGGCCATGGAGGCGATGTTGATGATGCGGCCCTTGCTCTTTTCCAGCAGCGGCAGGAAGGCCTTGCAGCCCTTGACCACCCCCATCAGGTTGATCGAGATCTGCCAGTCCCAGTCCTCCAGCGACAGTTCGCTGAAGAAGCCGCCGGAAGCGACGCCGGCATTGTTGACGATGATGTCGATGCCGCCGAACTTCTCTTCGCAGTTCTGCGCCAGCTGGGTCAGCTGACTGTAGTCGCGCACGTCGCAGCGCTGGGTGAAGCCGTCGCCGCCAGCCTCGCGCACCAGCTTGAGAGTTTCCTGCAGGCCTGCTTCGTTAACGTCGGCCAGCGCCAGCTTCCAGCCCTCGCGGGCCCAGCGCAGGGCGATTTCGCGTCCGAGGCCGGAACCGGCGCCGGTGATCATGATGCGATTTTGCATAAGGGAGGTCTGCCTTTTCTTGTCTTGTTCGGGACGGGTGGTCGACGAGGATCTGTCGACGACTGTGGCCCGAAGTGTAACCAAGGCTTTCGACCATCAGCGGTGAAATCAGGGCGCTGAATGCCCCTGGCAAACCGCCGGCGCACTAGTGATTCACGGCTTGCAGGGTCAGGCCTGGGCGAGCACGCAGAGCTTGCCCAGCACCAGGGCGATGCCGGCGGAGACGAGCAGGTGGGCAGCGCAGTTGATACGTTCGCGCTTGAGCTGGGCAAAGCCCTGGATACGGTAGCGGAGGAGGAAGACGCCCAGCGCCACCGGAAGCGCCGGACCGAGGAAAACGAATTGCCAATAGCGGTCGGGGTCGACCACCGGGTCCAGGGTCATGGCTTCGGCCAACGGCGGCAGGCCCAGCCCGCACTGGACGAGCAACCACACCACGCCCAGCACAACCAGTACAACGCCCAGCATCCCTACGACTCCCTGATGGCAAAGGCCCAGTATGTTAGTACAGGCCTCCCCAGCGGGCTGTGCGACGAATCACCCTGTGGCGTATCAGCGCGGTGACAAAAACCGACTTACCTGGGGCCTCCGTGGTCGGGTGTTCCCCTCACCCCAGCCCTCGCCACTGGGATAGGGCTGGGGTGAGGGGTTTAACGGGTCACGCCGATCCACTCGGTCAGATACGTCCGAGCAACAACAGCACCAGCAGAACGACCAGTACGACACCGATGACGCCCGACGGGCCGTAACCCCAGTTGCGCGAGTGGGGGAAGACCGGCAGGCCGCCGATCAGCATCAAGATCAGGATGATCAACAGGATGGTCCCGAGTCCCATATCGTCTCTCCTCTTTCAGTCGACGAGGGGCGATGGCTCGCGGGATGCGATTGGCCAGCGCTTATGAGTTCCGACCGGGCGGTTGCGCGGAAGATTCAAAGAATCTGCACGCCGCCGGGATCAGCTCAGATCGCGGGGTAATGAGCCCTTGCGCAGGCGCAGGAACATCAACGCGGCAGTGCGCGCATCGCCGATGGCGGTGTGGCGACCTTCGATGGGAATTTCCAGGTTGCGCGCCAGGGTATCGAAGCGCAGGTCCAGGTGCAGGTCGGGAAAGCGCCGGCTCATCTTGCGGTGGTAGATCTCGGAGACCTCGACGCGGGGATTGTCGAGCCGCGCGCCGAGCTGCTCGCGCAGATGCCGGCGCAGTACGGCGACATCGAAGGACAGGTAGTAACCCAGCAGCGGGCGGACGCCGATGAACGCCTGTACCCGCTTCAGCGCCTCCGCCAGCGGCAGCTGGCCTTCGAGGTCGGCGCGGCGCAGCTTGTGGATGCGGATCGACTCGCCGTCCAGCGATGGCGGCGGTTCCACCAGCAGCTCCAGGCGCTCGCCGAGGATCAGCTTGCCTCGGCGGATCACCACGGCGCCGATGCTGAGGATGTCGGCCTTGCGCGGATCGAGGCTGGTGGTTTCCAGGTCCAGCGACACCAGTTCCTCCGCCTCGGCCGGATCATGCCGCCACCAGTAGAGGCGACGGCGCCAGGCGGACCAGTGCGGATCGGGGGCGGCGACGCAGGCGTTCATCGGGTCTCCAGATGGAATTGGCGGGTCAGGCTCTGCTTGAACTTCTTCACCGTGTGCAAGCCGAAGCGCAGCAGGTCGCGCTCGTGGCGGCTCAGTCGGGAAACATCGAGCCCCTGCTCGCGACCGTCACGCTTGCCGTCCAATTGCTGGCGCAGGCGCAGTTGAAGGAACAGCTCGAAGGACTCGACCAGGTTGTCCACCAGCGACTCGTCCAGCACGCCGAGCGCCTTCAGCGCAGTCAGCCGGCCCAGCGTGCCGCGCTCCTCCAGGCCTTCGCGCACAGCCAGCACGCGGGCGCCGTGGACGATGGGGAAGATGCCGCCGCGCTTCACGTCGAGCTGCGCATCCTGGGTCTTGAGTTGGCCGAGGAAGGTCAGCGGCGTGTCGAATTGCAGCGCCGGCAAGGCGAGGTCGCTCATCCAGCGGCTGCTGTCGCCAGCCAGTTCACCCAGGCATTCGCGCAGGCCGTCGAACAGCCGCCGGTTGCCCGCCACCGGCCAGGCATCGGCAAGAATCGACAGGCGCATCAGTTGCTCCGGGCGCCCCTGCAACGGCAACTCGCGCAATTCGCGCTGCCATTCCGACAAGGCTTTGCACCACTCCGGCCGGCTGGCCATCACGCCACCGGGACATGGCGGATAGCCGAATTCCAACAAGGCGGCAGAGAAGCGCTGCATCAGCAGCAGGCCCTGCTCCACCGGCAGACCGTCGTCGAGGATCAGCGCGTTGTCCTGGTCGGTTTTCAGCAGTTGCTCCGCGCGCCCTTCGCTGCCCATCACCAGCAGGCAGCAGCGGCCGCGCAGCACCGGCGGCACTTGCAGTTCGAAGAGGCGCTCGAGCAATTGTTCGTTCAGCGCGCTGACCAGTTGCATGATGAAACGCAGGCGGATGCCATTGCCCGCCAGGGTGGCGATCAGCGTGTGCAGGGTCTCGGCCGCGGCGCGCAGCTCGGCCTCGCTCTCGGCGCGAGCGATGCGCAGCGCCAGCACATGGGAGTGGGTGGAGAACAGGCTGAGCACCTGGGTCAGGTGCAACAGGCCGACCACCCTGCCCTCCTCGCACACCGCCACGCGTTCGATGCGCTGGCGGGTCATGAGGATCATCGCGTCGAAGAGAAAATCCCCCAGCTCGACATGGCTCAGCGGGCGGTGCGCCAGCGGGCCGATGGGTTGCGTCTCGCTGAAGCCGTCGCGGAAGTGCGCGGTCATCAGGTCGGTGCGGGTGACAATGCCCAGGGCACCTTCCTCGCGCACCAGCAAGGCGTCGGCACCATGGCTCAGCTGCAGGCGCGCCGCATCGCCCAGCGGCAACGTAGGCTCCACTTCAATGGCCGGCAACAGGTGTTCGGAGGCGATACGGGTGAGGATGAATTCGGCCAGGTTCTGCCCGTCGCGGCGCTCCAGCTGGCGCTTGCTGGCCAGGTCCGCGCGGAAGAATTGCGCGAACTGGGGATTGTCCGCGCAGAGCTGATGGAAAACCGCCGCGGGCAGTTCGTAGACGATGCTTTCTTCCACTGCCTGGTAACGGTGCTTGCTGCTGCCGGAGAGCAATCCGCGAACATCGAACAGGTCTTCGGCGCCATATTGCGCGAACAGCCTGCCGTCCTCGCCGCGCTCTTCGATCACACCCTTCATCAGGATGAACAGGCAGGGCACCGGCGCACCCGCCTCGAGCAGTACTTCGTCGACCGTGTAGTAACCCACACTCAATGCATCGCGCAGCTGCTCGCGCTCCAGCGGACGAAGCTGGTCGAAAGGAGGCGAGGCGAAGTTGAAATCGTCGGACATCCGTTATCCATCCCTGTCAAAAAAGCAGGGCCGGAGGTGTTTCCACCTCCGGCCCCGGCAGGTTAGCTCAAGCGATCAGTGGGCAACGGCGCCAGTGGCACCCAGGCCGGTCTGCGAGCGAATGAATTGCGGGAAGAAGCGTGCGCGCTCCTCGTCGGCAGCGGCGGACTTGTCGGTGATGGAGAAGAACCAGATACCGATGAAGGCCACGGCCATGGAGAACAGCGCCGGGTATTCGTACGGGTAGATGGCTTTCTCGTGGCCGAGGATCTGTACCCAGATGGTCGGGCCGAGGATCATCAGGGTCACCGCGGTGATCAGGCCGAGCCAGCCGCCGATCTTCGCGCCACGGGTGGTCAGTTTCTTCCAGTACATCGAGAGCAGCAGCACCGGGAAGTTGCAGCTGGCGGCGATGGAGAAGGCCAGGCCGACCATGAAGGCGATGTTCTGCTTCTCGAAGAGGATGCCGAGAACGATGGCCACCACGCCGAGGCAGACGGTGGTGATCTTCGACACGCGCAGCTCATCCTTCTCGTTGGCCTTGCCGCCTTTGAGCACGCTGGCGTACAGGTCGTGGGACACGGCCGAGGCACCGGCCAGGGTCAGGCCGGCAACCACCGCGAGGATGGTGGCGAACGCGACGGCGGAGATGAAGCCGAGGAACAGGCTGCCACCCACTGCATTGGCCAGGTGCACGGCGGCCATGTTGTTGCCGCCCAGCAGGGCGCCGGTGGCGTCCTTGAAGTCCGGGTTGGTGCTGACCAGCAGGATCGCGCCGAAGCCGATGATGAAGGTCAGGATGTAGAAGTAGCCGATGAAGCCGGTAGCGAAGAACACCGACTTGCGGGCTTCCTTGGCGTCACTGACGGTGAAGAAGCGCATCAGGATGTGCGGCAGGCCGGCGGTGCCGAACATCAGCGCGAAGCCCAGGGAGAACGCGGAGATCGGGTCCTTCACCAGGCCGCCGGGGCTCATGATGCCCTCGCCTTTCGGGTGGACCTTGATGGCTTCGGAGAACAGGGTGCTGATGTCGAAGTTGACGTGCTTGAGCACCATGATCGCCATGAACGTGGCGCCCGAGAGCAGCAGCACGGCCTTGATGATCTGCACCCAGGTGGTGGCGAGCATGCCGCCGAACAGCACGTACAGCACCATCAGGATGCCGACCAGGACCACGGCGACGTGGTAGTTCAGGCCGAACAGCAGCTCGATCAGCTTGCCGGCGCCGACCATCTGCGCGATCAGGTAGAAGGCCACGACCACCAGCGAGCCACAGGCGGACAGGGTGCGGATGTCCTTCTGTTTGAGGCGATAGGACGCCACGTCGGCGAAGGTGTACTTGCCCAGGTTGCGCAGGCGTTCGGCGATCAGGAAAAGGATGATCGGCCAGCCGACGAGGAAGCCGATGGAGTAGATCAGGCCGTCGTAGCCGGAAGTGAACACCAGCGCGGAAATACCCAGGAAGGACGCGGCGGACATGTAGTCGCCGGCGATCGCCAGGCCGTTCTGGAAGCCGGTGATGCTGCCGCCGGCGGTATAGAAGTCAGCAGCGGACTTGCTGCGCTTGGAGGCCCAGTAGGTGATGCACAGGGTCAGGCCGACGAAGGCGACGAACATGACGATGGCGGAGATGTTCAGCGGCTGGCGCTGAACTTCGCCGGTGAGGGCGTCAGCCCAGAGTGACGGAGCGAAAGCGGCCAGTGCGAGGGCCGCAGAAATTCGGCCTTTCATTGCTGGGCCTCCTTGAGGATTTCCTGGTTGAGGCGGTCGAATTCACCGTTCGCCCGGCGCACGTAGATGCCGGTGAGCACGAAGGCAGAGAGAATCAGCCCGACGCCCATGGGGATGCCCCAGGTGACGGACGAATCGGCGCTGATCTTCGCGCCCAGCAGCTGCGGCTGGAAGGCGATGAGCAGGATGAAGACCACGTACAGGCCCAACATGATCAGGGAGAGCAGCCAGGCGAATCGCTCGCGCTTGGCCACCAACTCTTTGAAGCGCGGATTGGTATCAATCCGCTGGTAGATGCTGTCGTTCATTTTGTTCTTGTCCTCACAGCGGGGATGACGCGGATGTCGTCGATCCCTAATTTATTGGAGCGCTGCAAGCTCTCCAGACGACTTTAGTCGTAGCGATTTGCCCTCTCTTGCGAACAAGCCCGGAATAGACGCCTCGGAATAAAAAAATCCCCCGCGAACGATGGCGTTCGCCGGGGATTCTTCTGTTGCTGGCGTCAGTTCGGCCTAGAAGATCACAGCCATTCCTTCACGCGATCCGGATGCGCTTCGACCCATTTCTTGGCGGCCACTTCCGGCTTCTCGCCATTCTGCACGGCGAGCATGACTTCGCCGATTTCCTGGCCGTCCTTCCACTGGAACTTCTTCAGGAAGGCCCAGACTTCCGGCGCCTTCTTCTCCAGCGCCGGGTTGGCCACGCTGTCGACGTGCTCTTCTTCGCCGTAGACCTTTTTCGGGTCTTCGAGGAACTTCAGCTTCCACTTGGCGAACATCCAATGCGGAATCCAGCCGGTCACGGCAATGGCCTTCTTGTCGTTCTCCGCACGTGTCAGCTCGGCGATCATGCCGCTGCCGGAACTGGCTACCAGCTTGTAGTCCAGGCCGTAGTCCTTGATCGCCTGGTCGGTCTTGAGCATCACGCCGGCGCCGGCGTCGATGCCGACGATGCGGCCGCCGAAGTCATCCTTCTGCGCCTTGAGGTCCTCGATGCTGTTGGCTTTCACGTATTCGGGCACGATCAGGCCGATCTTCGCGCCCGGGTAGTTCACGCCCAGGTTGGTGACCTTGTCCTTCATCTTCTCGTAGTAGGCGCCGTGTGTGACCGGCAGCCAGGCCGAGAGCATGGCGTCGAGCTTGCCGCGCGCCACGCCCTGCCACATGATCCCGGCGGCAACCGGCATCAGCTTGACCTGGTAGCCGAGCTTCTCGCGCATGATCTCGGCGGCGACGTGGGTGGTCGCCACGCTGTCCGACCAGCCGTCCACGTAACCGATGGTGATTTCCGGCTTGGCCGCCGCGCCGGCCAGCCCGGCCGCCGCCGACAGCACCAGACCTGCGCCCAGGCCCAACAGGCGTCGCATCATTGTCATGGTTTTCTCCCCGTGATTTTTCGTTGCGGCGTCCGGGTAGACCCGGCGCCATTCGCGGTCTTGGCCGCCCTTTCATGATCGGCGCCCGCTGCTGGCGAACTGCTCTGAGAACGACGCCAAACGGTCCGATCCACGACAGAAACCGTCCATCCACGACCGCGCCATTCCATCCACGACGAAGGTGCCGGCCTATCGCCTCCATACAGAGGCTCGATTACTCGAGAGGGTTCCTGCGCAGTAGGCTTTCAGCAACGGAGAATCATTCTCGACTGGAGGATCGCCACCATGCTCAAGACCGTCACCTTCACCCTGATGCACTTCGCCATCGCCTTCAGCGTCGCCTACGCGCTGACCGGCAGCATCACCGTGGGCGGCCTGGTGGCGATCGTCGAGCCGCAGTGCAACGCGGTGGGCTTCCACTTCCACGAGAAGTTCTGGAAGCGCATCGAGGGCAACGCGGCCCAGCCGACGCACAACTGGATTCACCGCCACGCGTGAACGCCTCGCACGGGCACTGACGGCGGCAAGCGGCGTTGCTAAGATGCGCGCCTCGCCACGGTTCGCGTGCCCCCATGCCCCAGTCCTCGCGCTTTCCGCTTCTCCCTTACCTTCTCGCCCTGCTGCTTGCCCTGATCGCCCTCGGCGGCCTCTGGTACGGCCTGGGCAAACCGGTGGCCCTGCCCGACGCGGCCACGCCCACGCACAAGCTGCAGTGCGCGTCCTACAGCCCGTTCGCCAAGGACCAGTCGCCCTTCGACCAGCCCTTCGTCCTGCGCCCGGAGCAGATGGACGCCGACCTGGCGCTGCTGGCAACGCGCTTCGAGTGCGTGCGCACCTATTCCATGACCGGCCTGGAAGGCATCCCGGCGCTGGCGCGCAAGCACGGCCTGAAGCTGATGCTCGGCGCCTGGGTCAATGCCAACCCGGTGGATACCGATCGGGAAGTCGAGGCGCTGATCAAGGCGGCCAACCAGTACCCGGACGTGGTACAGGCGGTGATCGTCGGCAACGAGACCCTGTTGCGCAAGGAAGTTACCGGGCGCTACCTCGCCGGGCTGATCCACAAGGTGAAGGCTCGTGTTCGCCAGCCGGTGACCTACGCCGACGTCTGGGACTTCTGGCACCAGCACCCGGAGATCGCCCCGGCGGTAGACTTCGTCACCATCCACCTGTTGCCGTACTGGGAAGACAATCCCAGCGGGATCGACGATGCACTCGCCCACGTGGCGAAGATCCGCGAAGACTTCGGCCGCGAGTTCGCGCCCAAGGACATCCTGATCGGCGAAACCGGCTGGCCCAGCGAAGGCCGCCAGCGCGAAACCGCACTGCCCAGCCGCGTCAACGAGGCGCGCTTCATCCGCGGCTTCGTGCACATGGCCGAGGAGAAAGGCTGGCGCTACAACCTGATCGAAGCCTTCGACCAGCCCTGGAAACGCCAGAGCGAAGGCGCGGTGGGCGGTTACTGGGGCCTGTTCAGCGCCGATCGCGCAGAGAAAGGCGTGCTCGCCGGGCCGGTCAGCAACCTGCCGGACTGGCCGCTCTGGCTGGGACTTTCCGGCGTGATTCTGCTCGCTGGATTGCTGGTCGGCGGCCGCCCCGCCTCTGCCCGCCATGCCTTCCTGTTGCCGCTGGCTGGCGCCCTCGGCGCCGGCTGCATCGGCCTGTGGCTGGAGCTGTCGGTGATCACCAGCCGCTTCTGGGGCGAGTGGCTCTGGTCGGCGGCACTGGTTGGCTTGAATCTGCTGGTACTGCTGCACATCAGCCTGGCGCTGTCAGCCCGCGCAGGTTGGCGGTCGAAGGCGTTCGACTGGCTGCAGCGCCACGCCGGTCTGTGGCTGGCGGCGGCCGGTTTCGCTGGCGCGGTACTGATGCTCGGGATGGTCTTCGACGCGCGCTACCGCAGCTTCCCCAGCGCGGCACTGCTGTTCCCGGCGCTGGTCTATCTGTGCCGGCCGGTCGCGACGCCACGTCGAGAAGCACTGTTGCTGGCATTGATCATTGCCGCCGGGATTCCCGCACAGCTGGCGCTGGAAGGCTTGAGCAATCTTCAGGCACTGGGCTGGGCAGCGGTGAGCCTGCTCCTGCTCGGCGCACTGTTACGCGGACGGCTGGCGCCGCAAAAGGCCTGACTCAGCGTCCTGTTGCCCGCACCAGGCGCAACCCGGCCAATACCACCGCGAACACCGCGAGGCCGGCGTTGTACAGCACCAGCGCCGGCAGCGTAACCAGCATCGCCAGCACCGCCAGCCACCAGCCGGCCTGGCGCGGCACGAAGAACGCCAGCAGCGAAAGCCCCAGGGCCAGCTTGCCGAATACGCCGAAGTGGATCGCCCAGCCCAGCTGCGAACGCACGCCGCACTCCCAGCGCGCGGCCTCGTCGGCGCAGATGCCGACCCAGCGGCCATCTTCCATCAGCCCGAAACGTACGCCATAACTGGCGGCCAGCCACAGGGCCAGGGCGAGCAGCAGGAGGATCAGGGGCAAACGACGGGACATGGCGCCACTACTCCGGGCAGGCGGGAAATCGGCGCCCAGCATAACCAGCGCAAGGGCCGATGCAAGGGGGGCCGGTTGCAGCCTAGACTTCGCCCAGCAATGGAGCCTTCGATGAAACGATCGACCCTGTTCCTGCTGGCCTGCCTGGCGGGCAGCTTCTGGTGGCTCTGGCCCACCGAACGTCCCCAGGCGCCGCAGCAGCACAGCCAGACACTGGCCAATGGCGGCTTCCGCCTGGCGCGCTACTCCATCTATCCGCTGGAGGATTTCAGCATCGAGGCGCGCGTGCTGGGCCGCGAGGATTACCGCCTGGGTCGCGAGGCAGAGTTGTCGCCCACCGACCTCGCCCTGGGCTGGGGGCCGATGGACGATCCGCGCGTGCTGGCCGATATCCGCATCACCCAGGGCAACCGCTGGTTCTACTGGCACGCCGACAAGCTGCCGATTCCCCGCCGGGAGCTGGAGACCCATGCCGCCAACATGCACATGATCCCGGCCAGCGACGACGTGGCGCGCACCCTGGCCCAGGTCAGCGCCGGCGAGCACATTCGCCTCTCCGGCAAGCTGGTGCGCGTGGAGGGTGATGACGGCTGGCGCTGGGTCAGCTCACTGACCCGCGAAGACACCGGCGCCGGCGCCTGCGAGCTGGTCTGGGTGGAAAGCCTGGAGCTTTACTGAGACGCCCGGTTGCCAGCCGCGCCCGCCTTTGGGCATCCTCGCCGCGACCCCGCCCTGCAAGGAATGACCGATGCCTCGTGCCACCCTGCGCCCCGCCGTCCCGGGCGACATCCCGCTGATTCTCGACCTCATTCGCGAACTGGCCGACTACGAAAAGCTGGTCCACGAAGTGAAGGCCGACGCCCAGCGCATGCACGACCACCTGTTCGGCCCGCGCCCTTTTGCCGAGGTGCTGATCGGCGAAGTGGACGGCACGCCCCAGGGTTTTGCGCTGTTCTTCCACAATTATTCCACCTGGCTGAGCCAGCCCGGCATCTACCTCGAAGACCTCTACGTGCGCCCCGCCGCGCGAGGCGCCGGCCTGGGCAAGGCGCTGCTCACGGAGCTGGCGCGACTGGCGGTGGAGCGTGGCTGTGGCCGGCTGGAATGGTCGGTGCTGGACTGGAACGAACCGGCCATTGGCTTCTATCGCAGCCTGGGCGCGCGCCCACAGGACGAATGGACCGTCTATCGTCTAACCGGTGACGCGCTGAAAGACCTGGCACGCAAGGGCTGAACGCCAATCGCACTTGTCGGAAATGCGCTGGTCTTATTCGGCGGTCACCCTAGAGTTGGCCTCTCCTGAAAGGACTTCAAACGATGACATTTCTTTACCGCGCGGCGGCCCTGATAGGCTGCCTCGCACTGGGGCTCGCCGGCCCGGCATCGGCCCGCGACGTGGATCAGGCCAGCTACGGCTACCCATTGATCAACCCGTTCGAGGCGACCATTGCCACCACCCCGCCGGAGCTGCGCCCGCAACTGCCGGCGGACGACGATATCCGCCAGTCGGACTACGCGCTCAAGCTGCGCCCGGAGCGCGAGTACGAGCTGCCGAGCAACTTCTGGCCAGTGAAAAAGCTCCACTATCGCCTGGCCTGGCAGAACCACAAGGCGCCGCTGGTATTCATCATTGCCGGCACCGGCGCCAACTACGCCAGCACGACGCCGGAGTACCTCAAGCGCCTCTTCTACGGCGCCGGCTACCACGTGGTGCAACTGTCCTCGCCCACCAGCTGGGACTTCATGGTTGGCGCTTCCCACGTCGCCACTCCGGGCTACACGCCCGACGATGCCGACGACCTGTACAGAGTCATGCAGGCGGTGCGCGCGCAGCATCCGGAGCTGCCTGTCAGCGACTACTACCTGACCGGCTACAGCCTGGGCGCGCTGCACGCAGCCTTCGTCAGCAAGCTCGACGAAACCCGCCGCAGCTTCAACTTCAAGCGTGTGTTGCTGCTCAACCCGCCGGTGAACCTCTACACCTCGGTCAGCAACCTCGACAAGCTGGTGCAGACCCAGGTCAAGGGCATCAACGACACCAACACCTTCTACCAGGTGATCCTGGCCAAGCTGACCCGTTACTTCAACCAGAAGGGCTATGTCGACCTCAACGACGCCTTCCTCTTCGACCTGCAGCAGTCCAAGCAACACCTCTCCAATGAAGAAATGGCCATGCTGATCGGCGCGGTATTCCGCTTCTCCTCCGCCGACATCGCCTTCACCTCCGACCTGATCAACCGCCGCGGCCTGATCACCCCGCCCAAGTACCCGATCACCGAAGGCACCAGCCTGACGCCGTTCTTCAAGCGCGCCATGCAATGCGACTTCGAGTGCTACATGACCGACCAGTTGATGCCGCTCTGGCGCGCCAAGTACGACGGCGGCAGCCTCCCGCAGCTGATCGACCAGGTCAGCCTGTATGGCGTCCAGGACTACCTGAAGCAGAGCCCGAAGATCGCCGTCATGCACAACGCCGACGACGTCATCCTCGGCCCGGGCGATATCGGCTTCCTGCGCCGCACCTTTGGCGATCGCCTGACGCTCTACCCCCGCGGCGGCCACTGCGGCAACCTCAATTACCGCGTGAACGCCCAGGACATGCTGGGCTTCTTCAAGGGACAGGGTGCCCCGGCCGACGGCCTGGCCACCGCGCAGACAGGAAACTGACTCCATGCCACTCCGCCATTCCTGGACTCTTGCCCTGCTGCTGGCCTGCGGCGTCGCCCAGGCCGAGTCCGCGCAACCGGTACAGACGCCCATCACCACCAAGTTCGACATGGCGCCGGACGACGACGGCTTCAAGCACCCGCTCGACGCGCTGAAGTTCAACCCCGGCCTGGACCAGCGCGAGTTCGAGCGCGCCACCTTCGACGCCCTCAACGTCTACGACCCCTGGGAGTCGTGGAACCGCCGGGTCTATCACTTCAACTACCGCTTCGACGAGTGGGTCTTCCTGCCCGTGGTGCACGGCTACGAGTACGTCACCCCGCACTTCGTGCGTACTGGCGTGAGCAACTTCTTCAGCAACCTGGGCGAAGTGCCGACGCTGCTCAACAGCGTTGCCCAGCTCAAGCCCCAGCGCGCGGCGAACAGCACCGCGCGGCTGCTGTTCAACACCATCTTCGGCATCGGCGGCCTGTGGGACCCGGCCACCGCCATGGGCCTGCCCAGGCTCAGCGAGGACTTCGGCCAGACCCTAGGCTACTGGGGCGTCCCCGATGGGCCCTACCTGATGCTGCCGATCCTCGGCCCGTCCAACCTGCGCGACACCGGCGGGCTGGTCACCGACTTCGTCGCCGCCCGCGAAGTGAACTACCTGAACTACTCCGAGCTCAGCCGCGAGTACTGGGAACTGCCGGTGCTGGAGATCATCGACAAGCGCTACAGCAACGGCTTCCGCTACGGGCAGATGAACACGCCCTTCGAGTACGAGAAGCTGCGCTACTTCTATACCGAAGCCCGGCGCCTGCAGATCCAGGAGTGAATCGGAACCGTCGCCCTTGGGCGGCGGTTTTCTTTCCCTTAATACATCTACTTTATCGATTGGTAAGCTGAAAAACTCGCAACCATTGATCCATCAATTGGGACTAGGATGATCGCCATTCACAGATCAAGGAGGTCCCCATGACCCGCTTACGTACCGTGATCGACCAGCACATCGGCCACCCGGCCTCCGACGGCGCCGGCGTGCGCCTGACCCGCGTCATTGGCGGCGCGGGCATCGAACGCTTCGATCCGTTCCTGATGCTCGACCAGTTCGACACGCAGAACCCCGACGACTACATCGCCGGCTTCCCCTCGCACCCGCACCGCGGCTTCGAGACCGTCACCTACATGCTCGAAGGGCGCATGCGCCACGAAGACCACCTGGGCAATACCGGCCTGCTCAAGCCCGGCGGCGTGCAGTGGATGACGGCGGCCCACGGCATCATCCACAGCGAGATGCCCGAACAGGTGGAAGGCGCCATGCGTGGCTTCCAGCTGTGGCTGAACCTGCCGGCGAAGGACAAGCTGTCCCCGGCCGGCTACCGCGATATCGAGCCGGAAGACGTGCCGCGCGTGACCACCGGGCAAGGTGTGGGCGTGACCGTGATCGCCGGGCGCTTCGACGATGGCGAGACCGCCGTCGATGGCGCGGTGCAGCGTCCGGGCACCGAACCGCACTATTACGATCTGGTCCTGCCGGCGGGCACTTCGGTGGCTCCGCAGATTCCGGCGGGCCATCGGGTGATGCTGTACGTCTATGAGGGTTCGCTGCAGGTGCCGGGCGAGCGCGGCAACGAGACCGTCGCCACCAACCGCCTGGTGCGCCTGGGCCAGGGCGACGAGATCCAACTATCCAGCGACCAGGGCGCGCGCGTCCTGCTCCTGGCCGGCAAGCCGCTCAATGAACCCATCGTGCAGTACGGCCCGTTCGTGATGAACAGCCGCGAGGAAATCGAGCAGGCCCTGCGCGACTACCGCGATGGCGTGTTCGCGGTCTGACTGAAGCCCGATGAGCTTTCGTAGGATGGGTGCCTACAGCGACCATTCCTCCATCCCCAGAAAGCGCGCGATCTCCGCGCGCTTTTCCATGGCATCGCGATACCCCAGATCGATCAGCGCATTGCAGTAGCCCGGCTCGAACAGCAGGTAGCTGAGCACACCCGCCCCGCTCGCCTTGGTCGCCCCCGGCCCGCGCAGGAACAGGCGCAGCGCGCGCGGCAGTTCATGGCGGTATTGCGCGGCGATCTCGTCCAGCGGCCGGCTTGGCGAAATCAGCAGCACATCCACGGGAGCCAACCCCAGCGTCGAGCGGCGCGCCTCTTCGGGCACCAGTGAACTGAGGAAGTTGATGCGGTGCAGCAACTCGATATCACCTTCCAGGTTGTCGATGAAGGTGCTGTTGAGGAGATGGATACCCACCTGCGCCAGGCTCGGCGGCTGGCCGGTACGGTAGTTCGCCACGGACTCGTTGGCACTGCCGACGGTGGGATTGCCGCTCACACCAATCACCAGAACGCGGTTGGCGCCCAGGTGCAGCGCCGGGCTGATCGGTGCCTGCTGCCGCACCGCACCATCGCCGAAGAACTCGCGGAGAATCTTCACCGGACGGAACAGCAACGGAATCGCCGAGCTGGCCAGCAAATGCTCGATCTGCAGGCGCGTCGGCACGCCGATACGCCGGTGGCGCAGCCAGGGATCGATGGTGGCGCGGCCCTGGTAGAAAGTCACCGCCTGCCCCGATTCGTAGCCGAACGCGGTGACTGCCACCGCGCGCAGGTTACGGCGGCGCACGGCCGCGGCGATGCCGGACAGGTCCAGTTCACGTTCCAGGAGATAGCGCAACGGCGTGCTGTCCAGCAGCGCCACCGGCTCGCGCTTGCCCAGCCCGAGCAGACTGTGGCCGAGGAACTTGAAGGCCTGGCTGAACACGCCCGGCCAGTCGGAACGGTAGACCTGCCCGGTGCGAAAGCCCTTCCAGACCTTGGTCAGGCGCTGCACCGCGCCGGTGAAGGACAGCGCACCGCAGGCGAGACCGACGGCATTGATGGCGCCGGCTGAAGTGCCGACGATCACCGGGAAAGGATTCTCCGCCCCCTCGGGCAGCAGCTCGGCGATGGCGGACAGCACGCCGACCTGGTAAGCCGCCCGCGCACCGCCGCCGGAAAGAATGAGGCCGGTGACGGCCGGGGAAGTCGGTGCAGTGGCGGAGTCGGTCACAGCTGAAGTCCTTGTCGCGTCGTTACCAGCGTAGCCACCGGCCTACTTCTTGTCGTAGAGCTTCGGCTCGCCCTCAGGGCGGCTCTTGAAGCGCCGATGCGCCCAGAGGTACTGCTCGGGCTGGCGGCGAATCTCGCGTTCCACCCACTGATTGATGCGCAGGCAGTCGGCCTCTTCGCTCTCGCCGGGGAAGTCTTCCAGCGGCGGATGGATGGTCAGGCGGTAGCCCGAGCCGTCGGCCAGGCGCGACTGGGTGAAGGGCAGCACCAGCGCGCGGCCCAGGCGGGCGAACTTGGTGGTGGCAGTGACGGTGGCGGCCTGGATGCCGAACAACGGCACGAACAGGCTCTGCTTGGCGCCGTAATCCTGGTCCGGCGCGTACCAGATGGCGCGGCCGGCGCGCAGCACCTTGAGCATGGTGCGCACGTCCTCGCGCTCGATGGCGGTAGCGTCGGCGTTATGCCGTTCGCGGCCGGTACGCTGGACGAAGTCGAACACCGGGTTGTCGTGCTCGCGGTACATGCCGTCGATGGTCTGCACCTGGCCCAGCAGCGCCGCGCCGATCTCCAGGGTGGTGAAGTGCATGGCCATGAGGATCACGCCCTTGCCTTCGGCCTCGGCCTTCTTCAGGTGCTCGATGCCTTCGATGTGGGCGAGCTTGGCCAGTCGGGCCTTGGGCCACCACCAACTCATGGCCATTTCGAAGAAGGCGATGCCGGTGGAAGCGAAGTTTTCCTTGAGCAAGCGCTTGCGCTCGGCGGCGGAGAGTTCCGGGAAGCACAATTCCAGGTTCCGTGCAGCGATTGCCCGGCGGCTGCCCACCACGCGGTACATCAGCGCCCCCAGCGCACGCCCCAGGGCCAGCAACGCCGGGTACGGCAACTGCACCACCAGCCACAGCACGCCGAGGCCGAGCCAGAGCGGCCAGTGGCGGGGATGGAGGAACTCACGGCGAAAGGTGGGGCGGTCCATGGAACTTTCCGGCTAGGTCAAAGCCCGACATTCTACCTTGCCGATGCACACCGCGCCCGCCTTCACGCCCTGGCCCTCCGCCACGCTTGCGGCTGCCGGGGCGCTCCGTTATAAGTCCACACCATTTAGTGATGCAGCCTGACCATGAGCCAAGCCGACCTTCTCGACCACGATCCCGTATTCCAGCTCAAGGGCAGCATGCTGGCCGTCACCGTTCTGGAACTGGCCCACAATGACCTGCCGCGCCTGGACCGCCAGCTCGCCGACAAGGTCGCCCAGGCCCCCAACTTCTTCCGCGACACCCCGCTGGTGCTGGCGCTGGACAAGCTCCCCGACGGCGAAGGCCAGCTCGACCTGCAGGGCGTGCTGGACATCTGCCGCCGCCACGGCCTGCGCACCCTGGCCATTCGCGCCAGCCGCGAGGAAGACATCCGCCTGGCCACCATGTTCGACATCCCGGTGCTGCCGCCGTCGGGCTCCTCCCGCGAGCGCCCGGTCGAACCCAAGGACGCCGTCCCGCAGGTGACCGGCGCTGCGCCGGTACGTCGCCCGCGCGGCGAAAAACTCTCGGAGAAGGTGGTCGAGCAGGCCGCCGGCGCTGGCACCCAGGCCGAGAAACCCGCCGCACCCGGCGAGCCCATTGCAGCCGCGCAGCCCGCAGCCGAGGCCCAGGCGCCGACCCAGGAAGCTGCTGCGGAAAAACCTGCCGAGCCGCCGGCACCGGTCGTCCGTCCGACCAAGCTGGTCACCACTCCGGTACGCGGCGGCGTGCAGATCTACGCCGCCGGCGGCGACCTGATCGTGCTCGCCCCCGTCAGCCCGGGCGCGGAACTTCTCGCCGACGGAAACATCCATGTGTACGGTCCGATGCGCGGACGCGCCCTGGCCGGCGTCAAGGGCGATACCAGTGCCCGCATTTTCTGCCAGCAGCTGGCCGCGGAACTCGTTTCCATCGCTGGTAATTACAAGGTCGCCGAAGACCTTCGACGCAGTCCGCAATGGGGGCAGGCAGTGCACGTCAGCCTGTCGGGTGACGTGTTGAACATCACCCGCCTTTAACGGATACTGCCGCGACTTTCAGGGACCAGAATTCTTCGTTTTTTCTTTGGGGTGAATCACCTTGGCCAAGATCCTCGTAGTCACTTCCGGTAAAGGTGGCGTCGGTAAAACCACCACCAGCGCAGCCATCGGCACCGGCCTGGCCCTGCGCGGCCACAAGACCGTCATCGTCGACTTCGACGTGGGCCTGCGTAACCTCGACCTGATCATGGGCTGCGAACGCCGCGTGGTGTACGACTTCGTCAACGTCATCAACGGCGAAGCGACCCTCACCCAGGCCCTGATCAAGGACAAGCGCCTCGAAAACCTGTACGTGCTGGCCGCCAGCCAGACCCGCGACAAGGACGCCCTCACCCAGGAAGGCGTCGGCAAGGTCATCGAAGAGCTCAAGCAATCCTTCGACTACGTCATTTGCGACTCCCCGGCTGGCATCGAGAAAGGTGCCCACCTGGCCATGTACTACGCCGACGAGGCGATCGTCGTGACCAACCCGGAAGTCTCCTCGGTCCGCGACTCCGACCGCATGCTGGGCCTGCTGGCCAGCAAGTCCGCCCGCGCCGAGAAAGGCGAGGACCCGATCAAGGAACACCTGCTGCTGACCCGCTACAACCCCGAGCGCGTCACCAAGGGCGAAATGCTCGGCGTCGAAGACGTCGAGGAAATCCTGGCCATCCGCCTGCTCGGCGTGATCCCGGAATCCCAGGCGGTGCTCAAGGCATCCAACCAGGGCGTACCGGTCATCCTCGACGAAGAAAGCGATGCCGGCCAGGCGTACAGCGACGCCGTCGAGCGACTGCTGGGCAAAGAAATGCCCCACCGTTTCCTCGACGTGCAGAAGAAAGGATTCCTGCAACGACTGTTCGGAGGACGTGAATGAGCCTTTTAGATTTCTTCCGCAGCCGGAAGTCGCAATCCAGCGCATCCATCGCGAAAGAAAGACTCCAGATCATCGTCGCCCATGAGCGCGGCAACCGTTCGCAACCGGACTACCTCCCGCAGCTGCAGAAAGACCTGCTGGAAGTGATCCGCAAATACGTGCCCATCGATCAGGAACAAGTCCAGGTCGAGCTGGCCAACCAGGGCAGCTGTTCGATCCTGGAACTCAACATCACCCTGCCGGAGCGTTGATCCGGTTGTGGTGGACCTGCGGCGGCTTCGGCCGCCGCAGTCGTTTTCGTCATTCTTATTCGCGCAAGAGCTTCCATGCCGCTTTCCCAGATCGAATTCGTCCATGAGGACGCCGCCCTGCTGGTGGTGAACAAGCCCACCCTGCTGCTCTCCGTGCCCGGCCGCGCGGACGACAACAAGGACTGCCTGATCACCC
Source organism: Pseudomonas sp. AU12215 (assembly GCF_001675465.2). Lineage (NCBI taxonomy): Bacteria > Pseudomonadati > Pseudomonadota > Gammaproteobacteria > Pseudomonadales > Pseudomonadaceae > Pseudomonas > Pseudomonas sp. AU12215. The sequence goes on from NZ_MACM02000164.1 coordinate 53,637, forward strand.
GTCTGCAGGAGAACGGCTACCCGGAAGCGCGCATCGTCCACCGGTTGGACTGGGAAACCTCCGGGCTGATCGTGCTGGCCCGCGATGCCGACAGCCACCGCGAGCTGTCCCGCCAGTTCCACGACCGCGAAACCGAAAAGGCCTACACCGCCCTCTGCTGGGGTGAGCCGGAACCGGACAGTGGCCGCATCGAGGCACCGCTGCGCTACGACCCGCCAACCAAGCCGCGCCACGTGGTGGACTTCGAACAGGGCCGTCATGCGCTGACCTTCTGGCGGGTCATGGAGCGCCACGGCAACTGGAGCCGCGTGGAGTTGACGCCAATCACCGGGCGCTCGCACCAGTTGCGTGTGCACATGCTCAGCATCGGCCACCCGCTGCTCGGTGACCGCCTGTATGCCGAGGGCGAAGCCCTGGCCCTGCGCGACCGCCTCTGCCTGCACGCCAGCATGCTGGCCCTGACCCATCCGCAGACCGGCGAACGCCTGCGCTTCGAATCGCCCGCGCCGTTCTGATTGTTTTACAAGGTCCTCGCCTGGCCGCAGATTTGCCCATTTACGTTAAACTTCCGGCCATTCGCTGTCCGGAGTTACCCATGCGTGCAGAACTCAACCAGGGCCTGATCGATTTCCTCGCGGCCTCCCCCACCCCCTTCCACGCCACCCAGGCCCTCGCCCTCCGCCTTGAAGAGGCCGGCTATCAGCGCCTGGACGAGCGCGAGGCCTGGCGCACCGAAGCCGGTGGCCGCTATTACGTCACCCGCAACGACTCCTCGCTGATCGCCTTCAAGCTCGGCACAGTGCCGCTGCTGGAGAACGGCCTGCGCCTGGTCGGCGCCCACACCGACAGCCCGTGCCTGCGCGTCAAGCCGAACCCCGAGCTGGTGCGCAACGGCTACTGGCAGCTGGGCGTCGAGGTCTACGGCGGCGCGCTGTTTGCGCCCTGGTTCGACCGCGACCTGTCCCTGGCCGGCCGCGTCACCTTCCGCCTGGCCGGCAAGGTGGAAAGCAAGCTGATCGACTTCAGGGCGCCCATTGCGGTGATCCCCAACCTGGCGATCCACCTCAACCGCGAAGCCAACCTGGGCTGGGCGATCAATGCGCAGACCGAGCTGCCGCCGATCCTCGCCCAGGTCGCCGCCGGCGAGACCCGCGACTTCCGCGACCTGCTCGGCGAGCAGTTGCAGCTGGAGCACGGCATCACCGCCGACGCCATCCTTGACTACGAGCTGAGCTTCTACGATACCCAGCGCGCCGCCGTGATAGGCCTCGACCAGGCGTTCATCGCCGGTGCCCGCCTGGACAACCTGCTGTCCTGCTACGCCGGCCTGCAGGCGCTGCTGGGCAGCAGCGACGAGCAGAGCGGCGTGCTGGTCTGCACCGACCACGAGGAAGTCGGCTCCTGCTCCGCCTGCGGCGCCGATGGTCCGTTCCTCGAGCAGGTGCTGCGCCGCCTGCTGCCCGAGGGCGATGCCTTCACCCGCACCGTGCAGCGCTCGCTGCTGGTCTCCGCCGACAACGCCCACGGCGTACACCCGAACTACGCCGATAAGCACGACGGCGACCACGGCCCGAAGCTTAACGGCGGTCCGGTGATCAAGATCAACAGCAACCAGCGTTACGCCACCAACAGCGAGACCGCCGGCTTCTTCCGCCACCTGTGCCTGGAAAACGAAGTGCCGGTGCAGAGCTTCGTGACCCGCAGCGACATGGGTTGCGGCTCCACCATCGGCCCGATCACCGCCAGCCAGATCGGCGTGCGTACCGTCGACATCGGCCTGCCGACCTTCGCCATGCACTCCATCCGCGAACTGGCCGGCAGCCAGGACCTGCACTACCTGGCCAAGGTTCTCAGCGCCTTCTACGACAGCGCCGACCTGCCCTGACCCGAACGCCCGGCGCCTGCCGGGCGTTTTTGTATGGAGAGTGTTAGAGGAGAGCCAGCCATGTCCTTCAACGGAAGCTGCCTGTGCGGCGACATCGCCTACGAGATCGACGGCCTGGACATGCCTATCGGCCATTGCCACTGCCGGACCTGCCAGAAGGCGCACGCTGCGGCCTTCGCCAGCACGGCAGGGGTCATGCGCGAACACTTCCGCTGGACCCGTGGTGCGGACAAGCTGGCAGCCTATGAATCCTCGCCCGGCAAGCTGCGCAAGTTCTGCCCGCGCTGCGGCACGCAGTTGATCGCCGAGCGCGCCGGCCAGCCTCACGTCATCGTGCGGGTAGCCAGCCTGGACGAGGATCCAGGCACCCGGCCGGCGCGGCATATCTGGGTGTCCCACGACCGACCCTGGCTTGCGCAGGATGGGATTCCGGCCTATCCGGAATGGAACCCCGATCGCTGAAGCGGCTTTCGCTCCTACAAGTCAGGCTCGACGGCAGGCCATCAATCCGGCACTTCCACACTCACGTGGATGGCATCGTGCCGCCAGAATTCCAGGTCGCAATCGATGATGCGCCCATGCTGGTCGCCATTGATACGGGTGATGCGCAGCGCCGGGCTGCCCTCGGCGACACGCAGCACGCTGGCCGCCTCACCGTGCAGGGCGGTGGGCACCATGTCGAAGCGCACGCGGCCGTAGCGGATGTCATAACGGCTGGCGTAAAGCTCGGTGAGTGAGCAGGTCAGATCGCTGTCGAGGATGCCGGGGAAATACGCCGGATTGAGGTAATGCTCGACGTACAGCACCAGGCGGCCATCTACCCGGCGCAGCCGGCGAATCTGGTAGACGCTCGATAGCGCAGGCAGCTCCAGCAGCTCACAGATCGCCGCACTGGCGGGCACCTGTCGGGCCGACAGCACCTCCGTCGCCGGCACCCGGCCCTGGCCTTCCACCATGGCGTGGTAGTGACTGCGAACCAGCGGGTTGTAGAGCAGGCGCGGCGGCGAGACGAACCAGCCGCGGCGCTCCTCGCGGTAGATCAGCCCCTGGGCCTCCAGTTGCCCCAGCGCCTCGCGCAGGGTGATCCGCGTGGTGTCGAACAGCTCGCTCAGCTTGCGCTCGGCCGGCAGCTTGCCGCCAGCGCTGAGCAGGCCGCTGTCGATCTGTTCGATGAGCGCGCGGCAGATCGCGGTGACCGTGGGTAGCGCCGTATCGCGCATTCGATTCCCTCTTTTGGACTAGTCCAGCCCCAGAACAGGGCATTTTTTCTCCCTCGCGGGCTGTCGTAATCCTAGGAAAGCCCGATGACCGTCCCGTGACAGTGCCTTTGCAAGCAGCGCCCATGCCAGTTAACGACACCAGCGTAGACCAGGCGGATCAAGGCGTTGGCCATGGTCTACGCTTTTCCCCGACGACCCACTGGCCGCTCAGGGCCGGGTCGGCGCGCCGGGGGCCTACATCAAACTGTCATCCACGCCGCTTAGATTGGCCTGCGTCTTGCTGATCTAGACCACGCTTGAAAACACTAAAACCGAAGGAGCACCGAATGAAACGCTTGCTTGCTTCACTGCTGGGATCGGCCATTGCCTTGGGCAGCGGCCTCGCCATGGCGGCCAACGCCGATCTGCAATCGCTGGAAGCCGCCGCCCGCAAGGAAGGCCAGGTCAACAGCGTGGGCATGCCCGACAGCTGGGCGAACTGGAAGGACACCTGGAAGGATCTGGAAAGCAAGTACGGCTTGAAGCACATGGACACCGACATGAGCTCGGCCCAGGAGCTGGCCAAGTTCAAGGCCGAGAAGGAAAACGCCAGCGCCGACATCGGCGACGTCGGTGCCGCCTTCGGCCCCATCGCCATGCAGATGGACGTCAGCCAGCCCTACAAGCCCAGCACCTGGGACCAGGTTCCGGATTGGGCCAAGGACAAGGACGGCCACTGGGCGCTCGCCTACACCGGCACCATCGCCTTCATCGTCAACAAGCAGTTGGTGAAGGACGTCCCGCACAGCTGGGCCGACCTGCTCAAGGGCAAGTACAAGGTCACCATCGGTGACGTCAGCGCCGCCGCCCAGGCCGTCAACGGCGTGCTGGCCGCCAGCATCGCCAACGGCGGTGACGAGAAGAACATCAAGCCGGGCCTGGAATTCTTCGCCCAGCTCGCCAAGCAGGGTCGCCTGTCGCTGACCAACCCGGTAATCAACACCCTGGAGAAGGGTGAAGTGGAAGTCGGCATCGTCTGGGACTTCAACGGCCTGAGCTACCGCGACCAGATCGACCCGTCGCGCTTCGAGGTGCTGATCCCCTCCGACGGCTCGGTGATCTCCGGCTACACCACCATCATCAACAAGTACGCGAAGAACCCCAACGCCGCCAAGCTGGCGCGGGAGTACATCTTCAGCGACGCCGGGCAGATCAACCTGGCCAAGGGCAACGCCCGCCCGATCCGCGCCGAGCACCTGACGCTGCCGGCCGAGGTGAAGGCCAAGCTGCTGCCCAACGAGCAGTACGCCAAGGCCCAGCCGATCAAGGATCCCAAGGCCTGGGAAGAAACCTCCAAGCGCCTGCCGCGCCAGTGGCAGGAAAACGTCATCATCAACATGCAGTGACGCCCAGCCGCCCCGGTTCGCGCCGGGGCGGCCGCGCTTCACCGAAGGCCCCGCCCCATGCGCCACGACGTCATCCTGGTCATCCTCGACGGCCTCAACTACAGCGTCGCCCACGACTGCATGGGCCATCTGCAAGCACTGTGCAGCGCCGGCCGCGGCCAGCTCTACCGGCTCGAATGCGAGCTGCCGTCGCTATCGCGCCCGCTCTACGAATGTATCCTCACCGGCGTGCGCCCCATCGACAGCGGTATCCTGCACAACGACGTATCGCGCCTGTCCAACCAGCGCAGCCTGTTCCACTACGCTCGCGATGCCGGTCTGACGACCGCCGCGGCGGCCTATCACTGGGTCAGCGAGCTGTACAACCGCACGCCCTTCGACCCGGCGCGCGACCGTCATACCGCCGATGAATCCCTGCCGATCCAGCACGGCCACTTCTACTGGACCGACCACTACCCCGACTCGCACCTGTTCACCGATGCCGAGTCGCTGCGCCGCCGGCACGCGCCCAACTGCCTGCTGGTGCACCCGATGAACATCGACGACACCGGCCACAAGCACGGCCTCGGCACGCCGCAGTACCGCAACAGCGCGCGGCACGCCGACATCATCCTCTCCGAATACCTGCACCAGTGGCTGGCCGCCGGCTACCAGGTGATGGTCACCGCCGACCACGGCATGAACGACGACCGCAGCCACGGCGGCATCCTCCCCGAGGAGCGCGAAGTGCCGCTGTTCGTCTTCGGCGAGGCATTCAGCCTCGATGACCAGGCCCGCCCGCGCCAGGTCGAACTCTGCGGCACGCTGTGCGAGATCCTCGGCGCGCCCCACGACAAACCGGTCTGCCGGGAGCTGCTCAAGGCATGAGATCGAACACCGGAAAACGCTTCGCCCTGCTCTGCCTGCTGCCTTTCGCACTGTTCTTTTTCGCCTTCCAGCTCGCGCCGCTGCTGTGGGTGATGATCAACAGCGTGCGCACCGGCGACGGCTGGGGCCTGGGCAATTTCAGCGAGATCTTCGGCTCGCCCTTCTACCTCCAGGCGATCCGCTACAGCCTGGAAATCTCGCTGTGGTCGAGCCTGATCGGACTGTTCATCGCCATCCTCGGCAGCTACTCGCTGCGCCAGGTGGACAGCAAGCTGCGCGACTTCGTGATGGCCTTCGCCAACATGACCAGCAACTTCGCCGGGGTGCCGCTGGCCTTCGCCTTCATCATCATCCTCGGCTTCAACGGCGCCATCACCCTGCTGCTGAAACAGGCGGGGATCATCGAGGACTTCAACCTCTATTCGAAGACCGGCCTGATCATCCTCTACACCTACTTCCAGATTCCCCTGGGCGTGATGCTGCTCTACCCGGCCTTCGACGCCCTGCGCGAAGACTGGCGCGAATCCGCCGCGCTGCTGGGCGCCAGCCAGTGGGCGTTCTGGCGGCACATCGGCATCCCGGTGCTGACCCCTGCGCTGCTGGGCACCTTCGTCATCCTGCTGGCCAACGCGCTGGGCGCCTACGCCACGGTCTACTCGCTGACCACCGGCAACTTCAACGTGGTGCCGATCCGCATCGCCGGGCTGGTCTCGGGCGACGTGTTCCTCGACCCGAACATGGCCAGCGCCCTGGCGATGGTGCTGGTCGGCCTGATGAGCATCATTACCCTGGCCCACCAGTGGCTGCTGCGCCGGAGCTACCATGTCGAGAAACGCTAACGCGCTCTACCACCGCGTGGTGGTCTACGCGCTGTTCCTGATCCTGCTGGTGCCGCTGGCCGCCACCCTGCTCTATTCGCTGGCCACCTCGTGGAGCGCCAGCGTGCTGCCCGACGGGCTGACCCTGAAGTGGTTCCTGACCCTGTGGAGCGACCCGCGCTTCCTCGTCGCCTTCGGCCAGTCGCTGCTGGTGTGCTTCGGCGCGCTGCTCCTCAGCGTGGTGCTGGTGCTGCCGCTGATGTTCGTCATCCACTACTACTTCCCACGCCTGGACGCACTGATGAACGTGCTGATCCTGCTGCCCTTCGCGGTGCCACCAGTAGTCTCGTCGGTCGGCCTGCTGCAGCTCTATGCCTCGGGCCCGGTGCCCATCGTCGGTACGCCGTGGATCCTGATCGGCTGCTACTTCACCATCGCCCTGCCCTTCATGTACCGGGCGATCAGCAACAACCTGCAGGCGATCAACCTGCACGACCTGATGGACGCCGCCCACCTGCTCGGCGCCAGCACCTGGCAGGCCGCGCTGCTGGTGGTGCTGCCGAACCTGCGCAAGGGCCTGATGGTGGCGCTGTTCCTGTCCTTCAGCTTCCTCATCGGCGAGTTCGTCTTCGCCAACCTGCTGGTGGGCACCCGCTACGAGACGCTGCAGGTGTTCCTCAACAACATGCGCAACAGCAGCGGCCACTACACCAGCGCGGTGGTGGTCTCCTACTTCCTCTTCGTCCTGCTGCTCACCTGGGCGGCAAATCGTTTGAACAAGGACAAGACCTGACATGAGCTTCCTCAGCGTCGAAACACTGAACAAGAGCTACGGCAGCACCACGGTATTCCAGGACATTGACTTCGCCGCCGAGCGCGGCGAGTTCGTCACCCTGCTCGGCCCCAGCGGCTGCGGCAAATCCACCCTGCTGCGCTGCATCGCCGGCCTCACCGCGGTGGACAGCGGACGCATCCTGCTGGACGGCGAGGACATCGTGCCCAAGAGCCCGCAGAAGCGCGGCATCGCCATGGTATTCCAGAGCTACGCGCTGTTCCCCAACATGACCGTGGAGCAGAACGTCGGCTTCGGTTTGCGCATGCACAAGGTGCCGGGAGCGGAATCCGCCCAACGCGTGGCCGAGGTGCTGGACATGGTCGAACTCGGCCCGCTCGCCACACGCTATCCGCACCAGCTCTCCGGCGGCCAGTGCCAGCGCGTCGCCCTGGCCCGCTCGCTGGTCACCCGCCCACGCCTTCTGCTGCTCGACGAGCCGCTGTCGGCGCTGGACGCACGCATCCGCAAGCACCTGCGCGAGCAGATCCGGCGCATCCAGCAGGAGCTGAAACTGACCACGGTGTTCGTCACCCACGATCAGGAAGAAGCACTGACGCTGTCCGACCGTATCGTACTGATGAACGCCGGGCGCATCGTCCAGAGCGGCGACGCCGAGACGCTCTACACGGCGCCGGAAAACGCCTTCGCCGCCGGCTTCATCGGCAACTACAACCTGCTCGACGCGGCCCAGGCGACCAGGCTCCTGGACCGCCCCTTCCGCCAGCAGGTGGCGATCCGCCCCGAATCCCTGCGCCTGAGCGCCGAAGCGAGCGAGGGCATTCCGGTTCGGGTACTCTCCCACAGCCTGCTGGGCAACGTGATCCGCTACCGGGTGGACGCCAATGGCGTCGAGCTGACCGTGGACGTCCTCAACCGCAGCGCCGAGCGCCTGTACCCAGCCGGCACCACGCTCGGCCTGCACGTAGACATTGAAAGCATACGGGAGGTGGCCTGATGGCCCTGGTGATATTCGACCTCGACGACACCCTGATCGACGGCGACTGCGCGAGCCTGTGGAGCAAGCGCATGGCCGATCTCGGCTGGGTCGACGCGGAGTCGTTCCTCAAGCGCGACGCCGAACTGATGGCGCTGTACGCGCAGGGCAAGCTGCCCATGGAGGACTACATGGCCTTCGCCCTGGAACCGATGGCCGGACGCAGCGTGGAAGAAATCGAGCGCGATGTGGAAGCCTTCGTCGAGGACGTGATCGAGCCGCTGATCCATAGCGACGCGTGTGCCACCCTCGCCCGCCACCGCGAAGCTGGCGACCGCCCGCTGGTGATCTCAGCCTCCGGCGTGCACCTGGTCCAGCCCATTGCCGAACGCATCGGCATCGACGAAGTGCTGGCCATCGACCTGGAAGTAGTGAACGGCCACTACACCGGCCGTACCGTTGGCGTGCTCACCTACCGCGAAGGCAAGGTGCTGCGCCTGCTCGACCTGCTGGAGGGCGACGACAGCCCCCTGGCCCAGGCGCACTTCTACTCAGACTCGCGCAACGACCTGCCACTGCTCAAGCTGGTGGGCAACCCGCACGTGGTGAATGCCGATCCGGTCCTGCTGGAGCATGCACAGAAGATGGGCTGGGACGTTCTGAACTGGAAATGACCTCTTGCGCAGAAAAAGGGCCGCTTCAGCGGCCCTTTTCATGAGTGCAATCGACTCAACCCAGGCTCTCGTCGATCACTACCACCACCTTGCCCTGCACCTGGTTGCTCGCCAGCGCATCGAACGCGCTCTGCGCATCGCGGACCGGGAAGGTGCGCTCCAGTTGAGCGCTGATTTGGCCGGACTCGAACAGCGGCCAGACCTTCTGTCCGAGTTCAGCGATCAGCTGCGCCTTGAAGTCCGCATCCCGCGAACGCAGGGTCGAGCCGATGAGCTGGATACGCTTGCCCAGCAGTAACGCCAGGTCCAGCTCGGCCTTGCGACCGCCCATCAGGCCAATGACCACCCAGCGACCGTCACGGCCGAGGATTTCCAGGTCGAGCTTGGCGTAGTTGGCGCCCACCGGATCGAGGATTACATCGAAGGGCGCGAAATCCCGAAGCGATTCGAGGCTCTCGCCGCGCAGCGCGCCGCCTTCGGCGCCCAGGCTTTCGCAGTAGGCCAGTCGATCGGCGGAGCCAACGCTGACCCAGCATGGGCTGTTGAACGCCTTGCACAGCTGGATGCCGGCCGAGCCGACGCCGCTGGCGCCGGCGTGCAGCAGGACTTTTTCACCGGGTTGCAGAGCGCCAAGCATGAACAGGTTAAGCCAGGCGGTAGCGTAGACCTCGGGCAGCGCAGCAGCCTCGGCCATGCTCAAGCCGGCAGGCACCGGCAGCGCATGGCGCTGGTCCACCACGACTTCCTCGGCCATACCGCCGCCAGCCAGCAGGGCGCAGACGCGGTCGCCCACCTGCCAGGTACTGCCGGCACCGACTTCGGTCACCACGCCGGCGCACTCCAGGCCGATAACGTCGCTCGCCCCCGGTGGCGGCGGGTAGAGACCGGCCACCTGCAACAGGTCGGCGCGGTTGAGTCCCGCGGCGGCGACCTGGATGCGGATCTGTCCCTGCGCGCAAGTCGGGTTCGGGCGCTCGGCCCACTCCACTCGCCCTTCGATGCCTTGCAATGCGTTCACGCTGCCTCCATAGTGATCCTGCAGGGCCCGATCCGAAAGGTCGGGCCCTTTCTTCGCGCCGAATTCACCTGCGATTGAACCCGGCGCCGCCAATTAAGGCCTAATATGCGTCATAACTCCGCGATCAGTCGAATCAGCATGAAGCGATTTTTGCCCCCTACCGCCCTGTTGTTCATCCTCGGCGCAACCGCCTTTTCCTCGTTCGCGGCAACCACCAGCCCGAATGTATGGGACGGCCTGCAGCCTGACCGGGATCAAGTGATCGCCAGCCTCAACATCGTTGAGTTGCTAAAGCGCCATCACTACAACAAGCCGCCGCTGAACGACGAGCGCTCGGCAAAGATCTATGACAGCTACCTGAAGACGCTCGATCCGGCGCGAATGTACTTCACCCAGGCCGACATCGACCAGTTCGCGCCCTGGCGCACCCAGTTCGACGACTTCCTCAAGAGCGGCGAACTGGAGCCCGGCTTCACCATCTACAAGCGTCACCTCGACCGCCTGAAGGAGCGCCTGGACTTCGCCCTGGCCACCCTGAACAAGGGCGTCGACAAGATGGACTTCAAGACCGACGAATCGCTGGAGATCGACCGCGAGAAATCGCCCTGGGCGAAAGACAGCGCCGCGCTCGACGACCTGTGGCGCAAGAAGGTGAAGGACGAAGTCCTGCGCCTGAAGATCGCCGGCAAGGACAACAAGGCCATCCAGGAACAGCTGACCAAGCGCTACAAGAACCAGCTGATGCGCCTGGAGCAGACCCGCAGCGAAGACATCTTCCAGGCCTACATCAACGCCTTCGCGCAGACTTATGACCCGCACACGCAGTACCTGTCGCCGGACAGCGCGGAAAACTTCGACATCAACATGAGCCTCTCGCTCGAAGGCATCGGCGCCGTACTGCAGAGCGACAACGACTACGTCAAGGTCGTGCGCCTGGTACCGGCCGGCCCCGCCGAGAAGAGCAAGCAGATCGCCACTTCCGACAAGATCATCGGCGTCGCCCAGGGCAAGGGCGAGATGGTCGACGTGGTCGGCTGGCGTCTGGATGAAGTGGTCAAACTGATCCGTGGCCCGAAAGGCTCTCAGGTCCGCCTGGAAGTGATTCCGTCCACCAACGCGCCGAACGATCAGACCAGCAAGATCGTCACCATCACCCGCGAGGCGGTGAAGCTGGAAGACCAGGCGGCGAAGAAGTCGGAAATCACCATCGACCACGAAGGCAAGAACTACAAGCTGGGCATCATCGACGTGCCCGCGTTCTACCTCGACTTCAAGGCCTATCGCGCCGGCGACCCGGACTACAAGTCCACCACCCGCGACGTGAAGAAGCTCATCGCCGAGCTGCAGAAGGACAATGTCGACGGCATCGTCATCGACCTGCGCAACAACGGCGGCGGCTCCCTGCAGGAAGCCACAGAACTGACCGGCCTGTTCATCGATCAGGGCCCGACCGTGCTGGTGCGCAACAGCGACGGCCGTGTCGACGTGCTCAACGATGACGAGGGCAAGGCGTTCTACACCGGCCCGATGACCGTGCTGGTCAACCGCCTGTCCGCCTCGGCCTCGGAGATCTTCGCCGGTGCCATGCAGGACTACCACCGCGCGCTCATCGTCGGCGGCCAGACCTTCGGCAAGGGCACCGTGCAGACCATTCAGCCGCTCAACCATGGCGAGCTGAAGTTGACCCTGGCCAAGTTCTACCGCGTCTCCGGCCAGAGCACCCAGCACCAGGGCGTGATCCCCGACATCGGCTACCCGTCCATCGTCGACGACAAGGAAATCGGCGAAAGCGCCCTGCCCGACTCGATGCCGTGGGACACCATCAAGCCCGTGCTGAAGGCCCAGGCCGATCCGTTCAAGCCGTTCCTCGACCAGCTGCGCACGCGCCACGACGCGCGCACCGAGCACAACGCGGACTTCGTCTACGCCCGCGAGCGCCTCGCCCTGGCCCAGGAGTTGATGAAGGAGAAGACCGTCAGCCTCAATGAAGCCAAGCGTCGCGCCCAGCAGACCAGCATCGAGAACCGTCAGCTGGCCATGGAGAACGCCCTGCGCAAATCCAAGGGCCAGGAACCGCTCAAGGAGCTGAAGAAGGAAGACGAGAACGCCCTGCCGGAAGAGGACAAGACCAAACCGCAGGACGACGCCTACCTCACCGAGTCCGGGCACATCCTGATCGACTATCTGAACCTGAACTCCCAGGTGGCCAAACACTGATCGGATGACATCAAACAGTCATGACACTGTCGTGAAATGCACAGGGCCGGGAAACCGGCCCTTTGCATTTCCAGCCACCGAGAACCGTCATGACCGTCACCGAGCAGTTGAGCGCGCTGGACCAGATCCTCGCTCACGGCGACCTGCACTGCCTGTTCCAGCCCATCCTGTCGCTTTCGGAAAGGCGCCTGGTGGGCTACGAAGCCCTTACGCGCGGCCCTTCCAACGGCCCTCTGCACTCGCCCCTGCCGCTGTTCAGCATCGCCCGCAGCAGCGGCCGCCTGAGCCAACTGGAGCTGCTCTGCCGGCGCAAGGCCTGCGCGCGCTTTCGCGACCTCAAGCTCGAGGGCAAGCTGTTCCTCAACGTGTCGCCCGAATCCCTGCTGGAACCAACCCACCAGCCCGGCCGCACACTGCAGTTGCTGCAGACTTTCGGCATCTCGCCCAGTGACGTGGTGATCGAGCTCACCGAGCAGACCCCCATCGAGGATTTCACCCTCCTCGACACCGCACTTCACCACTATCGCGCCATGGGTTTTTCCATCGCCCTGGATGACCTGGGTGCGGGCTACTCCAGCCTGCGCCTGTGGTCCGAGCTTCGACCCGACTACGTGAAGATCGACCGTCACTTCATCGAAGGCATCCACCTGGATGCGGTGAAGCGCGAGTTCGTCGGCTCGATCCTGAAGATGGCCCACGCCTCCCGCGCCCAGGTGATCGCCGAAGGCATCGAGATTCCCGAAGAGCTGGCCGTGCTTTCCGAGATGGGCGTGGACCTGGTCCAGGGCTACCTGCTTGGCCGCCCCAACGAAACTCCGCCTCGCGACGCTCGTGCCCTGCTACCGGAAGTGGACAGTGCTGGCGCGTTGCTGGCCGAAGATCAAGCGGACCTCGAGCCCCTGCTGCTGGAACAACCGGCGGTGCGCGACAGCACGCCCATCGCTGACGTGCTGGAGGCCTTTCGCGCCCAGGCCAACCTCAACTCCCTGGCGGTGCTCGACGGCCACGATCAACCGGTCGGCATCGTCCATCGCCATGCACTCTCGGACACCCTGCTCAAGCCGTTCGCGCCGGAGCTGTATGCGCGCAAGCCGATCAGCCGGCTGATGAGCGACGACTTCCTCGCGGTGGAACGCAGCCAGTCGCTGCAGCAGGTCAGCCGGCTGCTCACCAGCCGCGCGCGGCAACGCATCGAGGAAGACTTCATCATCACCCTGAACGGTCGCTACCTGGGGTTGGGCCGGGTGATCGACGTGCTCAAGCTGATCACCGAACTGAAGATCCGCCAGGCCCGGCACGCCAACCCACTGACGCTGCTACCGGGCAATGTTCCCATCCAGCAGTGCCTGTCGCGCCTGCTGCAACAGGGGCGCGAAGCGGTGGTGTGCTATGTCGACATCGACAGCTTCAAGCCCTTCAACGACCTCTACGGCTATGCCCGCGGCGATGAAGTTCTGCTGTGCCTGGCGCAGTGCCTGGGCGAGCGCGTGGACCCGACGCGGGACTTCGTCGGCCATATCGGCGGCGACGATTTCATGCTGGTGCTGGGGACGCAGGACTGGCGCGAGCGGCTCAACCACCTGCTGGAGGATTTCCAGGGCCAGTGCCGGCGCTTCTACAGCCGCGAGCACCTGGACGCGGGATGCTTCGTCGCACACAACCGCCAGGGGCGGCGCGAGGAGTATCCGCTGCTATCCCTGTCGATCGGCGTGGTGCACGTGAAAAGTGGCGCCGGTCAGCGTCTGGACGCCAGCCAACTGGCCGGGCTGGCCTCGGAGGCCAAGCGCCACGCGAAGAACATGCCCGGCTACAGCCTGCACATTCTCACGGCAGAATGATTCAGAGCCCCAACTGGCGGGCGCGCGTCTCGTAGCGTTCGGCCTGGGCTACATCGGGCTCGAGACCGGGGCCACCACTGCGGTACAACTCGCCAAGCTTGCGGGCCGCCAGCGGATGCCCCGCTTCGGCGGCCTGCCCCCAGTAGCGCGCCGCTTCCTGCGCATCGCCGGCATGGCGGGTATCGCCCTTGAGTGATTGCACGCCCAACTGGTACGCCGCCTTGTGGTCGCCTGCAGTGGCGGCCAGGCGCAACAGGCGCAGGCCTTCCTCGCGGGCGCCAAACCCCTGTCCGCGGAACAGCAGCAGGTGGCCGTAGAAGCTCTGTGCGCCAACATCCCCCAGCGCGGCCATGCGTGCGAACTGGCCCTGCATCCAGGCCCAGGAACGCGGCTGGCGGACCATCCACGGCCACCCCATCAGGCGCCGCGCCACCGCATAGCTCAGCCGTGCACGCAGACGCCAGAACAGCTCGCGAGGCGTCGCCACGTCAGAGCTCCTCGGGGTACTCGAACTCGAACACGCGCACCACTTCCGCCGCATGCCAGCCGGCGGCAGCAGGACCATCCGGCGCACCGGAGAATCGGCCCAGGCGTTCGACATGCTCGAAGAAGCCGGTTCTGGGCAGGCGGCTGGCGCCCTGGCTAATCACCAGCGAGCTGCGTATCGGCCGCCCCGCACGGGCATCCAGCGCAGCCAGGTGTTCCAGTGCGGCGGTCAGCACGGTCATGGCCGGGGTCGGCAATTGCAGGCGCTCGATCAGCGCCCGGTAGGTGAGCAGGTGGCGCTGGCGGCGGGCGTCTTCCAGCTCGCCGAGCAGGCCTTCCCAATGCTTGCGACTGATCTGCACGCTCAAGAAGCAGACTCCCCAGTGCCCAGGGCACGACGCAGGCCATGCTGGATGGCGTCGCTGGCCTCGCGCTCGCCGTTCTCTATCAGTGCCAGGTAGGACGGGCTGATGCCCACCGAGCGCGCCAGCGTTTCGATGGCGATGCCACGGGCTTCCCGCAGGGCTTTCCAGTCCGGCTTCTCGTCGAACACCGGGGACGCATCCGGTTTGACGAGCTGAGCAGCTCCGCGGCCGGCAGCCGCCAGCAGCGCCTGGTACTCAGCCCAGGGAACCACGGCGTACTCCGCTTCGCCGTCACGCATGATGACTTGAACGTTCATGACAACACTCCTTGCAGGCGGCCATCTTAACAGCCTGGCGCCGGGCTGTGCCGGCTATACTGCGGTCGCCGTCACGCCCACAAATCGGGGGAACGATTTGCAGCGCCTGATTCCACTCTGCCTGTGCCTGGCCAGCGCCCTGTGTGGCGCCGAAGAGCTGCGCTGGGGCTATTCGCCAAGCAACGGCATGCCCTATGCGGAAAGTATCGACCATGAATTGGCACCTGGCTTCATCCGCGATCTGGGGGAAGCCGTCGGACAGCGCCTGGGGCTCGAGATTCGCTTCGTGGAAACGCCGGACAAGCGCGCCGAGCCCGCCCTCGCCCAGGGCGCGATCCACCTGCTGTGCATCAACAATCCGCAGTGGATGAAAGCGCCGGAGAAACTGCACTGGTCTCCCAGCCTGTTCGAGGAAGAAGATGCCCTGGCCCAGCGGGCGGATGCGCCGCCTGTGGAGAACCTCGCGCAGCTGCACGACATCCGCATCGGCACCAGCCTGGGCTACGTCTACCCCGCCCCGCTGATGCAGGCCTTCGCCGAAGGACGGGTGAAGCGCGCCGATGTACGCGACCTGGATACACGTCTGCACATGCTCGAGGCCGGCCGCCTGGATGCATTGATCGAAATGCGCCGGCCGCTGGAGTTTCTCCTTGCCCAGCACCACGAATTGCCCGTGGCGATCCACAGTAACAACGTGCAGCACTACTCGATCCATTGCTCGTACGGCCCTGCCCTGCCGCTGCCCGCCGAGCGACTGGATGCCGTGCTGCAGGCGATGGTGAGCGACGGTTCCATCCAGCGCCTGCTCGGCGAGCAGAGCGCGCGGCTGCGTCAGAGACGCTGAATCGCTTCCGGCGGCGGCAGTTGCTTCAGGGCTTCGCGGGTTTCCACGCCCTGCGCGTCGCGCCAGACCTTGAAGGCATCGATCTCCGATTGCCAGCGACGTACCACCCAGGCCAGCACCGCCAGGTCGTCAAGGAAGCCGACGCCCAGCAGCCAGTCGGGCACCAGGTCCACGGGTGAAAGGAAATACAGCAGCGCCGCCACCACGGAAACCAGCGCCTGGGAACTGATGCCGCGGTAATCGCCGCGCACCCACGCCACCAGCAATTCCTGCAGCAGCTTCAGATCGGTCCTGGCCAGCTTCACCCGGCCACTCTTGCGAGCGACGGCGAACAGCAACGCAGGCACTCGCCCACCCGCGATGAAACGGCTGGCGAGCTTGAGGAAACGGTCAAATCCCGGAGGCTTTTTCATCGACTTACCTCGATAGGAAGATTCGTACAGAGCAGGTTCAGGTTATCCACCTTTCCTGTGGATAACTCTGTTGAAAGACACCCTCGATGTCGCCCAAACGCCCGCGCCACGAGGGCTGGAGACAGATCGGCGATTTTTTGTTCACCCCTACAAATGCGTTAAAAATCATGCAGTTGCGGCTAAGCGAAGGGCCCGGCAATGTCAAGGGGAGGAGATTGTTTCAACTGCGTCAAATATGTGCATAAGGGTAACACCGGAATGAAGGTTACTCCCCTTCAGACCCGACGGTCAGCGCACCGTTCCAGAGCGTTCCCCGCACAAACGAAAACGCCCCGCAGGTTACGGGGCGCTTCCACTGGTACGAAGGTACTCAGTTACTTCTTGGGCTGCTCTGCCGAAGCTTCCGGAGCCTCAGCCGCGTCAGGCTGATTCGGGTCCTTGATGGCCAGCAGTTCGAGATCGAACACCAGAACCGAGTTGGCCGGGATGGTCGGGCTCGGGCTCTGGGCACCGTAGGCCAGTTCGCTCGGGATGAAGAGCTTGATCTTCTCGCCGACGTGCATCAGTTGCAGGGCCTCGACCCAACCCGGGATCACGCCGCCGACCGGCAGGTCGATCGGGCTGCCACGCTGGATGGAGCTGTCGAAGACAGTACCGTCGACCAGCTTGCCTTCGTAGTGAACGGTGACGACATCGGTAGCCTTGGGCTGTGCGCCGTCGGCTTTCTTCACGACTTCGTACTGCAGGCCGGACTTGGTGGTGACCACGCCCTCACGCTTGCCGTTTTCCTCGAGGAATTTCTTGCCGGCTTCCAGGGCCTCGGCGTTCTTCTTGGCAACCTGCTCTTCAGTGCGCTTCTGCAGGGCGGTGAAGGCTTCGGTCAGCTCTTCGTCGGTCAGCTTCTGCTTCTGCTTGCCGACGGCATCTTCGATACCCAGGGCGACGGCTTTCGAATCCAGGTCATTCATGCCTTCCTGGGCGAGGCTCTTGCCCATGTTCAGGCCGATGCCATAGGAAGCTTTCTGCGCAGGAGTCTTGAGTTCCACTTCGGCGGCCTGTTTGTCGCAGCCCGCGAGAACCAGGCCGACCAGCGCGATCGCTGCCGCCAACCGATGTTGTTTCATGCTGAATCCTTGTCTTTGCGCCGTCATGGCTTAAGTAATGAAGCCGCGAGCTTATCAGGCGCTCGTGGCCAGTGGCTATGGGCAATAGGAACCACTGCCGAGAGAGAAGTTCCCACAGCAAACTTATAAGAAAATTAACAGGATAAGACAGACGGCCAGCACGCAATCACGGTGATCGAAGCGGGCAACTTTGACGGGACGCTTTCGCAGGAAAGGCTTTTGCAGACAAGGAAAGGAAGGAAAAGAAAAAGCCCCCAGGTATCGCTACCTGAGGGCTTTTCAGAATGTGGCGCAGCGGACGGGACTCGAACCCGCGACCCCCGGCGTGACAGGCCGGTATTCTAACCGACTGAACTACCGCTGCGTCGKAMCTCGAGTGGTGGGTGATGACGGGATCGAACCGCCGACCCTCTGCTTGTAAGGCAGATGCTCTCCCGGCTGAGCTAATCACCCTTCGTCTCGAAGTGGGGCGCATTCTACGGAGGACATTTGCACCTGGCAAGCCCCTCGATGAAAAAAATTTTCAGATGTTCCAAAGGCTTAGATGAAGAGGAGGAATGACGAAACGGGGTTGGCCTGAACCGCGCCGAACGGAATAATGGCTCCTTTGTGTCCAGGAGTTAGCCCCTCATGTGGTTCCGCAATCTGCTCGTATATCGCCTCACCCAGGATCTGCAGATCGACGCCGATGCCCTGGAAAAGGCCCTGGCCAGTAAACCGGCGCGCTCCTGCGCCAGCCAGGAGCTGACTACCTATGGTTTCTCCGCCCCCTTCGGCAAGGGCCCGGACGCGCCGCTGGTGCACGCCAGCGAGGGATTCTTCCTGATCAGTGCCCGCAAGGAAGAGCGCATCCTCCCCGGCAGCGTGGTACGTGACGCGCTCAAGGAGAAGGTCGACGAGATCGAAGCCGCACAGATGCGCAAGGTCTACAAGAAGGAACGCGACCAGCTCAAGGACGAGATCGTCCAGACTCTGCTGCCACGCGCCTTCATCCGTCGTTCCGTGACCTTCGCCGCCATCGCTCCGAGCCTGGGGCTGATTCTGGTCGATACCTCCAGCGCGAAGAAGGCCGAAGACCTGCTGTCCACCCTGCGCGAAGCGCTGGGCTCGCTGCCGGTGCGCCCGCTGACCGTGAAGACCGCACCGACCGCCACCCTGACCGAATGGGTGAAAACCCAGGAAGCCGCCGGCGACTTCTTCGTCCTCGACGAGTGCGAGCTGCGTGACACCCACGAAGACGGCGGCGTGGTGCGCTGCAAGCGCCAGGATCTGACCAGCGAGGAAATCCAGCTGCACCTGACCGCCGGCAAGCTGGTTACCCAGCTGTCCCTGGCCTGGTCCGACAAGCTGTCCTTCGTCCTCGACGACAAGGTCGCGATCAAGCGCCTGCGCTTCGAAGACATGCTGCAGGAGAAGGCGGAGCAGGACGGCGGCGAAGACGCCCTCGGCCAGCTCGACGCCAGCTTCACCCTGATGATGCTGACCTTCGCCGAATTCCTTCCAGCGCTGATCGAAGCGCTCGGTGGCGAAGCGATGCCCGAAGGCATCTGATGCCGTGACAGGCGCCGCGTCCTCGCGGCGCCTGTCCTGACAATAAGGCCCACATAAAAAGAAGGACGGCCCATGCGTGCTCTCATCCTGCTCAGCCGCTTCATGGGCAACACCTTCGCCCTCTGGGTGCTGCTCTTCGCCATTCTGGCGTTCTTCATCCCCTCACTCTTCACTCCGCTCACCATCGCCATCGTCCCAATGCTCGGCGTGGTGATGTTCGGCATGGGCCTGACGCTCAAGGTCGAGGACTTCGCCGAAGTCGCCCGGCACCCGTGGCGTGTCACCCTCGGTGTGATCGCCCACTTCGTGATCATGCCCGGCATGGCCTGGCTGCTCTGCCAACTGATGCACCTGCCGCCGGAAATCGCCGTGGGCGTGATCCTGGTCGGCTGCTGCCCCAGCGGTACCGCTTCCAACGTGATGACCTGGCTCTCGCGCGGCGATCTGGCGCTTTCCGTGGCCATCGCCGGCGTGACCACCCTCCTCGCCCCGCTGCTGACTCCGGCGCTGATCTGGCTGCTGGCCTCGGCCTGGCTGCCGGTGTCCTTCGGCGCGCTGTTCTGGTCGATCCTGCAGGTCGTCGTGGTACCCATCGTCCTCGGCATCGTCGCTCAGCGCATGCTCGGGGCGCGAGTTCTCCACGTGGTCGATGTGCTGCCGCTGATCTCGGTGATTTCCATCGTGATCATCGTCGCCGCCGTGGTCGCGGCCAGCCAGGCGAAGATCGCCGAATCCGGCCTGCTGATCATGGCCGTGGTGATCCTGCACAACGGTTTCGGCTTCCTGCTCGGCTACTTCACCGCCAAGGTCTTCGGGCTGCCGCTGGCGCAGCGCAAATCGCTGGCGCTGGAAGTCGGCATGCAGAACTCCGGGCTTGGCGCCGCGCTGGCCAGTGCGCACTTCTCGCCGCTGGCGGCCGTACCCAGCGCGCTGTTCAGCGTCTGGCACAACATTTCCGGCGCTACGCTTTCCACCTGGTTCCGACGCATGTCCGATGAGCCACCCGTCCAGAAAGAAGCCCCGCAATAGGGCAACCTCCCGCGCCGGGTTGCCCGGCGCACCGCTTTTGTGCAAAATAATGCACATTGTGAGGACGACCTCACCACCTTCCGGTGCTCCAGCGGGGACGGCCCTCCATTCCATCCACCGTCTGGAGAGTTCCATGTCCTGGATCATTCTGTTCGTCGCCGGCCTGTTCGAAGTGGGCTGGGCTGTCGGCCTGAAATACACCGAAGGCTTCACCCGACCGATACCGACCATCCTCACCGTGCTGGCGATCATCACCAGCATGGGCCTGCTTGGCCTGGCCATGAGGAATCTGCCCCTGGGCACCGCCTACGCCATCTGGACCGGTGTCGGCGCTGTCGGCACCGTCATCGTCGGGATCGTGCTGTTCGGCGAGTCCATGGCGCCGGTACGCCTGCTCAGCGTTGCGCTGATCCTGTGCGGACTGGTCGGACTGAAAATGAGCCACTGACGCTGTATCGGTTCTCGATACCGGCGGGTTGTCGCTTTCCCGAAAATTTGTCGGTATGCTGCGGGCCACTGTGTTTGCTTGGGTCACTGTGGCTCGTGACCTGGTGGGGCCATTCCCCACCACCCGGCTTCGACTGCACCTTGCAACTCAGGACGAGCGCGGACCTTTCCGCAAAACAATATTCAATTGTTCAAGGTGTATCTCCATGTCGAATCGTCAGACCGGCACCGTCAAGTGGTTCAATGACGCCAAGGGCTTCGGCTTCATCACTCCGGAAAGCGGCAACGATGTCTTCGTGCACTTCCGCTCCATCCAGGGCACCGGCTTCAAGTCGCTGCAGGAAGGCCAGAAGGTCTCCTTCATCGTGGTTGAAGGCCAGAAGGGCCTGCAGGCTGACGAAGTTCAGGTCATCTGAACCGCGACACGCCCATGAAAAAGCCCCGGCATTGCCGGGGCTTTTTCTTTGCCGCCAATAAAGTCAGCGCGCCGCGCCGCGCAGCATCGCGACCTGCTCCTGCAGCGCCAGGCGCCTGGCCTCTTCCGGTGCCACCGGTTGACCAGCCACCAGGCACACCCGCGACCACAGCCGGCGGAAGAAGCCCTTCTGCGGGTCACGGCTGAAGAAGCTGCCCCACAGGCCCTGCAACGCCATCGGGATCACCGGCACCGGCGTCTCCTCGATGATGCGCTCCACGCCGCCGCGGAACTCGTTCATCTCGCCATCCAGGGTCAGCATGCCCTCGGGGAAGATGCACACCAGCTCTCCTTCTCGCAGGTACTCGGCGACTTTGGCGAAAGCCTTTTCGTAGGTCTCCGGATCCTCGTTACGCCCGGCGATCGGCACCGCGCCGGCCGTACGGAAGATGAAATTGAGCACCGGGATGCGGAAGATCTTGTAGTACATGACAAAGCGCACCGGGCGCCGCACCGAACCCGCAATCAGCAGCGCATCGACGAAGGACACGTGGTTGCACACCAGCACCGCGGGGCCTTCGTCGGGGATGGCTTCAAGGTTGCGATGGTCGACTCGGTACATCAAATGGGTCAGCAGCCAGACCAGGAAGCGCATGGTGAACTCGGGCACGATCTTGAAGATGTAGACGTTCACCGCGACGTTCATCAGCGAGAGCACGAGGAACAGCTCGGGGATCGTCAGCTTCGCCACCGACAGCAGCAGGATCGAGACGATCGCCGCCGCCACCATGAATAGCGCATTGAGGATGTTGTTCGCCGCGATCACCCGCGCGCGCTTGTCTTCCTCGGTGCGCGCCTGGATCAGTGCGTACAGCGGCACGATGTAGAAGCCGCCGAAGATACCGATGCCGAGGATATCCGCCAGCACAGCCCAGGACTGCGAGTGCTCCAGCACGGCCAGCCAGTTGTAGGGCTGCGCGCCCTGCGGGAAGCCGCCCGAATGCCACCACAGGAGGATGCCGAACAGGCTCAGGCCGATGGAGCCGAAGGGCACCAGGCCGATTTCCACCTTCTTGCCGGAAAGCTTTTCGCAAAGCATCGAGCCCAGCGCGATGCCCACCGAGAACACGGTGAGGATCAGCGTCACCACGCTCTCGTCGCCATGCAGCAGTTCCTTGGCGTAGGTCGGGATCTGCGTCAGGTAGACCGCGCCGAGGAACCAGAACCAGGAGTTGCCCACCAGCGAGCGCGACACCGCCGGGCGCTGGCGCAGACCGAGCAGGAGGATGCTCCAGGACTGGCGGAAGATGTTCCAGTCGACCTTCAGGTCCGGCAGCGCAGCTGCCGCACGGGGAATGTTGCGGCTGGCGAGGAAACCGCAGACAGCCACCAGCACCACGGCGATGCCGACGCCGGCCGCATAGTCCTGCCGCGACATCAGCACGCCGGCGCCGATGGTGCCGCAGAGGATGGCGAGGAAGGTGCCCATTTCCACCAGGGCGTTGCCGCCAACCAGTTCGTCCTCGCGCAGGTGTTGCGGCAGGATCGAGTACTTCACCGGGCCGAACAGCGCCGAGTGCGTGCCCATGGCGAACAGCGCGAGGAACAGCAGCGGCAGGCTGCCGAACACGAAGCCCGCGGCGCCCACCGCCATGATCACGATCTCGGCCAGCTTCAGCGCGCGCATCAGCGCGTCCTTGTTGAACTTCTCGCCGAACTGGCCGCCCAGGGCGGAGAACAGGAAGAACGGCAGGATGAACAACAGCGCGCAGAGGTTGACCAGCAGGTTGCGGTCACCGCCGACGGTGAGATGGTAGAGGATCGCCAGGATCAGCGACTGTTTGAAGATGTTGTCGTTGAACGCACCCAGCAGCTGGGTAATGAAGAAGGGCAGGAATCGCTTGGTGCCCAGCAGGGCGAATTGCGAGTGTTGAGACATCGTCCTTGTTTACCTGCGTAGCGGCCTTGAGCCGGAATGACAGCACGGATATGACGGCAACAGCGTGAAGAAAAGCCACATTTTCCGCACAAATCCATTCGAACGCCGTAATCCGTGCAAGAAAAAGCCCGTCGCGAAGGACGGGTTTTTCAATGAGCCGGGAAGACGTCAGAAGCCGACGCTGCCCTGCACGTAGAAAGTGCGCGGCTCGCCCAGGTAAATCCCGGCGTTGTTGTCGCTGGAACGGGTGTAGTTCATCTGGTCGAAGATGTTCTTCACCCCGGCGGCGACTTTCAGGTTCGACGCCTGCGGGCCGAAGTCGTAGCCCACGCGGGCGTTCCACAGCACGTAGCCGGGGATGTCGCCGTACTGGCCATCGGCGCTCGGCTCGGTGATGTAGTTGCCGGTGAAGCTGCCGTTGGAGTTGGTGGTCGGGCCGGGCGCGCGCTGCCCCGACTGGGCGAAGCCGTCGACGTTGTAGGTCCAGCGGTCATGCTCGTAGCGCAGGCCGATGGTCGCCACCTGGCGCGAGTACAGCGGCAGGTCGCGGCCCTTGAACGACGGGATCTCACCTTCGTAGGTAGCGCGGGTATAGGTGAAGGTGCCGTAGGCAGTCAGGCCGGCGAGTACCGGGTCCAGCGCAGCCATGTCGTAGTGCGCGGAGGTCTCGATGCCCTGGTGCTTGGTGGCGCCCAGGTTGGTCCAGCCCACGTCGTTGCTGATGTACTGCAGCTCATCGTCGAAGTCGATGTAGAACAGCGTGACTTCGCCACCCCAGGTGCCGTTGTCGTAGCGCGTGCCCACTTCGTAGGTCTTCGCCTTCTCGGGCTGCAGGCCGCTGGCGGTGTCGTTGCCGCTGCCGCCCTGGCCGAGCTGGAAGTATTGCAGGCTGCCGAAGGAGGTCTCGTAGTTGGCGAACAGCTTCCACTCGTCCGACAGGTGATACATCACCGCGAGCGCCGGCAGCGGCTCGTTGTAGTCCTTGCTGCGGTTCTTCTCCTGGACCGGCTTGCCCTTGTTGTCGAGGACCGGGCGCTCGTGCCAGTCAGTGGAGATGCGCTCGAAGCGGATGCCCGGGGTAACGGTCCAGTTGCCCACGTCGATCTTGTCGTCGAGGTAGAGGGAGTTCGCCTCGGTACCGCCTGTGCGGTCCTGGTAGGTGTGGCCGTCGGCGCCGGGTATCGGCGTCGGGATGTTGTTCACCAGGCCGACCTGGCTGGCGCGCTCGTGCATCGCCTCCTTCAGGTAGCGATAGCCGATGCTGGCTTCCTGGGTGGTCGGGCCGACCATGAAGATCTTCGACACGCGTGGCTCGATACCGAAGGTGTGGTAGTCGCGCGGGTAGGACGCCAGGGTCTTGAGGTCGCGGTTGGCGATGTTGCTGCCACGGAAGCTGTCGCTGTAGTAGGTCAGCACTTCGACCTGGGTGAGGTCGTCGATCTGCCGCTTGTACTTTAGCGAGACGTCCTTGCGACGACCGGTGAAGTTGTCGTAGTCGCGCACCGACTGGTACGGGTCCTTGTCGAACTGCGCCTGGGTCAGGCCACCGGGCATGTCGGCGCTGCCGTCGTAGTAGTGGAAGTTGGCGGAGAACTCGTCGACATCGGTGGGCGCCCAGTGGGTCTTGAACATCACGTCGTCGATGTCGGTGGCGTCGTTGCCGTCGCGGTAGCCCGCGCCCTTCACGCCCGAATACAGCAGTGCAGCGCCCATGCCGTTGTCGGCGGTACCGCCGAGGAAGGCGTTGTAGAGCTTCTTCCAGCCGCCGTGGGAAGCGGTTTCTACGGTGCTGCCGACGTCGCCGGAGAACTCCTTGGGAATCGCCCGGGTGACGAAGTTGATCACCCCGCCGACGTTCTGCGGTCCATAGCGCACGGAACCGGCGCCACGTACGACGTCGACGCTGTCGAGGTTGCCCACCGACAGCGGGAACATCGACAGCTGCGGCTGGCCATAGGGCGCCACGGCGGCCGGGACGCCATCGATGAGTACGGTGGAGCGTGGCGACAGGCGCGAGGTCAGGCCGCGCACGCCGACGTTGAGGGAAACATCGCTGCCGCCGGTGCCGTTGTTGTCCTGCACCTGCACGCCGGGAATACCGCGCAGCACGTCGCGTACGTTCTGCGCGCCCTCTTCGATCATCTGCTCGCGGCGTACCACGGTGCGCGCGCCGGGGTGGTTCTGCACAACCTGCTGGTCGGCCTCGCCGAGCCAGTCACCGACGACGGTGACGGTCTCCAGTTCCCTGGTGTCTTCTTCGGCCTGCACCGGCAGCAGCGGCGTGGCCAGGGCAACGGCGATCGCCAGGCGCGACCACGAACGAACGTGCGACATGCTTCCCCCTCCCCGGGTACTTCGTGAAGGGGTGGCAAATTAAAGCCGAATGTAAATTTTGTAAATGCAAATGTATCGCAAATGAAAAAATATTCCGATTGACTCAGATTCTCTTTCCGTCGTATCGAACGATCGCTCAATGGCGTGTGATAAAAAAGCCGGCACCCCATCAAGGGCAAGGTTCTTCAGGGGGATACGGCAGAAACGTCAGGCCTGGCGGAGCGACCGCGCGCAGGCCTGGCGATACTCGCCAGGGCCGACCCCATAGGCCTGCTTGAACTGCCGGCTGAGGTGGCTTTGATCGGCGAAGCCCAGTTGCATGGCCACGTTCACCGGCATGCAGCCCTGCTTGAGCAGCGCCCTCGCCTGTTCCAGTCGACGCTGCTTGAGCCAGGCATGGGGCGGCAGGCCAGTGGCCTTGCGGAACACGCGGGCAAAGTGGAACGGAGAAAGCCCGACGGCGGCGGCCAGTTCCTCCAGCGACGGCGGCTCCAGCAAGCGCGAGCCAAGCAGCTCGCGGGCCCGCGCCACCGCCACCGGTTCATTGCCCGCGGGCTGCGCCTCGGGAATCCGCCCGTGGCGCTGGAACAGCAACAGCAGCGCCTCGCGCCAGCAGGTCTGGCGCTGCAGCACAGTAGCGTCGGAATCCGCCAGCCGGTGCGCGGCGAACAGCGCCTGCACCAGTTCCGGATCATTCACCACGCTGGCAGCGAAAGACGGCGTGCCGCCCTTGCCCAGCTCCAGCTCCTCCAGCACGCCGGAAACCTGCGCCAGCTCCGGATAGAAACCACGGTAGCGCCAGCCGGCCTCGTCGGCCTTGGAGCCGGTGTGGACCTCGTCGGGGTTGATCAGCACTACGCTGCCGGCCGGAGCGAAGTGCTCGGCACCGCGATGGTGAAAGCGCTGCGCCCCCTGCTCGATCATGACGAAGGCGAAGCCTTCATGGACGTGGGGCGAGAACACCTGCTCGATGTAGCGTGCGTGCAGCAGCTCGACGCCGCCCAGTTCCTGGGCGCGCCAGAAGCGGGTGCGTTCGCCGCTTGCGTGGTCTTCTGCCATGTACCACTCCCGTCAAGGGACTCTTTGTATGCCGTGCCCTGCCGGCATATCAGCCATTACTGGAAAATGGCGTCCGGGCTGTCCCTCACCCCAGCCCTGGCTACGCGCCCCGCTCAGAGGGAGAGGGAGCCGTCTGCGCCGGCTGACACAATAGTTTCCTCCTGCGCCGAACAGTCCCCTCTCCCTTGGGGAGAGGGTTAGGGTGAGGGGGCAAGCGGTGCAGAGTATCACTCAGCCGACGAAACCGGCTTCCAGCGCGGCCTTCACCTGTGGCCATTCCTGGTCGGTGATGCTGTACAGAATGGTGTCGTCGAGCCGCCCGCCAGCCAGGCGCCGATGGTTGCGCAACACACCCTCGCGCACCGCGCCGAGCTTCTCGATGGCGCGCTGGGAGCGCTCATTGCTGGCGGCGGTCTTGAACTGCACGCGGACCATCTTCCAGCTGTCGAAGGCATGGCGCAGCATCAGGTACTTCATGGTGGCGTTGAGGCCGCTGCCGTGCTGGGCCTGGTCCAGCCAGGTGGCGCCGATCTCGCAGGCCGGCAGCGCCGGGAGGAAGTCCATGAAGCGCGTGGTGCCGACGATCTGGTTGCCCAGGCGCACCACCAGCGGCAGGGCGCGGCCCTCGCGCTGGTCGGCCAGCCCCTGGCGGTACCAGTCCGGGCGTCCAGGTGCGCTCATGAACTGCAGGACCTCGCGGTTCTGCTCTGCCAGCGTCACCAGGTCCGGTACGTCGGCCTCCACCATGGGCTCCAGGCGCAGGGCCCCGCGCTGCAAGGTGATGGGTAACGGTCTGAACATGGCGCCCTCCTCGACACACGACGCAGAATCATCGCTCACATCAGAGCGTAGCGGCCCGATGAAGTGCCGCGCGCCGGCAGGCGCACGACAGACGGACCGCGAAAAGGCCGGCAAGCTATCAGTCCGGCGCGCCGCCCTCAAGTGTGAGGCGCGACACGGCGCCACTGAGACATTGGTAGCAGGCGTCTGACAGTTCCGGACTTTGGTGCGAAACTGCTGCCAGCGCTCCTGCGGGGGAGCCAGTTCATTTCCGGAGTCAGCATGTCGTTGTCCAGTGGGTTGATCGCAACGGTCGCCCTGCTCTACATGGCGGTCCTGTTCGCCATCGCCTTCTATGGCGACCGCCGTCGCGCCCCTCTTTCGCCGCGCGTCCGCGCCTGGGTCTACAGCCTCTCGCTGGCTGTGTATTGCACCAGCTGGACCTTCTTCGGCGCCGTCGGCCAGGCTGCCGACCAGTTGTGGTCATTCCTGCCGATCTATGTCGGCCCCGTGCTGCTGATGCTCTTCGCGCCCTGGGTGCTGCAGAAGATGATCATGATCAGCAAGCAGGAGAACATCACCTCCATCGCCGACTTCATCGCCGCGCGCTACGGCAAGTCCCAGGCGCTGGCAGTGGTGGTGGCGCTGATCTGTGTGGTCTGCGTGTTGCCCTACATCGCCCTGCAGCTCAAGGGCATAGTCCTCGGGGTGAACCTGCTGATCGGCGCCGGCCCCGATTCGGGCGGCATCCGCGCCCAGGACACGGCGCTGATCGTGTCGCTGATTCTCGCCTTGTTCACCATCGTCTTCGGTACCCGCAACCTGGATGTCACCGAGCACCACCGCGGCATGGTGCTGGCCATCGCCTTCGAATCCCTGGTCAAGCTGACCGCCTTCCTCGCCGTCGGCATCTTCGTCACTTACGGCCTATATGACGGCTTCGGCGACCTGCTGGACAAGGCCCGCGTCGCCCCGCAGCTCAACGAATACTGGAAGGAGACCGTGCACTGGCCAGCCATGCTGCTGCAGACCGGCGTGGCGATGACCGCCATCATGTGCCTGCCGCGCCAGTTCCACGTGCTGGTGGTGGAGAACATCGAGCCGCGCGACCTGAACCTGGCGCGCTGGGTGTTCCCGATCTACCTGGTGCTGGCCGCACTGTTCGTGGTGCCGATCGCCCTGGCCGGGCAGATGCACCTGCCGGCGGGCGTGATGCCGGACTCCTTCGTGATCAGCCTGCCGCTGGCCGAGGCCCATCCCGCACTGGCACTGCTGGCCTTCATCGGTGGCGCCTCGGCGGCCACCGGCATGGTCATCGTCGCCAGCGTGGCGCTGTCCACCATGGTCTCCAACGACATGCTGCTGCCCTGGCTGCTGCGTCGCAAGGGCGAGGCCGAGCAGCCCTTCGAGGTGTTCCGCCACTGGCTGCTGACCGTGCGCCGGGTGAGCATCGCGCTGATCCTCCTGCTGGCATACGTCAGCTACCGGCTGCTGGGCTCCACCGCGAGCCTTGCCACCATCGGCCAGATCGCCTTCGCCGCCATCGCCCAGCTCGGCCCAGCGATGATCGGCGCGTTGTACTGGAAGCAGGCCAACCGTCGTGGTGTGTTTGCCGGGCTGGCCGCCGGCTCGTTCCTCTGGGCGTACACCCTGGTGCTGCCGGTGGTCGCCAAGGGCCTGGGCTGGCCGCTGGAAACCTTCCCCGGCCTGGCCTGGCTAGCCGGCCGTCCGTTCGGCCTGTCCATCGAGCCGCTGACCCTGGGCGTGCTGCTCTCGCTGATCGGCAACTTCGCGCTGTTCGGGCTGGTCTCGGTGTTCTCGCGCACCCGCGTGTCGGAACACTGGCAGGCCAGCCGCTTCATCGGCCAGGAAATCTCGCAGAAGCTCAGCTCGCGCTCGATGCTCGCGGTGCAGCTGGAAGACCTGCTGATGCTCGCCGCGCGCTTTGTCGGCGAGGAGCGCGCGCGGCAGAGCTTCATCCGCTTCGCCTACCGCCAGGGCAAGGGCTTCACGCCCAGCCAGAACGCCAACGACGAATGGATCGCCCACACCGAACGCCTGCTCGCCGGCGTGCTCGGCGCCTCCTCCGCGCGCGCCGTGGTGAAGGCCGCCATCGAAGGCCGCGAGATGCAGGTGGAGGACGTGGTGAAGATCGCCGACGAAGCCTCCGAGGTCCTGCAGTTCAACCGCGCACTGCTGCAGGGCGCCATCGAGAACATCACCCAGGGCATCAGCGTGGTCGACCAGTCGCTGCGCCTGGTGGCCTGGAACCACCGCTACATCGAGCTGTTCGAGTATCCGGAGGGGCTGATCTACGTCGGCCGGCCCATCGCCGACATCATCCGCTACAACGCCGAACGTGGCCTGTGCGGGCCGGGCGACCCGGACCTGCACGTCGCCAAGCGACTGTACTGGATGCGCCAGGGCACGCCGCACACCTCCGAGCGGCTGTTCCCTAACGGCCGCGTCATCGAGCTGATCGGCAACCCGATGCCCGGCGGCGGCTTCGTCATGAGCTTCACCGACATCACCAACTACCGCGACGCCGAGCAAGGCCTGAAGGACGCCAACGAGAGCCTGGAACAGCGTGTGCAGGAGCGCACCTTCGAGCTGTCGCAGCTCAACCAGGCACTCACCGAGGCCAAGGGCACGGCCGAGGCGGCGAACCAGTCGAAGTCGCGCTTCCTCGCTGCGGTCAGCCACGACCTGATGCAGCCGCTGAACGCCGCGCGGCTGTTCTCCGCCGCCCTCGCCCACCAGGACAAACTGCCCGAAGAGGCTACCGAACTGGTGCGCCACCTGGACTCCTCATTGCGCTCGGCGGAAGACCTGATCACCGACCTGCTGGACATCTCGCGTCTTGAGGGTGGCCGCGTCAGCGCCGACGTCGCAGCCTTCCCGCTGAGCAACCTGTACGACACCCTCGGCGTGGAATTCCGCGTACTGGCCCAGGAGCACGGCATCGACTTCCACGTGCGCGGCAGCAAGCTGCGCGTGGAAAGCGACATCAAACTGCTGCGCCGCGTGCTGCAGAACTTCCTCACCAATGCCTTCCGCTATGCCAAGGGCCACGTGCTGCTGGGCGTGCGCCGCGAGGCCGGGCACCTGCGGCTCGAAGTCTGGGACCACGGTCCAGGCATCCCGCCGGACAAGCTGCAGGTGATCTTCGAGGAATTCAAACGCCTGGACAGCCACCAGACCCGCGCCGAAAAGGGCCTGGGTCTGGGCCTGGCCATCGCCGACCGTCTGTGCAAGGTCCTCGGCCACCGCCTGGAAGTACGTTCCTGGCCGGGCAAGGGCAGCGTGTTCAGCGTCAGCGTGCCGCTCGCCCGCCAACCAGCCCCGGCGCCGCTCAACGGGCACAAGGTGGAAACCCCGGAACAGCTCAACGGCGCGCAGGTGCTCTGCGTGGATAACGAAGACAGCATCCTCACCGGCATGAACAGCCTGCTGACCCGCTGGGGCTGCCGCGTGCTCACCGCACGCAGCCGCGAGGAATGCCAGGCGCTGCTGGACGGCGACGCGCGCCCGCAACTGGCCCTGATCGACTACCACCTGGACGACGGCGAACTCGGCACCGACCTCATGGCCTGGCTGCGCACCCGCCTGGGCGAGCCGGTGCCAGGCGTGGTGATCAGCGCGGACGCCCGCCCCGAACTGGTGGCGCAGATCCATGCGGCCGGGCTGGACTTCCTGCCCAAGCCGGTGAAGCCGGCAGCGCTACGGGCATTGTTGAGTCGGCATCTGAGCCTGAGATAATTCGTCTAGCCGCGCCTTGGCAGCGGCGTCGCGAACCCACCCAAAACCAGCAGCCAGCGATACTTCACGCCACCCTCCCACGCCACTGCAAAACCACCACCCCGGCAATGATCAGCCCGATGGCCAGATAACCTTCGGGCGACAACCGCCGCACTGAAAAACCCGCCCAGCCGAACTGATCGCACAACGCCGACATCAGCATCTGCCCCGCCACTACGCAGGCGAGGAACGTTGCCGCGCCCAACTGCGGCGCCAGCATCACGGCCACCGTCAGGTACGCTGCACCGAACAACCCACCCAGCCAGCCCCACCAGGGCGTGGCGGCAATTCCTGCGGCAGCGGGGAGCGGTACGCGGAACGCCAGCAGCGCAATGATCACCGCCGCCAGGCTGACACCCAGCGAGGTCAAGCTGGCACTCAGTGGGTGCCCCAACTGGCGCCCCAGCAGCGAGTTGCTGCCCGCCTGCAAGGCGACCAGCGCGCCCACAGCGATGGCAGGCAATAACAGAAGCAGTTTCGACATCGAAGATTCTCCATGGCTTGTCGATGGGGCTCAGCTTCTGCTATCCATTCAGCGCATGGAAATGAATGATTGGCACAACCCGAATGCACTCGATTCATGACTTGCGCCGCATCGATCTCAACCTGCTGGTGATCCTCGACGCCCTGCTGGAAGAGCGCCACGTCTCCCGCGCCGCCGAGCGGCTGGCCATGACCCAGCCGGCGGTGAGCCACGCGCTGAATCGCCTGCGCGACCTGCTGGATGACCCGCTGTTGGTGCGCGCCGGCAACCAGATGCAACTGACCCGCCGCGCCTTCGAACTGGCCGGCCCGCTGCGGGGAATCCTCGGTGGCGTGCGCCGGCTGGTACTGGGCGATGATTTCGATCCGGCGAACGCCGAGCTGGAGCTACGCCTGGGCATGTCCGACTACGGCGCCTGGGTGGTGTTGCCAACGCTGCTGCCGATCCTGCGCCGCGAGGCGCCGGGCATACATCTGGACGTCCGCCAGGCTTCGCGCGGGGGCATGGCCGAGCAGGTGTCGAGCGGCGAGCTGGATGGTGCCCTTGGGGTCTTCCCCATGCTGCCGGAAGGGCTGCGGGTGCAGCGCCTGTTCGAGGAACGCTTCGTCTGCCTGTGCTCGAGCGAAACCCTGGGCGGCCGCAAGCGCCTGGACCTGGACGACTACCTAGCCGCCCCACACCTGCGGGTCGCCCTGCAGCAGAGCCCAGCGGAAGAGATCGACAGCCATCTGGAAAAACTCGGCCGGCGGCGTCAGGTGGCCTCTACCGTGCCGCATTTCAGCGTGGCGCCGAGCCTGTTGGCGGGTACCGATCTGGTGCTGACAATCGCCGCGCGGATGCTTCCGGACGATCTCGAAAGCCATGGCTTGGCCAGCTTCGAGCCGCCGCTGAAACTGGCACCGTTCGATTTCGTGCAGATCTGGTCGGAGGCCAGCGAGGACGACCCCGCGCGGCGCTGGCTGCGTGGCAAGCTGGCCCAGGCAGCCAGCTGACCACCTATTCCGGGGTTTCCAGGCGACGGAGGATTTCCCCAACGCGCTCGCCGAGCATCTCGTTGGCCGAGCGCTTCAGGCCTCGCGCCAGCTCCACCAGCACCACCTGTTCGGCCACGGGACGCAGGCGCTGGAAGACTTCGGCAAGGCGCTCCAGATCGGCCGCGCCGGGCAGCAGGTCGGTACCGGGCTTGTCCACCAGATGGGTCACCACCAGGCGCACGATACCGGCAGCCAGGTGTTCGGTGTCGGTTCGCAGCACGGCCAGATGATCCAGCAACGACGCCAGCGGAATACCCGCACGGTAGAGCTCGACACCGGCATTGAACAGGCGCGGGCTGGGGATATTGATGCGTTCGCCATCGAAAGCGAGCAGCCCTTGGGCCAGCGCCTCGTCGATCACGGCGTCGTTCAGCTCATCGCCAAACAACGCCTGCAGGTCGCTGAACTCGATGCTGCCGGGCGACTCCAGGTTCCATGGCCCGACGATGGCTTCGTCGAGGCCGAGCACATGGTCCAGGTCATGGCCGCTTTCCCAGCTCTGCAGCAGCTCCTTGATATTGGCGATGTTGTAGCCGCGCTCCAGCAGTCGATTGATCAGCCGCAGGCGGCGCAGGTGGCTGGCGAAATACACCCCGGCGCGGCCCCGGCGCTCGGGCGGCGGCAGCAGGCCACGATCCTGATAGGCGCGCAGGTTGCGTACCGTGGTGCCGCCCTCGCGGGCCAGTTCATCCACGGAATACTCGCGCTCGTCTTCCAGTGCGGAAGGCGCGTCGTCCGGGCGCTGCAGCAGGCGCTGCAGGAGGTTCAGGGGTGTGCTCATGGCCGGATGATAGCCATCGACATGCCCACGGAACAATCGGAAGGATTAATCCTTCGGTGATCCCCTTCGCATCCCCGAGGCCCAACCAAAGACGGGAACTGCACCCACCGGATTCCCCGCTCCCGCCCACAACCCGCGCCATCCGCGGCTCCCCGCTCCGGTAACACTCCAGGCCCGCGACGCACGCATGGCGCAATGGCAACCGATGGGTCAGCATCGATCGTGACATCGCCCGATGTAACGATAACAACAACCAGCCTGGAGAAAGTCATGTCCCAAGGCGCCTGGGTGCCCACCCCCGAAGACCTGCGGCACTTCCGCGAGATTCAGCAACTGGCCTACCGCTGCTGCGAAACCATTGCCGGCGAACTGCGCCCGGGCATCAGCGAGCGCGAGACCGCCGCGCTGATGAAGACCTGGCTGCTCGATCACGGCGTGCGCGACTGGTTCCACCAGCCCTTCGCCTGGTTCGGCAGCCGCACCTCCTTCAAGGGCTTCGACGGCCTGCGCCACCTGGGCGGCTTCAACCTGGCCTTCTACCCCGGCAAGCAGCGCCTGGAGGAAGGCATGCCCTTCATCCTCGACTGCGCACCGACCCTGGGCGCCTACACCGCCGACGTCGGCTACTCCGGCGCACTGGGCCACAACCTGCTGGTGGAGCGCCTGATGGACGATCTGCTGGCGCACCGCAACCTGATCGTCGAACAAGTGCGCCAACGCCTGCCGCTGGCCCATGTCAGCCAATCGGTGGACCGTCTCTGCCACCGCCAAGGCACCCTACCGCGGCACAAGGCCTATCCCTTCGAAGTGCTGGCGCACCGCGTGGAAAAACTCGGCGCACGCACCACCGGCCCGTCGGTCGCGCGCTTTGGCGTGCGCAACATCGCCACGCTGATGAAGAACGCCCTGATCACCGGCCGCCGCGAGGGCTGGTCGCCGCTGTGGTCGAGCAATGATCGTTCGCAACATGCGCCCACGCCCGGCCTCTGGGCCGTCGAACCGCACCTGGGCCTGCGCGGCGTGGGCGCCAAGTTCGAGGAGTTGCTGGTGGTCACCGAGGACGATGCCTACTGGCTGGACGACGACCTGCCCCACGTGCGCCGCTGGACCGAGCGCGGCCTGATCAGCGCCCCGGCGCGGCGGGAGGTGGCATGAACGCCATGCTGGAGAAGACCCTGCCGGCGCCGGAACGGCTGGACGTGCAGTCCGGCAACGTACGCCTGGCCGTCTGGCGCTGGGGCGAGGCGCACCTGCCGATGGTGCTGTTCGTCCACGGCTATCCGGACAACCACGAAACCTGGCTGCCGCTGATCCGCCATCTCTCGGGGCGCTTCCAACTGGTAGCGTACGACGTGCGCGGCGCCGGCGAATCGGACAAGCCGCGCAAGACCCGCGACTACCGCCTGGAACTGCTCAGCCAGGACCTCAAGGCCGTGCTCGATGCCGTCAGCCCGCAGCGCGCGGTGCATCTGGTGGCGCATGACTGGGGCTCGATCCAGACCTGGGAAAGCGTCACCGATCCACAATTGCGCGCCCGCATCGCCTCCTATACCAGTGTCTCCGGCCCCTGCCTGGACCACGTCGGTTTCTGGATGCGCGACCGTCTGCGCCGCAAGACGCCGCGCGCGCTGCTGCAGATGGCCAGCCAGCTGCTGCATTCCTGGTACATCTACTACTTCCACCTGCCGCTGCTGCCGTCGCTGTCCTGGCGGTTCGGCGCGGCGAAGGCGTGGCCGCTGTACCTGCGCAAGGTCGAAGGCATCCGCAACCCGGTGCGCAACCCGCACCAGGCCAGCGATGGCGAGCACGGCGTGAAGCTCTACCGGGCCAACTTCATCACCTCGATCTTCAAGCCGCGCAAGCGCCACACCGAGGTGCCGGTGCAACTCATCGTGCCCACCCGCGACCGCTACGTCGGCCAGCAACTCTTCCAGCAGCTCTCGCTGTGGGCGCCGCGCCTGTGGCGCCGCGATGTCACTGCTGGACACTGGCAACTGCTCGCCGAACCGGTCCGACTGGGCAAGTGGATCGACGAATTCGTCAGCCATATCGAGGGCGGTGAAGCCCCGCCGGAGCTGCAGCGCGCGGCAATGAAGCCCGGCGCCGGCCCCTTTGCCGGCAAGCTGGTGGTGGTCACTGGCGCGGGCGGCGGTATCGGCCGCTCGACCCTGCTGAGCTTCGCCGAACGCGGCGCCAGCGTGCTGGCCGCGGACATCGACCCGGCCGCTGCCGAACGTAGTGCCGAACTGGCCCGCGCAGTCGGCGCCACGGCTCACAGCTATTGCGTGGACGTGGGCGACAGCGCCGCCATGGAGCGCTTCGCCCAGTGGGTGAAAAGCAGCCTCGGCGTGCCCGACGTGGTGGTCAGCAACGCCGGCATCGGCATGGCCGGGCCGATGCTCAAGACCACCCCGCAGGAATGGGAGCGCCTGCTGCGCATCAACCTGTGGAGCGTGATCGACGGTTGCCGGTTGTTCGGCAAGCAGATGGTCGAGGCCGGGAAGCCGGGGCACCTGGTCAACGTCGCCTCCGGCGTGGCTTTCGCGCCGTCACGCAACTACCCGGCCTACGCCACCAGCAAGGCCGCGGTACTGATGCTCAGCGAATGCCTGCGCGCCGAACTGGCGGGCAATGGCATCGGCGTCAGCGCCGCCTGCCCGGGCTTCGTCGATACCGGCATCGTCCAGGCCACGCGCTTCGCCGGCCTGGATGACGAACAACAGGCGAAACACCGTGCCAAGGTGCAGCGCTTCTATCGTCGGCGCCGCCTCAGCCCGGACACCGTCGGCGAACGCATCGCCCGCGCGGTGGAACGCAACCAGCCGGTGGTGAAAGTCGGCAGCGAAGTGCACCTGGGCGCCCTGCAATGGCGCTTCATGCCCTGGCTGTCGCGCCTGTTCGCCCGCCTCAATCTCACTGCCTGAGAACTGCCATGAACGACCATCATCACAAGCTCGTGCAACGCAAGGTGCAGTTCGACTACACCGATTCGCCGCTGCACTGGATTCCCGGCGAGCCCGAAGCGTCCCACGCGATCAACGTCATCCACATGATGCTGCCGGCGGGCGAGCTGTGGTTCTGCCGCCTCTACAACAAGGCACTGCCCTTCGTAAAGGAAGGCCGGCTGCGCGAGGACGTGCAGGGTTTCATCCGCCAGGAAGCCATGCACGCCCGCGCCCACTCGGGTGCCTTGGAGCGCTACCTGAGCCACCACGGCATCGACTCCACACGCTATCTGAAGGTCATGGACTATCTGTTCGAACAACTGCTCAGCGACACGCCGCTGGGCACTGAACTGTTCAACCGTACACCCTGGCTCAAGCGCTGGTGGATCGGCCAGCGCTGCGCCATCGTCGCCGCGGTGGAGCACTTCACCTGCATCCTCGGCAAGTGGATTCTCGAAGCCGATGCGCTGGACCGCGCCAAGGCCGACCCGGTGTTGCTCGACCTGTTCCGCTGGCACGGCGCCGAGGAAGTGGAGCACCGCAACGTTGCCCATGACCTGCACGTGCACCTGGGCGGCACCTTCGTCAGTCGGCAGCTGTGGATGTTCGTGGTGTGGCCGCTGATCATCTACCTGTTCGCCTTCGGCACCCGCACCCTGTCGCGGCAGGACCCGACCATCGCCAAACCACGCTCCTTCGCCGCGATCTGGCGCGATGGCTCGAAGTCCGGCGTGCTGCCGAAGATCAGCTCCCTGGCCACCAGCTTCCTGCGCTACTTCAAGCCCTGGTACCACCCGGACCACGAGGCCAACACCCAGGAAGCGCTGGACTACCTGGCCCGTTCGCCGGCCGCCAGCCGGGCCGCGCGCGCTTCGTAGCGCCTGTCGGCGCGCCCGCGCAGTGGATGCGCGGCGCACGTCAATCGCATACTGCGGCATCCGTTATTCGACTCAGGGATGCCGCCGTATGCCGATGGGAACCTATCCGCTTCACCCCGCCCTGTCCTCCCGCGTGGAGCGCCTGCCGGAGCAGGTGGACGTGGTCATCGCCGGCAGCGGCATCATGGGCTGCGCCACCGCCTGGCAGCTCGCCGGCCAGGGCCTGAGCGTACTGGTGCTGGACAAGGCCGGGATCGCCAGCCAGCAATCCACCCGTGCCTGGGGCTTCGTCCGCCAGCAGGCGCGCGA
Source organism: Pseudomonas sp. AU12215 (assembly GCF_001675465.2). Taxonomy (NCBI): domain Bacteria; kingdom Pseudomonadati; phylum Pseudomonadota; class Gammaproteobacteria; order Pseudomonadales; family Pseudomonadaceae; genus Pseudomonas; species Pseudomonas sp. AU12215. Next base: position 90,660 of record NZ_MACM02000164.1, read on the forward strand.
CCCGGCGGAAGTGCCGCTGATGATGGCGGCGATTCCGCTGTGGGAACGCCTGGAAGAAGAGCTGCAACTGCCGCTGGAATGGCGCCAGGGCGGCTGCCTGTACCTGGCCGAAACGCCGGAGCAGCAGCGCAAGTACGAAGACTGGCTGAAGGTCGCCGCCAACTTCGACCTCGGTACCCGGCTGCTGAGCCGCGCGGAAGTCGCGCAGTTGATGCCGGCCCTGAGCGACCCGGCACTGGGCGCCCTCTACACCGCCAATGATGGCCAGGCCGAGCCGCGCCGCGTGGCGCCCGGCTATGCGCTGCGTGCCATTGAGCGTGGCGCCGTGTTCGTCGAAGGCTGCGGCGTCACCGGCATCGACCGCGCCGCCGGCGCCGTCTGCGGCGTACAGACCGAACGCGGCTATGTGAAAACCCGTCACCTGCTGATCTGCGCGGGCGCCAGCAGTTGGCGCCTGGTGCAGAGCCTCGGCCTGGAGCTGCCGCAACAAGCCGTGCGTTGCACCGTTTCGCGTACCTGCCCCGGCCCGGACGTGGGCGCGCAGAGCTTCATCGGCCACGGCATCGGCTTCCGCCAGCGCGCCGATGGCAGCATCAACCTCGCTGACGAAACCCAGGCCGACATCGACCTGAACCTCGACTACCTGCGCGGCGCCAGACACTACCTGCCGCACCTGCCGGAGCATCGCGCGGGCTTCTCCTTCAAGCTCAACGGCGCGTTGTTCCACGACTTGCGCCAGCGCCTGCCCGGTTCGGAAAGGAGCGTGAACGGCCCGGTACTCGGCGAGCGCGATCCGCAGGTAAAGGCCAACACCGCGCGTGTCTTCACGGCACAGCAGAATCTGGCAAAAGCCTTCCCGGCACTACGCGATGTGAAAGTCGTGGAAAGCTGGGCGGGACTGATCGACGTGCTGCCCGATGGCATTCCGGTGCTCGATGCGCCCGCGCAAGTACCCGGACTGCTGATCGCCACGGGCTTCTGCGGCCACGGCTTCGCCATGGGGCCGATCGTCGGCCAACTGATGAGCCAGTGGATTTACAAAGGTGATCCTGGAATGGATCTGCATGCCTTCCGGCTGCGGCGCTTCGCCGATGGCACGGCGGGCAAGCCCTACTCCCTGTTCTGACGGAGCGGCCAGTGTTTTTTGTAGGCGCGTCCCCAGGCGCCCCTACTCGCCCTCTTCCACCAGCGGCGCATCGTCACTCAATGCCCGCTCCAGCCACTCCGTCGGCAGGTTCTTGCTCGCCCGCGCCCCCAGCAGCTTTACCTGCTCGGCGCGGCTGATCAGGTTGCCGCGCCCTTCGCAGAGCTTGTTGCGCGCAGCAGCATAGGTCTTGTCCAACTGCTGCAGGCGGGTCCCCATCTCATCCAGATCCTGCACGAAGAGCACGAACTTGTCGTACAGCGCCCCGGCGCGCTCGGCGATCTCGCGGGCGTTCTGGTTCTGCCGCTCCTGGCGCCACAGGCTGTCGATCACCCGCAGTGTGGCCAGCAGGGTGGTCGGGCTGACGATCACGATGTTGCGTTCGAAAGCCTCCTGGAACAGGTTCGGCTCGGCCTGCAGTGCCGCCGAGAAAGCCGCTTCGATCGGCATGAACAGCAGCACGAAGTCGAGGCTGTGCAGCCCTTCCAGGCGTCGGTAATCCTTGTCGGACAGCCCCTTCACATGGTTGCGCAATGACAGCACATGGGCCTTGAGCGCCTGCTGGCGGATCACCTCGTCCTCGGCGGCAATGAACTGCTGGTAAGCGGTCAGGCTGACCTTGGCGTCCACCACCACCTGCTTGTCGCCGGGCAGGCGGATCAGCACGTCCGGCTGGAAGCGCTCGCCATCCGGCGCGCGCAGGCTGACCTGGGTTTCATACTCGCGGCCCTTCTCCAGGCCGGCGTGTTCCAGCACGCGCTCGAGCACCAGTTCCCCCCAGTTGCCTTGGGTTTTCTGGCCCTTCAGGGCACGGGTCAGGTTGGTGGCTTCCTCGCCCAGGCGCAGGTTCAACTGCTGCAGGCGCTCCAGCTCCTTGGTCAGCGAGAAACGCTCACGAGCCTCGGCCTGATAGCTCTCTTCCACGCGCTTCTCGAAGGACTGGATGCGCTCCTTGAGCGGGTCGAGCAACTGCCCCAGGCGCTGCTGGCTCGACTCGGCAAAACGCTGCTCGCGTTCGTCGAAGATTTTCCCGGCCAGCTCGGCGAATTGCGCCCGCAGATCGTCTCGCGCCGATTGCAGGTCGCCCAGTCGCTGCTGGTGATTGTCCTGCTGCTCGCGCAGCTCGGCGGAGAGCGCCGCGTGCTCAGCGGAAAGACGGCGCAGCTCGGTTTCCTTGTCGGCGCGCTCGGTCTGCCAGTCTTGCTCGGCGTTAGCCAGGCGGGCCCGCTCTTCCTTGCCCAGTTCAACTTCGCGGCGTAGCGCCGCCGCCTCGGCGGAGAGTTCGCCGTGCCGGCCACTCAAGCGCTGGAAAGCATCGCGATCCGCCTCAGCCCGCGCGGACAGCCCGTCCTGCGCCAGTTGCGCCGTCGCCAGCCGCTCGCGCAGCAGGGTCGCCTCCTGCTCCACCTCCACCCTTCGCGCTTGCAGACGCCAGGCAAGTGCAGCCATGGGCAGCAATCCGGCGAGCGCACCGATCAACAGGGCGGACAGATCGAGGGGCATGCAGGACTCCGAGGTGTGGCAAAGGATCGCGCCAGTCTACCAGCCGCCCGCCGGGAGCGGCCTCGTCCGCCGTAACGGCCCTGGCACAAGGCTCCTGAGCAAGCGCTCGGGACAATCCACAGAAGCTGTGGATAACTCGGTGGAGAACTTGCTGAAAACCACCCATACCCCCAGTGAACTGGGGCCGTGTGACAGATTGGTGATTTTTTCACCAATCAAAATTCTCTTTATTTTTCAATAAGTTAAAAAACGCAAGGAAATTCACAGGGTGGCCAAGTGCAATGTTTCGGGGGCTTGACAGAGTGCGTCAGCATTGTGCACAAGTGCGCGCCACGCAGCAGCCGACCGCCCCGTTTCAGGGCAGTGGATAAGAAGTGTTCTCAGGCAAGCCGTGCTTGCTACCGGGCAATGCACGGGGCGGAAGATCCGTTTTCCGACGCCGATGCCCGGCAAACTTCAGGCGATCTGAACCTCGCGCCGTGACACACGCTGCGGCCGGACAATGCGAGGTGGTTCGGGAAGCTGAATTGCCAACTGCTCCGCGGCGCAGACCCGCGCATAAATACGCTCGGCCGAACTGCGGCTCTTGCAGTCATAAAAGAATTGGTTGAGGTACACACGCCAGCGACGATCATCGCTGGGATGGACAGCTATCCGTATATCCATGGTCTGGCACTCCCTGCTTGGCCATCCCGCAACATACACCGCACAACATGACGCGTAAGCGGCGAAACGATGAACGGTCAGGCAGGATGAGGTAGCCTGCCATCCACCAGGTACTGTTCACGCCGGTAAATGCGGGGGCTGTCGGGCACCTGGGCATGCTTGAAGGCGACGTACTCCGAAGTCGTCTCGCAAAGCCAGGGCATCAGGTTGCGCGGGCGCTTCTCGGTAAAGGCCGAGGGCACGAACAACGCCACATTTATGCCCCCCTGCGGACAACGCGCCGAACGATATTCGAAAGCCTCCACCCCTGCATCGCGCATCGCGCTGCCCATCCCCTGAGTCACGCTGTAATCCTGTGGATCAAGCAGGGCCGCGTGCTCGCGGAACGGCGGCAGGTGCAGCCGCACGCCCTTCTGCACCTGGAAGCGCGCCTCGAAGGAAGCGTGCTCGGAAAGGATCCGTCCACTGGGCGGCGGCGTGGCCATCCCCTCCCACAGCACGAAGCGGTAGAACGCCGATTCCGCCATCGCCGTTTCCAGCTTGAGCGCGCCGTAGAACAGGCTCGGCTCATGGCGCCGACCAAAGCGCGAGCCCCAGCGCAGCGGCGGGTAGCGGAACGGTGTCTTCAGCAGGTAATGCAGTGGCTCGGCGCTGGACGGCATGCGCGGTTTGCTGGTTTCCAGCAACTCCTCCAGCAGTGCCTGCTCTTCCAGCGTGTCCACCAGTTGCAACGTCGCCACCTGGCCCTGGCTCTCCACCAGTCGCACCAGGCGCCCACGGATGGGCGCGACAACCGAGTCCTCATACTTCGCCCATAGACGGGCGCCGGCTTCGAAGGACATTCAGACCTTGCCCCGGATGGCGTCCAGGTACTCGACCACTGCGACCAGCCCCTGCACCCGCTCCATCAACTGCAGCGGCACACCACCCAGGTGGCGGTTCTCGGTGCGCAGGAAGTGGCGCATGTCCTCATGATTGCCGCCGAACAGAGCGAACAGCGCGCGGTAGATGCGCACCAGCAGCAACGCCAGCTCGCCGGTCTTGCTGTCCACGCGCAGGCCATTCTGCTTCCAGCGGCTCACCGCGCTGCGGTCCACGCCGACAATGGCAGCCAGCTCCTGCTGTGTCATCGCCAGGTGCTCGCGGGCAGTCAACACCGCCTTCGCGAGGACGGTATCGGCAGCCGGGTTTTCCTTCAGCAGTGCGCTCATGGCAAAGCTCCAACAAGTGCATTTGCTGCAAACATATCACCAAATGCTGTAACTACACAAAGACTGCAGTGCTGGAAAAATCACCTGCTGCTCTCCCCCGACAGCCCCGTATCAAAGCGCTGACAAAGCAGAGAATTTCTTTACCGAACATTTACTTAGGCTTGGCATTCATTGACCCGACGACGCGCTCTCATGAAGTACCCGGATCGTCCGGGAGATGAAAGCAGGAGTCACGCACCGGCAACGCCGGCTGCGCCAGGAGAAACACCATGAAGAAGTCTGTCGCCCTGTTCTGTGCCGCCCTGATGCTCGGCAGCCCGCTGGCGAGTTTCGCCCAGCCGGGGGGCGGCCCGGACTGTGGTCCGAACCATCCGGATAATCGACCGCCGCAACAACAGCAGCGGCCGCCCCAGCAGCAACAGCAACGACCTGACCAGCAACAGCACTATCAACAGCGGTCCCAACAGCAACAGCAGCCTCACGGCAACTACAACCAGGGGCGCAATGGCCACGCGGATCCGCGTTACTACAGGAACCCGGACTACCGCCCTCAGGCCGGCATGCCCGTGCCCCACCGCGACTGGCGCCGCGGCGTGATCGTGGAACCGAACTATCGCGGCGACCGTTATTGGGTCACCGACTGGCAAGCGCGCCACCTGTACGCACCGCCGCGCGACCATCGCTGGCTGTACGTCAACGGCGACTACATCCTGGTGGCCATCGCCAGCGGGTTGATCGTCAACATCCTGGCCGGCTATTGATCCACGTCAGGCGCTGGCGCTGAGCATCGAGCCGGCGCCACTGCCACCAGCCCTGCGGATCGCCTCGGCCAACGCCGCGGCGGTCTGCTGCATGGCCGCACTGGTACTGGCGATGCGGCTCTGCACGGCCATCAGCGCCGCGGTGCGCTCGGCATCCGAGGAATAGTGACGCTTCTGTGCGTCGGCCAGCTCCCGCTGCTCCTGCTGCAACTGCTTCTGCAATTCCTTCAGGCGCTTCTGCAATTGCTCAACGGTGGTGCTGGCCTTGCCGGAACTGGCGGAGCTGCTGCTCTTCTCGCTTTGCGCCGCTCCGCCGGCCTGCAGACGAGGGCTGCCGGAGCTTTCATTGGCGCTGTCGGCCTGCGTACCCGTGGTGGTGGTGGCAACGCGTAGCTGACTGGCGAAAGCCTGGTTCGCCGAGGTAATCGAAAGGCTCATGCCGGATGTCCTTTGTACCGGGAATTCAGCCGCTCTATCGGCTGCGGCCGGAAAATCTTGAAAGCGCCTTCGCAGGGCTGGGCAAAGGCCCTAGGATAGGCGGCCTTATTTCCAGCCCGCCGCCATGGACAAGAAACGCGCCTACCAACTGATCCTCGCCCGCCTCGCCGAAGACTTGGAGGTCGCCGTGCGCGCCGCCCAGACGGCCCACGAGACCGCGACCCACGAGGAAAACATCGCCGAGAACAAGTACGACACACTCGGTCTGGAAGCGGCCTACCTCGCTGCCGGCCAATCACGGCGCGTGGAAGAGATCCGACAGGCCCTGTCGCTGTTCGAGAACCTTCAATTGCGCGATTTCGACGAGGAACAGGGCATCCAGACCAGCGCCCTGGTGCAACTGATCAACGAGCGCGACCAGCAGCGCTGGGTATTCCTCGGCCCGGACGGAGCCGGCCTCAAGGTGCAGCACGAAGGCACCGAAATCCTGGTCATCACCACCCGCGCCCCACTGGGCAGCGCCCTGCTTCAGCGTCAGCCCGGCGATGAAGTCGAAGTGGGAACCGGCAGCGCACGCCAGCGTTATGAAATCCTCGACGTCTGTTGACGCTTGCGCCCTGCAAGGCAGCAGTCGAGCGCATTGATGAAAAATCTGAGCGGAACAGACAATACCCGGCACGCGGACTGACGCAGACTAAGCTTCAAGGCCACACCCACTCCCGGCCTCAAGGAGAAGCATCATGCTGTTCAACTGGTCCGAGTACGTCCCCGCCGTGAAAAAAGCCTTCGGCGCCCTGGGCAAGAAACACCCGAAAATGATCGCCGCCTACCAGGCCCTGGAAGCCGCCGCCGCTGACGGCGACGCCCTGGATGCCAAGACCCGCGAACTGATTGCCATCGCCGTGGCCATCACAACCCGCTGCGACGGCTGCATCGGCGTCCACGCCGAGGCTGCCCGCAAGGCTGGCGCCACCGAAGCCGAGATCGCCCAGACCCTGGCCACCGCCATCTCGCTCAATGCCGGCGCCGCCTACATCTACTCCCTGCGCGCCCTCGAAGCCTACGAGTCCGCCGCCGCTCCGAAATGAGCCCTGCACCCGCGGCGCTTCGGCGCCGCGGGCCTGCCTCTTTCCCTTGAGGGGTGCGATGGGTTATCTGTGCTGCTCAGCCAACCAAAGCCGCTGCCCATGCCCCAGCCTACCCTCAGCTTCTGGAAACTCACCCTGGCCATCGCCGTCGGCACCTGGCTCGGCTGCCTGGCCGTCGCCGCCACCGCGTGGCTGGTTTGGCGTAACATTCCGCTCGCTCTCGCACCTCACCTCGCCCCACCATCAACGGCAACGTCCACGGCGCCCCCACCAACCCGCAGCAACGAAGAAATGTTCCAGCAATACCTGCAACGCCAGCAGGCCCTGCAGGAGCAGCAGAATCGTCAGGTAGAGAAATCGGAGCAGGAAAAACGCTTCAACAGCGCGCCATGCCAATTCTGGCTGCAGCAGTATCAAGCGGATCCGACGCAGAAGAATCGAGAGAAGATGGATGGGTATTGCGGGTGATGGGGATCAGGGTGGAGATTTTCATGACGTAGAAAAGACAAAACCCCTGAAACGCTAAGCATTTCAGGGGTTTCGGCCATATGTAATGGCGGAGAGATAGGGATTTGAACCATAAGACGCCTACCTCTGCACCCCCGCAGGCCCCGCAGAATCTGGACTCAGGCTTTTGCCACAGGCCCAAAAGGAGCCACAGGGAGCCGTAATCTGTCCTAAATCTGTCCTAAAGTTCGTCGGCCTTTTCGCGCCCCGCTGCCAGGCAGAGCTGTGCGGAATAGCAGGAGTTCTAAACATGGGCTCTAGAGGGGATTCTAGGGCCTTCTCCTCCCCCTAAATCCCCCTTCAGATCATCGTTTTGGTACAAAAAGTGGTACGAGTTTTCCCCTTCCTGGCCCGTTCTGGGCGCCCCTCATCCCCTCTCGTCGCGCCATCTTGAAACTGTACATGCATCCAGTATTCTTTCACTCCCCTGACTCGGGAGGCGGATCATGCAGTACGCCCAACACGAAGAAGACCGCCGGCTGCTGAAGTACCGGTGGGAGGCAGCGCTGCGCGACAGCGTCGCCTTCCTCTACCGCACTGACGATCACTACCACTACCTGTTGGCGCAGGCCGACGAGGGCTACCAGCTCGGGCTGATCTGCCTGTCCGAGCGCCAGGAAATGGTCACCCGCGCGCTTGGCGCTTACTCCTGGCACGTCGAGCACAACATCACCAGGGAAACCCACTGGTGCCTGGGCTGCTACTACCATGTCTTGATCGGTGGTGAGGTGGTGGGCTCGATTGGCACCGAAGGTCACTACCACGACCTGCAGGGGAAGCTGCTTGGCAATATCGACGGGCGCCCGCCGAAGCTGAGCCTGTGGATGAGCCGCTTCGACCGCGAACACGCGGGCGAGGTCCAGGGCCTGCAGATCATCTGCGATGGCCAGGAACTGTTCGAGCTGCGGGAAGTGATTCCGGCGGGCGCCGGCGACAAGCGCTGGCCGTATTCGGGAGGCTGAGGGATGTGCGGACGGTACGTGACGCCAGAGGAAGCCGCGATGGAGCGGTACTGGCATATCGGGCGGGGGAACTCCGGGCGCTGGATTGATCGCGCGTACAACGTCGCGCCGACCAGCCAGGTGCCGATGGTGCTCCTGAACGAGGCGGGAGAACAGGAAGTCGTGGCCGCCCGCTGGGGGCTGATCCCGTTCTGGTGGAAGAAGGACAAGCTGCCGGCACTGACTTTCAACGCGCGGAGCGAGGAAGCACCGGAGAAACCGATGTGGCGGGACGCCATCCGGCACAAGCGATGCCTGATGCCGGCAGCGGGCTGGTACGAGTGGAACGAGAAGGAGCCGGTGAAGAACAGCTCCGGCCGCGCGGTGAATCAGCCGTACTACCACTACGCGATAGATGACGGTGTGCTGGCCATCGCCGGGATCTGGTCGACCTGGTCACCACCGGAAGGCGAGCCCATCACCTCCTGCGCCCTGCTGACGAAGGAGGCGGAGGGCCTGGTATCAGCCATCCACCACCGGATGCCGGTCATCCTGGCGCCCGAGCAGTGGAAGACCTGGCTATCGCCGGAGACATCACTGGAACTGGCCTACGACACCATCGCCCTGGCGCGGCAGGACTTCGAGGCCTACCGCATATCGACAGAGGTCGGGAGCGTCAGGAACCAGGGTGCTCAGCTGATCGAGCCGATCTAGCCGGCGCGCTTACGATCAGTGCACCCGACTATGCGCTCTCTTATGCTCTCCACCTGCCAATCTGGCTTGCATTTCGCGCTTCATCGCGAATTCGGATTGAAATCTCTACGTGATCCTGTAGAATTCGCCAGCTTTTTTGCCTCGGAAAGGACTTCGATGACCACTAATGTCTACGACAAAAACACGCTGAAAGCGGGCACTGATTCGCGATGGTCTATGACCAAGGAGTTTGCCTTCTTCTTTGTAGACAACAGTGGCTTCGAGAAAATTGTCGCCACTGAAAATGCGATCTTCGTATTCGCGGGCGACTCTTTAGTCATCCAGCAGTGGAAAGATTTCTTGTTTTCTGAGCACACCGCGCTGGAACAACCTAATCTGGATGGCATTGCCATGCTGATGGTTGACAAGACGACAGGCGATGTGATCTTTAGCCATGGACAGGATATCCAACCTGCCGATGAAGAAAGCCGCGTCGTAGCCAGCTTCGCTGGATCTGGCGCGAGGCATGCCGCGGGATGCTGGATGCAGAACCGTGATGTTGTGCGTTCGATCAATACGGCTAAGCTGTTTGATCTATACAGTGGTGGCGACACCAAATACTTTGAACTGCAAGCTAACAACGGCAATCTTACCGAAGACGTTGGCTTGGCAGGACTAAACAGAGCCTTCATGGAAAGGGGAATGGTTATGTACTTGGCAAATGGGCAAGCGCCTATGTCGATCCGTGATGCAGCCGCTCAGGATGATCGTGTCAAGGAACTGGTGGATGGCATTGCTAAAGGCTCGCTGTCCCTCAGCGCTCCGTGCGACGCGCAATTCATCAAGCCGACCCAGGAAGATAAAGATCGCCTGAAAGCGGCCCTAGACTTGGTCATGCGTCGCTAAAACTGCGCTTCCAAAGAAAGGCCGCTTAAAAAGCGGCCTTTTTTGTTCCTTAAGGAAGCGTGTGAGACTGCGCTGCCAATGTCCTTACTGACACGCCTGCGCCGCCGCGACCAACTGCACCTCGTAGCCCTTACGCTGTTCCAGCTCGGCCAGCAGCGCACGCACCTTGGTCTGCAGACTGTCGCCGGTCTGCAGCGAAGCCGTAGCCCAGGTCGGCACCTCCACCGTCGGAGCCCGGCACGGGACCAGCACCGGTACCTCTACGCGCACCGTGCGCGGCTCGGGCTCGACCTGGCTCGCGCACCCCGCCAGCGCAAACACCGACACCAGAAGCCACTTCATAGCCCCAACTCCTTGTCGATCAGCGCCTCGGCCACCGCGGCCGGATCGCCCTCGGCTCGCTCCTGCTGCAGGCGCTGGGCGGCGGCATAGTGCTGGCCGGCCTGCTGCTGGGCGGTGGCGACCGCCTGGGCCGCCTTCGCCTGCCGCTGCTCCGCCTGGTTCATCAGCTCGCCAAGCTGGGCGCCCTGCTCCTGCACCAGCGCCAGCGCCAGCACGTTGTCGCGAGCAGCGGTGCACGTCGCCAGCTTGTCGCTCTTCTCCTGGAGTTGCGGCGTGTATTGCTCAGAACTGAGCCATGCCCCGCCAGCGGCACCCAGGCCGACCAGCAGGGCAACGGCGAGCGCCAGCGCGGCAGCTTTCCACCCGCCAATCATCGGGCAGCCTCCAGCGCCGCAGCGTAGTTCTCCGGCCACTCCTTCGGGCGCGGCTTGCCTGGGCGCCAGGTCCGGAGGTAGAGATCCCAGGCGCCGGCCTCGTCACCCAGCGCCGGCAGGCGGGCCGGATCGGTGAAAAGCAGCAGGCGGGCCAGGCCGGCGGCGAGAATGTCATCGCGCTCAATGGCCCACCACACGTCCGGCGCGGCCGGGGCAACGCCGCGAACGATGCACAGGCCGGCGGCCAGATCACGCACGCTGTCGACTCGGTAGCGCAACAGGCCGGTGACCATGCCGCCGCCCTGCTCCGCCTGCCAGTAGCTGCGCGCCGGGCCATTGCCCAGTTGCCGGCGGTACTCGAAGCGCGACTCCTGCAGCCCAATGGCCAGCAGCATGACGACTGCCTGCAGGCTTTCCATTTTCGCGGGCAGCAGCAACAGCGCCGGCTCGATGATCGAGCGGCGCACGGAACGAAGGTCCATGGTTTTCTCCAGGCATGAAAAGCCCGCCATGTGGCGGGCTTGGTATTGTCCTTGGCCGACGGCCTCAGACCTCGATGTCGTACTGCGGCAGGTCCGGCGCCGGGCCGGTGATCGTGCCGTCGCTGATGAAGGCGTTTTGTCCGGCGGCCACCGTGACGCCGATGGCCGCCACCTCGATGCCGTTGCGCAGGCGCACGCGGCTGGTGCCGGTCACGTTGTCGACGTCGAGCACCTCGGCCACGGTCTTGCTGCCGCCAGGCAGCAGGTCGAGGAAGCGCTTCCAGGGGTTGGTCGTCGCCATCACTCACCTCCTTGGTAATGGCGCTCGATGCGCAGGGTCTGCCAGACCTTGCTCGCTCCGGTGCCGGAGGCGCTGATGTCCACCCCCAGGCACAGGCCGCGCCACGTCTCCTCGGGGTCGCGCACTTCCACCAGCATGGCCGGCAGCACCAGGCCCGGCGCGCTGCCGCCGTTCTCCAGCAACGGGATGCGCCGCGTCTCGATGGACTGCAGGCCACCCTTGGACAGCTCGCAGATGCCGCGCGAGCGAGCCGCGTCGGTCCCTGTCATCCAGTCATCGAGGACGTCGGGAGCCATCACGTCGCCGGCCGTGCCGGCTCTGCGCACCTGCACACCCATGCCGTAGTTGGTGCCGCTGACGTAGACGTAATTCCACTCCGGCTGGGGGCTCCACTCCCCGCCCGCTTCCGCCACGATCTCCGATGGGATGATCCGGTCAGGGATTGCCGTGTCCCAGTACCAGGTCGCCTCACGGTAGCGCGGCAGGATCGACAGCCCGTCGCTGGCCATATCCGGCCGCACCACGCCGCCGACCACCTCGGCCACGCGGGTGATGACCTGCATCGGCGTCTGATCCAGGTAGGAGAAGGCGCCGGCCGGCAGCGTCCAGTCCGGCGGACCGAGCGCCACGGTGTCCCAGGTCGCGGAGAATCCGGTGTTGTAGAGCTGCTCATCGATGACCTGGCGCGCGTTGAGCTGGGCGGTGTTCATGCCGCTGCGCTTGGGCGCGTAGGGGTCGGCGAGCAGCTTGGTGCGGCTGGAGCCCCGGATCGAGTAGCGCTCGGCCGGGTGCTTCGCGGTGCTGCTCCAGCTGTCCACCAGGAAGCGCCACGTCCAGCCGTTGATCGTCAGTTCTACGGTCTTCGGGCCGTTGCTGTCCTGCCGCACCAGGTTCATGGAGGTGCGGCCGAACAGGTCCGCCGAGAAGGACCAGGCGAAGCTATCGGCGTCCAAGCCGATGCTGATGTTGCTGGCGTCCAGCACTGCGCCGGACGGCAACACCGTGAGGGTGACCGTGTTCGCGATCATGTAGGTCTCCAGAATGTCCGGCTCCTCGGGCGGATCAACCACCACCACGGGACCGGGATAATCGGGATAGGCAATGCCAGTGGGCTGGCCATCGGTGGGCGTGCCCCATCCCCATGGGACGCCCACCAGCTTCTCCAGCACGCGGGCTGGTGAGAAGCCGACCGAGACCGCACTGTCCACGGGCTGGATAGCCCGCACCGGCGGGGTGTAGTGGAAATTGAAGTAGGCCAGCGGTTCGTGGCTGGGTGTATAGCGCCGGCCACCGAACGAGAACGCCGCCACCGTGCCGGGGATATACAGGCTGGCCAGGCGTTCCTGCTCCGCATCGAAGCGCGGCCCCAGCTCATCGGAGCGCTGCCAGACCTGGCCGGCGGCGGTGTCCTTGATCGCCGGGCGCGGGTTGTAGATCACCCGCAACCGAGTGTCCTGCGCCCGAATCGAGCGATCCCAGCCGAGCCAGGTCGCCAGATCCTTCTGAGCGACGGTGTTCCAGCTGTTGCCGACCGCCGAATCCTCGGCAGCTCCGCGCGACCAACTGCTCGCGGCGCCCTGGTCCGCCTTGGCCAGCGCGTCCCAGGCTCCCGCCAGTTCTGCCTGCAGGTGGTTGCCCTCTCCCCAGCCGGCGGCGCCGGCCAGATCCCGCTCGGCGAGTGAATCCCAGCTTGCACGCGACACAGGGTCGCCCGGCCGGCGGGCGGGTCGCCAGCCGGCAGAGGTTTCACAGGTGAGCATCAGACCATCTCGACTGTTATCGGCCCGAGGGCCTGGGGTTGGTAGTAGCGAACGACCACCGCACGGGCAGTGCCGACCAGTTGCGGGCCCGTGAGGGTTTCATCCCACCACTCCGGCTCGACGGCCGGGAGCTGTCCAGCCTGGGTGACACGGTAGAGCCAGCCCTGGAACAACGTCGGCCGGATGGCAACTCCGATGGCCACCTGCAGACCTGGCTGGAACTGCACGCCCCAGTCGTCCAGACCCAAGGCGTAGACACGACCACCGCCGGACACGCGCAGATCGAGATCAGCGCTACCTGCGGTGGTCCGACCATGCCCCGCCACCCGCCACTCACCATCTGCCTGCTGCTCGACGGCCAGCACCTCCCGTGCTGCATCGGCACCGTCGACAACCACGCGCGCCGGCAACAAGGCTGGAAGGCCTGCGCCTCCGCCGGTGCCGTCGTTCAAGTCAACGGCCAGCACCAAGTCCTGTGTGATCACCGGATAGCGAGCGGCAGCACGGCGCGGAAGTACCTCGTCCGTCACCAGCAGCAGATAAGGCCCGGAGACTGCTGAGGCGAGGAAGCGCTGCACCGCCTGAGCGCCGTCGCGCGCAACGAAAATGCCGACAACCTCCAGCGAGCCTGGTAGCAGCAACAGGCCGACCTTCTCATTGCTGGTGACCTCCCCGTCGCGCGTCAGGGTCAGCGTGATTTGCCGGCGCGCCAGGTTCACCACCAGCGGGAAAACCTTGGGAGGAGCTACGACCATTGCCATGGCTCACCCCCAGTCCGCTTCATCGAGGCTGACGAAGAACCCCAAATCCGACACATGCGGATAGAGCGGGACCCATTGCTTGCCATCGGGCAGCGTGAACGGCGTCACCCGCGCCTGCCAGGTGTTGCTGAGTCCAAGCGCAGGAAACACCTGAGACGGTGCAGCAAAGCTCAACACCGGATCAGCAACAAGCCCCCGCAGGTAACCACAAAACACGGTGCCGCTAGCGACGCTGCTACCACTGATGGCAGCCCCAAAGCCAACTAGGCCGGCCCTCACCCCCTGAACTCGTCCCGTCACCAGTTGGGCGCGAACCACCGCATAACCGCTACCGTAGTAAGAAGGGCTGCCCACCGCATAGCGCGCATCACTGCCCTGCCCTACAACGCCGGTGAACGGATGGCGAAGCATCATCCCGGTAGAGTTCATCAGCGCACCGCCACCCGATGACGAGTACCCGCCAAGAGAGCAGAAGCTGCCCAGACCGGACTGGTTCAAGTAGTTCCCGAAGTAGTGCGCGGCCCCGTTTCCTCCCGAGAGATCAGCGGTAGAGGAGCCCGCTCCGAGCATCAGAATGCAGGTCTTCGAGTCGGCCACCACAAGCCAATGCAGATTGTTGCTACCGATAAAACCAGGGTTGTAAAAGTATTGCAGCGTGCCAGAGGGCGAACCATCCGACCACACTCCACTGCGCCGGTTTACGCCGGCCGCCAGCGCCGTCGAGCCATCCGTGACGGTTTCCATGATGTAGGCAATGTAAGCCGAGCTGCCGCTGTTGATCAGGTTGATAAACCCTTCACCATTGCCCAGCGAAAACCCGTCGGCATGCTGGTGGCCGATGGTCCAGCCGGCCGCTGGCTTACTGCCATAGCCATTGACCAGGCAAGCCATGAGAATCAGCTTCACCCGGTCGACCAAGCGAGTTCCCGTCAACACCGGCGCCCCGGTGTCGAGGGAGGTATACACGCGCACAGTCATCAGTCAGCGTCCCCTCGAATCTGGATCTTGAACTGGTCGTCATCGACCGTGCCCTGCCCGCTCAGCACCGTGCGCGCCATCCACAGTGGCCCGAGGCAGCTGTCGGTGTTGAAGCGCACCGCGTTGCCGGCGGACCAGCCAGCACCCCAGCCCGCTGCGCGGATGGTGAAGTACGGCTGCCCGGTCTCCGGGTTGATCGGCGCGCAGTCCTGCGAGGTGCTTCCGGTGCTCACCACGCCCAGCTTTTCCTCGACCACCTGGAACTGCGAGGCACTGGTGAACACCAACGCCCACTTGCCGTCGATGGCGCCCCGGTTGGTGATGATCGGCGGGTAACTGAGCAGGTTGTAATTCGCGGTGGTGGTCTCCCCCACCGGCAAATCCGTCCAGTTCGGTACGCCGCTGTTCCAGGTCTTCTGGGTGAACCAGTGGTGATAGCGCGACTGCAGGTCGCCCCAGCTCAGCGCACTGGACACGCGGGTGTCGTTCGCCGGCAGATCCCACGGCAATGGCGAGCTGATCGCCAACTCACCGCTGATCTGCACTTCGGTGCACAGGGTCATGTGCTCCACCCGGTCGAGCACCGTCAGGGGCGTGCTCAGGGCGGCGCCGCTTTCGTCCTGCAGCACCAGCGGATTCGACCAGGTAACGCGGCCGTGCTCGCGGTCGGCCGAGAAGCTGGCCGCCTTGAGCTTAAGCCCGTTCGGGTCCACCACGGTGATCTCCGCCTGGCCGGTGCGCGCGAGCTGCACCGTGCCGCCGCCAGCCGGCGAGGCCACTGTGGTCTCGGCCGTGTGGTGGATGACCAGCACGTCCGCTTCGCGGTAGTGCGGCACCCGCCCGTCCGCCGGCAGGCGCACCGGGTCCAGGCCGATCAGGCTGGCGTCCAGCGGCAGCGACGAGTAGATGACCCCGTTGTAGCGCACCAGCAGCGGGATCACCGGGATGTTGCTGGCCCCGGTCTCGTCGTTGATGTTGCTGGTGAACTTCAGCCGGGCGATGCCCGTGGCGATGTCCACCGCGCCCTTGATCACCGCGTGGTTGAACACCCCGTTGGCATCGGCCGTGGCCGTCACCAACTGCGCGGTGTCGACGCGTACCGCGGTCACCTGCAGGCTGCCGGCGCGCAACGGGGCGCCGGGCGTGCGGAAGGTGAGCGCGGAGATGCTGAACCCGCTGTTGGTGGTCAGGCAGGCCTGCAGCGTCACCGCTGCCGCCGCGCCCGCGTTGTAGTTGCTCAGGGTCGCGGAGCGGCCCTTGTAGTCCACCGAGCCCACGGCCACGCCGGCATTGGTCGAGCTGTTGATGTTCTTGTACAGCACGCCCGAGCGGTCGACGTAGACCTCCCCCGCCCAGGTGAACACCAGCGAGCCCGGCAGGATCGGCTCAGCGATACCCGGCAGCAGGTCCAGGGTTACCGGTGCCACGGTCTGCACGTCGGTCTGCGGGCCGTAGCTCTGCGCGTTGCCCTGGGCGCGGACGCTCAGGGTGCCGCCGAAGCTCTCCATGATCTGCGTGTTGGTCTTCACCAGTTTCAGCGTCTGCTTGCCGAAGCCGTCCGACTTCTCGGTGACGTAGGTGTACTCGGTGTAGGTGTAGGTCCCCGCCACCTTGAGGGTGAAGGCGCCCGTCGAGTAGTTGATGGAACCCGTCGCCCCGACCCATCCGCCGTTGCCGTCGTCCATCACCGCATGGTCGACGCTGATTTCCGACTCATAGACCGGCAGCGCGCCGGTGGCAGTGCTTGCGCCGAGCGCCGGCACGGCCTGCCGCTGGCGGGTGGTCCACGCGATCTGGACCGAGCCGGGCTTGAGCGGAGCACCGGGGATGGTGCCGGCGCACATGCCCGAGCCGTCCGAGGTGACGGTCAGCGGAGTGTCGGTGACGCTGCCCTGCTGGTAGGCGTGGGTGATGCCGCTGCCGGCGTCCGGCGTGGCGGTCAGCTCCATGCTCACCGTGCCGGCGGCGTAGTTGATCACCCCGCTGCCACCGGTGCCGCTGAGCACGCCATGGCCGTTGTCGGTGATGGTCTTGGTCACCCCGCCCACCTTGAAGGTGGCGGAGTAGCTGCCCGGCAGCAGGCCCTGGTGGGGCAAGGTGCGATTGACCTTGGCCTTGGCCGGGACGCTGCTGCCGGTGCGCTGGGTGAGCGCCGATTCGTTCTGCGAGACGTAGGCGAAGATGATCGAGCTGCCGACGTCCGGCAGCGCGTTCAGGGTCAGCGACACCGAGCCGGTGCCAAAGGCAATGGTGCCGGTGCCTTCGCCTTCCATTTCGCCGTTGCCGGGGTCGCGGATCTCCTGCCACTTGCCCAGCGCGAGGAACGACACCACCAGCGTGCCCGGGCGCGGCGGAGCCTCGGCCAGGGCCAGGGTATAGACGAAGCCCCGGTTACCCAGCTCGATGGGGATTTCCCCGGTCACGGTCTCGCCGGTGGCGGCGGCCGCCGGCTGGTAGGTCGCCGAGGCGGCGCCGGTGTAGCCACCACCTGCGCGCACCAGGTTAATCTCGCCGGTCTCGTAGTCGATGGTGCCGCTGGTGATCCAGTTGGCGCCGCTGACGAAGCGCAGGCCGCCCCGGCTGTCGTCGGCGAACACCCCGCCATTGACCGACAGCGACAGCGAGCCCGGCGCGCAGCCGGTACCGAGGAACACGCGGGACTGCCCGCCGGTGACCAGGGCTACGGTGAGCGCCGCCGTGCGGGCCGGGCCGGCCGCGATGAACATGCGCCGCTGGTAGCCAGCCAACTGGTCGATGAGCGAGTTTTCGCGGGTGCTGCTGGGCACCAGCTGCGAGTAGACCGACTTCACGCGCAGGCTCAGCGAGCCCTGGCTGACGGCCTGGGCCAAGGGGCTGATGCCGAAGTAACGCGCGGCGTCGGCCACCTGCGTGCCGAGTACCTGGCTCTTGGGCGTGGTGGTCCCCGAGGGCGTCGGCTGGCCACCAGGGAAAGTGGATTCCAACGGCGCGCTGATCGACAGGTCCAGGCGACGGCGGGTGAAGGTGGTGAAATTGCCGTTGCCGTAGTCGTAGGTGAACTGCTCCAGGCGGCTCTCGACGGCAGTGAAGCGCAGGTACTGCGACACCGCCCCGTTGACCAACTGGAACACCTGGCCGATCTCCGGCAGGCGCTGCTCTTCGCGCTGGATGCAGGCAATCGCGCGCTGCCCCTTCAGCTGGTTGCCCAGCAGCTCAAAGGGAGCAGCTACCGCCGGCACAACGAAGGACTCGATGGCGTTGCGGGCGTCGGCGCGCTCGTCGGTCTGCGTCCCGGCGAACAGCAGCACGGACACGCGCGGATCGGCCGGGCCTTCGGTGATGATCGCGTGGGCGCCCTGGTACGGATCGGCCGTGGTGGTGCTCACGCCGGCGAATCCCTTGCGCAGGTTGATGCGGCCGATGGTGCGATCCAGGCGCGAAATGTCGGGGAATAGGTTGTTCACCTCGCCATCGACCACGGCGGTGCCAGTGGCACGGCCGCCGCCGTCGGCCTCATCGGTCAGGCGCTGGGACTTGAACAGCTTGATATCGGATTTGGCGATGGCCATGCGTTGCTCCGCGACCAGAAATGAAAAGCCCCGCAGGTGCGGGGCTGTGTCAGGGGGTTGTGGGTGGCGGGGGCGCCACGGTGATCAGGCGAACGGTGATCAGGTAGTCGTCGTCCGGCTGGGGCAGCACGCTGCGGAAAAGCGGCTCCGCCTCCAGCGGCGAACCCTCGGCGCGGTTGAAGATCACCGTGAACTCCCGGCCGTCCGGCAGTACCAGCGGCATCACGCGCAGGCGCTGGTCCCTCAGCACCTCCAGCTGACGCACCACGGACAAGGGCGTCCACTCCCCACCGCCGGAGCGCAGGGTGATCGGGCGGCCGTGGATCTTGAGGCCCTCCTGCACCAGCAGTTGCCCGCCCAGCGAGCGCTCCTGTTCCTGCGCCACGGCATCCCAGGTGAACTCGTCCACCCATTCGAGCTGGTCGCCCAGCTCCACTGAATCCAGCAGCATCAGCCGGTTCTCCCTTTGAACTGCTCCAGTACGTCGAGCAAATTTTCTTCATCGGTCTGCGAGGCCACCGTCACGTCCTTCGCACCCTGCGCCGTCTCGATCCGAATGATCCGCGTGGTGGGCGGGGTCGACGCAGCAGGCTCGGCGGCAGGCGCCGCCTTGTTGCGCTCCTCGACTAGCTTCGTCTGCGCTTCCTGCTCGCGCTGCCGAGTGGTCTCGCTTTCGATCTCTCGAAGGGTGGCCATGGCTCGCTGCAGGTTCTGCAGCGCGTTGTTATCGCCGGACGCCTGGGCGTCGGTGATCTGCTTCTGCAGGTCGGCCTTGCGGCTGGCGAACTTGCTGCGATCGAGCGCTTCCGTTTCTCCGCGCAGCCCGGCCAGTTCCTCCTGCAAGCTGGTCAGGGTCTGCTTGGAGCCTTCCTGCAGCTGCTGCATCCGCTGCCGCGCCGAGTCGATGGCGCCCTCCAGCTGCCGCAGATCGGAATCGTTCAGCAAGCCGAGGCTGTTCCGCGCCGCCGTCGCCCGGGTGAGGAAGTTCTGCAGGTTGGTGTCGCTCCGGTCGACCTCATCGAGCAGTTCGAGCAGGGATTGCTTCTGCTCCAGGGTGGCCTCCTGCATTTCCAGGCTGTTGCGGCGCAGGCTTACCGCCCAACGACCGAACCCGCCCATGCCGACCTCGGTCAGCGAACCGATGTCGGCCAGGCTCTGCCGGACCTGCTCCAGGGACTTCTCTGTGCTTTCCACCGAACTGGTGTCGAGCTTCACTTCCGTGCTGCTCAGTCCCTGCAGGGAGTCGAACAGCCGCAGCGCCTCGTCACTCAGCTCCGCGAGCGGCTGCCGAGCGGCCGCCAGTTGGTCACCGAAGAAGTCGATGGCGCCCTCGGTGACTTCCTTGGTGTCTTCCGTGCCCTTTCGGTGCGCCTCCATCGCTTCGCCCATTGCACGGCGTTGCTCTTCCATCAGGCGGCCAGACTCGCGCCGCTGCTCCTCCATGGACTTGGTAGCCTTGTCGGCGTTTTCAGCCTGGTCGCTGGTGCTCTTGCTCAGGCTGTCCGTCGATTTCTTAAGCTCGGCCTGTCGCGCATTCAGACGGGCGATTTCGGACTGGTAATCAGCGGTCGAGAGGACCCCCGTCTGATTGAGTTTGACGACGGCTTTGCGGATATTCTCGATGTCGAGATCGGTCTTGGCGCTGGCGATCGCATCCTGAACGTCCGTCAGCGACTTGAGGTTGGCCGCCAGAATGCCGACCTGGGGCGCAGCGGAGGTTGCTGCCCCGCCCATCTCCTTCAACCGCGCGTTCAGGACAGCTGAAGACTGGCTGAACTCCTGCTGGGTAAGGTCACCACGCTTGAAGGCGCTGTACAGTTCACTACCCAATTGGCGCAGCTGGGCGACACTATCTGCCGCACTGATCTGCGCAAGAGCATTGTTGATGCCAGTTACGCGCTGGACTGTATGCTCGAAAGTCTCGTCCAGCGCTGTCTTTACAGCTTCAGCCTGGGCGACAACAGTTTTCTTGGGTGGGTCCGCGGCCTTTTCCCACACGTCGATGATTTTCTTACCAGACTCCTCGGCATACCCTGCCATCCCCTCGTAGATGCCCTTGAGTACCTCCTGGCTGGCCTTGGCCTTCTTCGCTAGGCCCTCTCCGCCCAAGCTCTCCGGCAGCTTCTTGCCTAGGTCCTCTGCGAGCGTTGCAATCTGGAAACCAACTGCAGCAAACGAAGCCACCACCTGGCTTAGCCCCCCGGTCAACCCGTACCAGAAGGTCTTGAATGGCGCTGCGAAAATCTCAACCTTCTTCGCCGACTCATCGAGTTTGGTTCCAAACTCGTTGAGCCAGGCGGCCGAGTCAGCCGTCAGCTTCTGAAAATCTACTTCGCCGAGTTTCGCGATGAACTTTCCAGCCCAATCGGCTCCCTGGACAAAAGCATTTGCCAAACCTTTAGCCAGCCGATCGAGACTGCCGTCTTCGCGCATCCGGATGATTGAGTCGCGAACCTCCTCCAGCTTGCGCTTGATGTAGTCGAAAGCGCCGCTCTCGCCGACCATTCCGGCAAAGTCGCCGAACTGGTCAGTGATGCTTTTCCACAACCCCTGGAATGTCTTGTATTTGGCCGCTGCGGCAGCACCACCATATGCCTCGGACATCATGTCGAGGATGATGCGCTGAGCCTCCGCCTTCCGCCCCGTCGCCTCCAGCTGCTGCATCAGCTCCTTCTGACCGGCCTCTAGTTTGAAGCCTTGGCGACCAAGTGCAGCCATTGCATCCGAGGGTGACTGCAATGCCTTACCTACAGTCTCGGCAGACTGCTCGACGCTGATCCCCAATCGCTCAGCCTGGTCGATGGTGACCTGCAGAGCATCGGGAAACTCCTTCGCCAGGATGTCGGTGTACGACAGCAGCCGCGTCTCCGCGGAGACAATCTCCTCGGTAGAAAGCATTGAGGCATCACGGAGCTCCTCTGCCATTGCCAGCAGCTTCTCACTGGTGAGCCCCGCGGCATTGCCGGTGGATTTCAGCGAGGCCTCAAGCTGGGCCATGGCCGCCTCGCCATCGCTGCCATCAGCGATCACTGCTCCAATGCCGTCCTTGATCAGACCGAAGCCAGCCGCAAGCCCTTGGAGCGCCTTGTCGACCAGGTAGATGGAGACCAACCATTTGCCGAAGTTGAGCGTCGCCTCGGTCACTCCGGTCTTGATGTTCTGGACGGTCTGGCCCATCCCGCTCGCTGAGTCGGACGTTCTCCGCTGCTGCCGCTCAAGTTCGCGCAGCTCCTGCGTGGCCTGGCTGACCTTCTCTTTTGTTCGCGACACCTCAGCCGCGAGGCGTCTCTCCTCGTCTGCCAGCTTGCTGGTATCAACGCCCGCCTCCTTGGCTGCACGCTCCTGCTCAGCATGCTTGGTCGTCAGTGCATCCAGATTTCGGCGAAGGCTTGCAGCCTCGCGCTCTGCTGCCTTCAGAGACGTCTCAAGCCCCTTACTGCCTGGATTCTTGTCCAAAGCCTCACGCAATGCTTGAACGGTAGTCTCCGCCCGTACTACAGACTTTTCGGTCTGCGCGATTGCCTGCACGGTGTTGGACAGGCCAGCGATCAAACCGCGTGCAACCTTCGCCGAATCCAGGGCCTGGTTCAGCTCGCCAGTTTTCGCACGCAGCGCCTCCATGGCCTCTGTGGCCTTGTTGGCCGGCTCGGAGAGATCGTCCTTTCCTCGCAGCACGAACTGGATCAGGCGCTGGATTGGGTTTGCCATGAAAATCTCCGGGCAAAAAAAAGCCCGCCGATTGGCGGGCTTGAATGAATATCTGCGACGTCGGGCCGATGGGGCCTACGGCGCTTCCTTGGAGAACTGCACTTGGGTGATCTTCGCTTCGGCAGCTCCTTCTTTCCATTCGGAAGGAACTGACTTAGCTGTGTAGAACTGCCCCTGATCAAGTTGCCATATGTAGCCAGGCTTCAGCGGTTTGCTATCCCCGCTGAAGTTGTATTCGGAGACCAGCACTGGCGTGAAACTCTCTTCAGCAATCGTTACTCCCTGCGCGTCCTTGAAGTAGACCACCACCTTTACGCGATCAAGGGAACGGCCGCCGCGGTTACGGATCTTGAATTCAACGCCAGGAACCTTGCCGTCGAGGACGGACGAATATCGCGCTGCCTTGAAGCCATAGAGCTCGAGCTTCTGGTCGATGTAGTTCTGTTCGTCCGATGGGACGCTGCTCTTGCCGGTGCTTGGAAGCTTCGGCTGGACGGCGGCGGCAGGCTCATTCACAGCCTTCAGAGCTTCCGCAGTACGGAAAGCCCCCAAGGTGAATCCGATAACAACTGGCACTGCCACCGATAACAACAAGATGGGAATGCCATTTGCCAGACGCCGTTGCGCTATTGCGACGATCCCCAGGGCAAATGCCGCAATGAACAAGGGGAGGTAGAGCAGGAAAGAAAACAGGGTCCAGAACATGAGCGCTGTGCCCAGCGCGAGGCAAACCCACCCGCCAATAACCGCGCCCTGTTTAGCAACGGGATTGGCGCCTACCGGGGCGGGGGCCGGTGCAGCTCGCTCTCGCTGCTCAGCCTCTCGCCGCTGTTTTATCGCCAATACCTTGGCGTAGTAGGCACCACAGGCAGGACAGCGGAGCTGCTCACCGAAATCAGCTTGAGGCGCTTCATGATCACATGCTGGACATTGCATAGGTTCCCTCCCCTAACGATGGAGGGAATCTACATTAGCAACCTACGGAATGGCCATCCTTGGCCAAGCAGATCAGTCTGCCAGGTCCATCTGGCAGAACTTCGAGATATCGTCGGCGACCACGGTCGGGTCGGACAGCAGCTCGATGGGGCCGGTCAGCTTCAGGTAGTCCTGGCCGAGCACAGCCAGCTCCTGGAGCATGCCGAACTTGGCACGGCGGATGCGCAGCGCGTACGCCTCACCGGATTGGGCGTCGTTGAGGCCGGCGATGAGCATTTCGTATTCACGCTCGGAAGCATTGAGCATGTGCACCACCGAACTCTTGCGCGGCGTGTAGCTGACCTTCACGCCCGTGGCGTCGATGCCGCTATCGGTCAGCACCTGAATGCCGTGGGGCGTGAGCAGGTAGTCGGTGCCAGCGACCAACTCGGCGTCGGCGGCCGTTTTGACGGTGACGGTTTTCGACATGTCCGGCAGATACTTGAAGGGGATCAACTCGAACACCACGCCCGCCGAGGTGTGGAGCTCGTCGGTGATTGCCGCAGTCGGGGCCACCTTGATGGAGCCACGGGTGATGCGAGCCAGGTTGTCGGAAGTGATGTCGTACATGCCGATGGAACCGGTCACGTCGGTGGGACGGGTACGCACGTTGCGGTTACCACCGCCGCCCTGGAAGTCGGGCAGTGCCTTGCGATCAGTGGCATAGCTGACGCTGAAGGCATCGCAGTTACCGAACGGCAATAGCGCATCCTGGGAACCGTAGAGCCGGGCAAATACCTGACCCTCACCGATGAAGGAGCGATCAATCGTCTTGAGCATTGGGATCTCCTGGTAGGAGGCCGCGCGGCTTACTTGCCTGCGCTGGGTTCAGTGGAGGCTGCCGGGACCGGCGCAGCAGGTTTGGGGGCGGGCTTCTGTGCTTTCTCGTCCGGCTTGGGAGTGAAGCCGCGAGCCAGCGCGTGGTCGGCAACAGCTTGAGAGACCGCGACGGCCTTCTCCGACTTCGGGTAATGGGTGACCTTCGACCCCTCGCGGTGGTTGAAGGCCTGGGTGATGACGATCTCGGGCATACGCCCTCCAGAAATGAGGAGGCCGCCCGAAGGCGGCCTGGTGGGTGAGTTACAGCGGCTGGTTGTAGGTGAAGGTGATGGGCAGGACGCGATAGCTCCACCGCCGCCCTGGCTCAGGCAATCGAACCGACGAGGCGGGAAACGCGACCGAAATCAGCCCCGCCACTTCGATACCGGCCCTGCTGCCCTTCAGCGCGCGCTTGATGGCGAGGCGCGCCGCGCGCAAGGCCTGCGGCGCATCGCGCTTGCGGGACATAGCCACCAGGTTGATGGTCCACTGTTCCTTGCAGTTGCTCGGCGTGCGTTCGAGCTCCACGGTGTCGCCTTCCTGCAGCACGATCATCTCGTCAGGCAGGTCGTCGTCTTCCGCGTCCAGCACGCGCGCCACCGAGTCCTCCTGGACAGCTGCGCCGAATTGCGGCACGCCAGCCAGCAAGGCCTGGATCTTGCCGATGATCTCGGCCTGCATGTTTCGTTCAAGGCTCATTCGGGCACCACGTAGAAGGTGATGAGATGGCCGTCATCCAGGTGGATGCCATCGATCGTCCAGCGATTGCCCTCGGTGTCCATGAAGCCACCTCGCCGGTCGTAGGAGCCGAGCTGAGACTTGCTGACCTCGATGGTCCTGAACCGATCCACCGCACCACTTACGACACGCTCCACGCCTTCTTCGACGATGCCGTGGAGCACATCGACCTGCACATGGCCGTTGCGGTCGACCAGGGCGAACTCACCATCCCCGAGAACCTCGAGGATGGTGTCGTCCATTTCGTCGACCAGGTCGCCGAAGCCGGCCACTACTTCACCAGCTTGATGACCGCGCGCGGGCGGGTGCAGATGTGCAGCGGGTTGGACTGCGCCTCGCCGGCAATGCCCTTGTTGAACGGCATGGCTTCCTGCTTGGCGTAGTACGGCAGACCCAGGGTGTTGACCGTTTCCATGTAGTTGGCCGGAGCGAAGATGCTCAGGAACAGCTCCGGCACACCCAGCGGAACCAGACGTGCCTCGTCGTCCGGGATGAAGGAGCGACCGCCGACCTTGCCGCGGTAGCGCTCCCAGACGATGCCGCCGAACTCGAACTCCTCGCGGGCGTCGCCGCGCAGCTGGGCGGCCTGCTGGGTGTTCAGGTAGGTCTCTTCGACCGACTTGTGGGTGATCAGCGCATTCCAGAAGTTCTTGCCGCACAGTGCGCGCGAGCCGCTGCTGGAGATGTTGCCCAGCGCATCTTCCTGCGCGTCGAGCGCCTCGCCGGCCTTCAGACGCACCTTGGTGGTGGCGGTGCCCAGCTCCATCTGGACGACCTGCGGGCTGATGCCGAAGCGGTCGTACAGGTCGAGCAGCACGGTGCTGCCGTCGGCATCGAGGATGGTGCCGAGAACCGCGCCCATGCGCTGGTGCTCGTGAGTGGCGTCGAGCGCGCGGCGCATCTTCTCCAGGCGACGGTTCACCACGTCCTGCACCGCCTGCAGTTCGGTCTGCTCGCCGAACGCACGGATGCCCTGGATTTCGTCAGCCATGATGCTGAAGGTCTGCGGCAGGTGGACGTTGTTGAAGGGGATCAGCACGCGCTTGCTGCCTTGGACGACCAGGCCCGGGGCGCCGCGGTCAGCGGCCGGCACCAGGTGCAGGGCGTCGCCGTCTTTCTCGATCTGCTGGGTGATGGTGGTGCTGCCCTCTTCTTCGAAGAGGCCAAGCGCGGCCAGGCGGCCGGGCACTTCAGGGGTTTCGTTGATCGCGGCAGTCAGGGCGCCGACGCCGAACGCTTCGTCTTCGAAAATATTGATCTCAGCCATTGGCATGCTCCAGAAATGGAAAACCCCGCCGAAGCGGGGTTTGAAGGGTTTGTGTGTGAGCGGCGCGGATCAGTACGGCGTGCCGGCGCGGACGATGATGTTGCGGGCCTTAAGGTCGGCTCGAGCGGCAGAGTCGAGGCCAGTCAGCGCTACGTCCACCACCTCGGCGAGGCGCGCGACGATGGTCGCCGCCTGCGGCTCGGTGGAGGCCGGCTTCGGCGAGTAGAGAATGCCGGCGACGACCTCGGTGCCGTTGGTGGCGGCGTTGTCGTACGGCGCGTATTCGCTGGACGCGGTGACGATGCCCAGGAGTTGGCCCGCAGGCAGGTCGACAGCGGTTGCCGCGAGGTTGACCTGCTCGCGCGAGATGGCACCGGCGCCCTCCGACAGGAGGAACTCGCCAGCGTGGAAGCCTTCGGTCTTGTTCATCTGCTTCTCCTTACGAAGCCTTGGGTTTGGCGGTGCGAGCTTGCTTGCGGTTCGCGTAAACCTTCGCGGGCGAAGCAGCCTTCTGGGTGGTGGATGCCGGCTGGTCATCCAGCGGCGGGGTGTTGATGATTTCGCCGAAGCCGTTGCCGGCCAGCTTGTCGAACAGGCGCGCGCGCACGGCTTCCGGCTCGAGGCCGGATTTCACGTAGTCCGCGGCGAGTTCAGGCAGGCGGGCGCTGACACACAGCTCACGGACCGCTTTGGCCCGTGCGATCGCTGCGTCGACGCTCGCCTCGTCTTTCAGGTCTCCAGACATGGACAGGACCTCCACGAGGTTGCTGATGCCAGCGTCCGTGCAGCCTTTGATGATGCGGCTGACCAGGGCGGCGGCGTTGGGTTGGGGAACAGGGGTGGCCGGTGGTTCATCGGCGGGCGGCACCAACGCAGCCGGTGGCTGCTCCGGCTCTTCCAGCGATGCCAGAAGAGCCAGCGGTGCCTTGTGGTAGCGGCGCAGGGCGCCGCCATCGCCGACCATGGCCTTGACCGTTACACCATCGATGACCTCATCGCACAGGCCCAGATTCTTGGCCTCGGTAGCAGTCAGCCAGGTCTCCTCGTTGATCAGCCGACGCAGCTCGGCGTCGTCGACCTCAGGGGCCTTGCGCTTGTACGAGGCGACGATCGCCTCCAGGGTCTGGTCGAGCATGTCGGCAACCTTGCGGAAGTCATCCGCATCGCCAGTCGCCCAGGTCCACGGGTTGTGGATCATCAGCATGGCGTTGGATGCCATCTCCAGGCGGTGCGCGCCGCAAGCGGCGACGCTACCGGCACTGGCGGCCAGTGCATCCACTCGCGCGGTGCAGCGCTCACCCAGCCGGCTCAGCGCGTTGTGGATGGCCAGGCCCTCGAACAGGTCGCCGCCGATGGTGTTGAAGGCGACCAGCACCGGCGACGTGCCGTCGTCGACGGCCTTCAGGTCCTGGATGAACTGGTTCGCCGTGACGCCCCACGCGCCAATCTCGCCGTAGATGTAGACCTCGATGGACTGAGCCGCTTCGGCTGCGCCCTCCTCGGCGCCTTCGGCGGCGGCCTTGATCTGGTACCAGGTGCCATCCTGGGGAGCCGGCGGTGCCGGGGTCTTGTTGAGGATGACCAGGCCGAGCTGGCCGGCCAGCGCCTTCAGGCTGGAAAAGCTGATCATGGGGTTTCGCCCTCGTCGTCTTTGAGCGGCGCTTCGCCGCCCGTGGTGTAGGAAAGCCCCAGGCTCTGTGCCCGGGCCTGGTCGGCTGCGTTCTCTTCGTCGATGGTTTCGGCGTCGTAGCCGTTGCGCAGCACCACCTCGCTGCGCGACGTGACACCACCGTTGATTTCCATGAGCTTGCCCTGGATGTCCTGCACCGGATGGATGTAGGCCCAGCCCTGCGGAACCCAGCGCGTGCGCAGGTATTCGCGGCGCCTGCGCGCGAAGTCGGGCAAGTCGATCGCGCCAGAGAGGTACGCCATGTCAAGCCAGGCCGCCCGGATCGGCCGGCAGAACTGGTGGACGTAGACGCTGAACTGGAGCTGCTCCAAGCGGCGGCGGAACTCGTTAAGCACCACACGGATGACGCGGTCGTTGACCTGCCGGAGGTCACCCGTCATCAGCTCGTAGGGAACGCTGGCCCCGACCGCGGACGCCTGCAGTTGCTGCCGCATGAAGTCCGGGTAGTTGTTGCCCGCCTCCGGCGGCTTCGAGAACTCCACCTTCTCGCCCGGCAGTAGCTCCTGCATGGTTCCCGGCTCCAAGCCCACCATCGGGGTGAAGCCGTCCGTGTCCAACTGTGCGGGGCCACCGTTGATGGGATCGATCTGCGGCATGTCCGTCGGCGAAGGGCGCGTAATGAAGCCGGCGAAGAGATTCGAGACTTCCTGCCGGAACAGCACGGCGTCATCGAAGTTATCCAACGAGCGCAGCCGCAGCAGAACGCGCGACAGTCGAGGCACGCCACGCAGCTGCCCCGCCTCTCGCAGTTCGTAGATGTGCAGCACCTCGCTCGCCGGCACGCGCACCAACTGGTTGTAGCCGGCAGCAGTCACCGTGCTGTCGCCAGGGTGCCGACGGTACATCCAGTAAGCAACGCGCTTGCCCAGGGCGTTGAACTCGATCCCAGCGCGGATCAGGTTCCCGTTGCGGGTCGTCTCGTTCTTCTCGACCGGCACGAACTCGGCCGGCAGCAGTTGCACCTGCAGCGGCACGGCCAGGCCATCCTCGAGGCGGCGCGGGCGAAGACGCACGAAGCACTCGCCGCTTTCCTCCACCATGCGCGCTGCCAGCGCCTGCTGGCCGTAGAAGTCCGTTCGCTCGTCGGCGTCAGACTCGTCGGTCCAGTCCGCCCAGAGGTCGAGCAGTGCGCGGCGAAGCTCCTTGTCCCGCGTGGTGGGCATCGGCGTGATGCCGGTGCCGATCAGGTTGCTGACGCGGGCGTCAATGGCGCCGCCGGCATACGGGTCGTTGCTGACCGCTGCCCTGGAGCGCTTCCGGAGCATGGGGAGCGCCGGCAGGGACAGGGTATTGATCGAGCCAGGCGGCGCGTCCCAATTCTGGGCCCGGCGGCCAGTGCCCGCACCGTCGTAGCTGTTCTTGATGCGACCAGGAAGACGGGAGCCCGCCAGGGCGCGACGAGGAAACTGTCTCATCACACCCCCTTCCCTGCCGAGTAGAGCCGAAACGCCCGTGGGCGGCGGCCACCGCGTGCGGCCTCGGCCTCAACAGCAGCTTCGTACTGACTTTCTAATGCCTGCAGGATATCAAGGCGCGCCCGCTCAAGTTTGCGGTCGCCTTTGGTGAACGCCTGGCCTTTATTGATGATTTCCTGGATGGCCGCGCGCACATCCGCCAGCCGTTGCTGCGCATCGGTCATATCCGCCTCGCGTGGTTATCGACGTTGTTTCAGGTAGCCGCTGCCGGAGCTGCGGCGTTTGGTGGCCGGTGCCGAAGGTGCCGAGGACGTGGTGGGCGGCGCATCGAGGACCAGGCCGAAGCGCTGCTGGGCAACGCGCAGCATCGCCAGGGCGCCGACGGCACAGTCCAGTGCCTCGTTGCGGCGCCCCTTCGCATCCCAGCGATACACACGCTGGCCTTTCTCGATCTTCATCACCTTGGTTTCGGCGGTGAGCTGCTTCAGCTCGTTCTCGTCGCAGATCGCGTCGTTGGCCGGCAGGTGCATCACGCCCGGGAGAACCTTGCCCGGCTCGGGCTGCAGCTTCAGGCGGCTGTAGATCAGCTCCTTGGCGTTGTCCGTGCCGATCATCGTCAGGTAGACGCCGGCCTTGCTCTTGTTGTCGGGGAACATCGCAATGGGCTTGCCATAAACGTTGTGCCCCTTGGTTGGGATGACCCAGAACAGGCCGTGCTTCTTGCTCTCCTCGTAGACCTCGTCGGTGTAGTGACCGCCGGAGTCCCAGCCCCACAGCGCAACCCGCATGCTCACACCATCCTCGCGCTGGTACTGCTGGTGGAGCTTGAGCCCGACCTTTCGGCGCAGCTCGGCGCTACCTGGGTCGCCTTGCAGAATCCACCGGTCTACCAGCCAGCCCTCCTCGCCCGCGGCCCACGCCCAGATGCGCGCCTCGTAGCGGTCGTCCTGGGTGTCAATGAAGCCGGTCAGCGCCGCCACGCGCGCGGGCATGTGCTGCCAGATTTCGCGCCGGCCGTAGAGGTTCTCCCACTCCAGCTTCTCGCCCTGGTCGCCTTCCCAGGTCTCGCCCAAGGTGGTGTTGACGAAGGTGATCAGCTTCTCGCGGTCGCCCTTCACGTTCAGCCAGTCGCCGACCATGTCGATCCAGGTGGTGAAGACGCTGTACGCGGTCCAGATGTGGAAGGTGACCGAACGCGGCGTGCGCGCCGGTTCGCCATCGGCCTTGAACCAATCCATGGAGTCGCGCGTCCAGAGCCCGGTCCGCTCGCAAATCCAGCGGCCATCGTTGGCCGCCACTACTGCCTCGTGGTACTCGATCACGCAGGCGTTGTGCTCGCAGGTGTACCAAGCCCTCTCGGCCTCCCCGAGGGCGTTGGTCTCGTACTTGATGCCGAACGCGCAATCCTTTCCGCCCCACTTCAGGAACTGCTCGCCACCGCAATGCGGGCAGTTGATGTGGAAGCGCATGAAGTGCGGCGACTCTTCGCCGGCCTTGGTGACCTGGCACTCGCCTGCCGTTCCCGGCGTGGAGCCGCGGATCGACTTCTTGAAGGTGGCCCCCTCCAGGCGCTTGTCGCCGAGGAAGGTTGGCGAGCCCTCCCCCTCGATGTCTGCGTCGAACTTCGACAGTTCGTCGTAGATGACCTCGTCGGGGGACTTCTCGCGGTAGTTACGCGCGGCCTTGCCGCCCAGGCACCAGAGCATCTTCTGGTGGCTGAACTTCTTCGCGGCGAGAGTGTTGTCCCGGTGCTTCTTCCCGTACCAGGGCGCGAGGGCGAGCAGGACCGGCACGTCGCGGATGAACGACTCGACGTGCCGCTTCATCAGCTCTTCAGCGTCGGGGTCCGTCGGGCAGTAGCTCAGCACGTTGCGCTTCTTGTGCTGGAGCTTGTAGCCGATGTTCGCCATCAGCATCTTGGTGTAACCGACCCGCGCCGACTTGATCAGGTTGACCACGCGGATGAGGTCGTTGCCCATCGCGTTCAGGATTCCGACCTGGAACGCGGCTGTCTCCCACTTCCCTTCCTGGTAGGAGGATTCGGACGACAGGTAGAAATGCTTGTCCGCCCACTCGACCGCAGTCAGCGGGGGTTCACGGAACAGGGATTCGAGGCCGAGGCGGACTTGCTTCTGCAGGTCATTCAGCCAAGGACTCGACATATTCATCCAGCATCCCCGGTAGTAGGTCGCCCAACTCGGAAGCGCGGTTGCGCGCCAGGGCGATCTCTCGCTGCAGCGCCTCGACGTGTCGCACGTCGAGGTCCGGGTGCTTGCGGCGCAACTTCAACGGCACCGTGTCGAGAATTGAACCGATCTGGGCAGCGATCTTGCCCAAGGCGAAGACCGCAAATTCGGTAGGCACCAGGTGCTTATCGGCGACCAGGTTCTTCTTCTCCTGGGCGTCGGCCTGGGCCGAGGTGAGACGCAGACGCTCCTGCGTCAGTTTGTGTTCGGCCAGTGGGTCGATCCCTTCCGGAACGTCACCGTCTGGTTGGTGTTTCCGCTCCGCGAAGTCGAGGCGGTTTTCCAGTACCGAGCGGACGTCATAGAAGGCCTCGCGACCAATCCTTGCGACAGGCTCAACGCCCCATTTATCAAAGGCTTGCGTGCTGATGCCGAGGCTCGCCGCCATCCGGCTTTTGTTGAGCCAGTGAGGCTGCCGAGTGATGTCTGATTTGCTCATAACAACACAACAACCAACCTCTGAATTTTGGCCATACATAGTGGAAAGGCGGGGCTCGAATTACCCTCACGCCTTTCGGATGTTCCAGGGGCCCCCGGGGGGCCGGTCGATGTGGCACGCCAGTTCCCCACGGGCTGACCGCTCCGATTGAGGCACGCCATTGACGTGCATCAACCCCACCCCTGCCGCACGGTCAGCGGCCGCCCTTCGCCTGCATCGCCTTCGCCAGGGCCAGCTCGATGTTCGCCTCGAGTCTGCTGTCGTCCTCGGCTATGGCCCTGACCACATCATGAAACTTGAAGCGGACGCGGTACTGGGGCTGGCTGACGA
The DNA here is from genome assembly GCF_001675465.2 of Pseudomonas sp. AU12215. NCBI lineage: Bacteria > Pseudomonadati > Pseudomonadota > Gammaproteobacteria > Pseudomonadales > Pseudomonadaceae > Pseudomonas > Pseudomonas sp. AU12215. The sequence goes on from NZ_MACM02000164.1 coordinate 122,691, forward strand.
AGGCCAGCACCATCACCATGGTGCCGTCGCGGCGCTCACCGATGCCGATCGGCACGCTGCCGCGCTTCATCACGAAGTAGGCGCGCTGGTGTCCCTTGCGGATGGATCGGGCGCTATCGGTGGCGTTGCCTTTGAAGCCGGACTTGTACTCGAGCGCACCCAAGCCAGACAGGATCTGGATCATCTGGCCGCGGCTCATGTTGCCGTACCTGTCCAGCTTGGCGCCGGCACCGGGTACGAGGAACTTCCCGGCGGGCAAGATGCCCTTGGAGCGAAGGTTACGCTCGGATGCCTTGTCCACCCGCGGGCCGCCGAACACCTGGGGCGCCACCCAGTCCTCGGGGGCAGCGCCCTTCGAGGCGCCGTCCTTCTCGTCCTTCACCCACAGTGAGGCCTCCAGGCGATTGGGCTTCGCGTGGAAGACGCGGACGGCGTTGCGGGTGAACGATGTCGGGTTGTCGAACACCTCGTCGATCTCATCCACCAGAGCGCTGTTCGCCTGGTTCGCTGTGTGGTTGAGCGCGTCCGCCAATGCCTTGTTGGGCAGGTCGCCGCCCAGCACCTGCAGCGAAGCGACAGCGTCGTCCAGGTCCTTGGCGCTGATGCTGCCCCGCATGTCAGATGCCCGTGCCGTCTCGGAACTCGCGGGCCAACTCAGGCAGGCCGACGCCCTTGCGCGCTTCGCTCCAGGCGAACCAGGCGCGAACGATCACCCAAGCGGGCAGGCCGCAGACGAAGATGATGCCGCAGATAGCGACCATGCCCACGTCGTCCTGCACCCAGCTGCCGAGGTCGAACCAGCGAACCACGAACGCCCCGCCGCACACGCTCGAGACCACCGTGCAGGTCATGGACACAACGAACTCCCGCACCGTCTTGGGCAGGGTCATTGCCATTACCAGGATGGCGGCGAGGATGGCGAAGAAGCCAAAGGCGCCGAGCTTGTAGAGCGCGATCCCGCCAACTGCAGTGGAGGCCGGCTCGGTCATGGTGTTTGTCCTCATAAGAGTGTCTCCAGGCTTGGCCCGCCCTGGCACTACGTGAATAAAAGGCCCGCGCGTGCAGCGGGCTAAGGCGCAGGAGCGCGCACCTAAAATTTGGGCAACAAAAAACCCGGCACTTGGCCGGGCTTTTTGTTATTCCAACTATCAATCGAAGATGGCAGGGTCGAAGACATTTTGAACAATCGACGCTAGCTCACGGCTGAGCAGCTCCAATTCTTCGGAATCGAAATTGAGCGAAAACTGCATTTCATGCACCTCTCCGGGCTGTACCAGCTTCACAACATAACCACTGGCGTTGCGACGAAGTTGGACGGGGATCGTGATGAGGTGTTTGGGATGCTGAGAAGGGGCTAGCTCGACTAGGACCTTGATGCTGAACTTAATCCAGAGGCCTTCGGCTGGCAGCTCGCGAGCATGGCACGGCTCGAACTTGTCTCCCCGCATTAAGCCGAAGTCTACGTAGAGTGCCCCCGACTCATCTTTCTTTCCTTCCTCTAGGCCGAGGAAGGCTTCAAGTGCGTGACGAATCCGCACCACGCTGTTCTCGAGATCCCTTCTGTATTCGAAACGAGCCTTCTGAAAGAGTGCAAAAGACTGCTGGATTTCTTCGTACTTGGACACTGCCTGAACTCCCTGGATGTGTGAGCCCATCATAGTGCCAGCATGGAAACGAGCAACAAAAAACCCGGCATGACGGCCGGGTTTTTGCCTGCAATCATCGCAACGCGCAAGGACGGCAGGATGGGAATATATTCGGACACGCGGACACGAGAGTCAAGCGGCGATCGGGATCAGCAGCCCCTCTGCTCGCAGGACCGCCTCAGCGGCCACCAGCGCCTCATTGGCCATCTCGTCCAGCTTGTCGTAGATGCCCTTCCGCCACCGGCGGCGGGTACGCTCGTGGTTCGCGTCCGGGTCCCAGGTGTTCATGTTGTAGAAGCTGTCCGGCAGCAGGATCATCCCCGGCGCCGCCACCACGTACTCATCACGCTGCGGCGCGACGTACTCGGCCTCATCCTCCCCTTCCACCTTCCCCCGAATGAAGTCGCTCATGGCTCGATTCACCGCCGCCTCCTTGGCGCTGCGGCTGGACACCCCCGCATCGTGCACCCGACGCTCCACCTTGGCGCCCGGCAGTGGCGGGATTGCCCAGGCGGTCACGGCCTTGTAGATGAACAACTGGGGGGCGTGCGAGGCCACCAGCGGCGCGATGGCGCTGATGGCCAGCACCTTGCGGGCACCATGGGTGCTGTAGCGAGCCATCAGGACGTTCCAGTACCGCGGCTTCAGCTCCGAATGCAGGCGGGCATGCACCCAGCAATCCGCCTCCATCCGATCCTCCGCACTCACCCCCGAGCCCTTGGAGACAATCTCCGTCGCCGAGTAGAGCCGCTGCCAGGCCTGCTTCGCTGTGTTATCGATGCACTCCGCCGCCATCACCGCCACGACGGCGCTCCGTGCTCCCGAATAGATCATGTACTCCCCCTCAATCCCCGGCGTAAGTCGAGCGGCCTGGGCCGCGATCGTTCTCGATGTAGTACTCGCTGGCCTGCTCGCGGCTCATCACCCCGCGCCCAAGCTGTTCGCGCGCCTGGCTCAGCCGTAGGCGCAGTTGCAGTAGCGCCTCTTCAACTGGTAACGGGTCACCCGTTGTGGCGGTCATACCGGCGCCGTAACAGACGCGGCAGACGACCTTCCCGAGCAGCCCCTGCTCCACCCCTGATCCAGCACACCCGGTGCACTCCGGGAGGGGCCTGATGCGCGCCGTCATGTCCGGCCGACGTTGCTTCGAGCTCACTCCGCGCCCTCCCCGCCGACTACGTTCAGCCTCTCCTGTGAAAATTCCCGAGAAGCCCGGAGAGGCGCGCCGCTGCTAGCGTCTGCTCCGTTTTCGATAACCGCCGATCCTGCACATATCTGACGGTGAATCCGGTCGAAGCCACGGGCGTCTAACCAGCCGTGCCACTTCTCCAACGCCTCCCGCTTCAGCTCCTCGGCGGTGGTGTGGATGTAGGTCTTGGCGGAGTAGCCCATGGAGTGGTTCAGCAGCAGCTCGCCGATCAGGTAGTCGACGCCCAGGTCGGCCCAGGTGGTGCGCGCCAACTTGCGCAGGTCGTGGCTGGTCCACTCGCCGGCCCCCAGCTTGGCGAACACCGCGCTGGCCTGCTTCTCGCCCATGGGCTTGCTGCCGGTGCCAGGGAACAGGTAGAGCTGCTCGCCGCCGGCCGCCACCTGCTGTTCTCGATACCGCTGCAGCAGTGCGCACACCTGCCCGGTCAGCGGCAGCTCATGCTGAACACGGGTCTTGGTGTTGGCGGCCGGGATCAGCCAGACGCGCTCGGCCAGGCTGATGTCGCGCCACCGGGCCTGCCGGGTCTCACCGATGCGGCTGCCATGGGCGAGCATCATCAGGGCCAGCATTCCTTCGGCCGGCGCTTCCTCGAACCGATCAGCCAGTGCGGCCAGCAGCGGCTCGGCGTGCATACCGTGCAGGTGCGCCGCCTTGGGCTTGATCTTCGCCTGGACGAAGTCACCGAACTTGATCGCCGCCATGGGGTTGCTGTCGAGCATGTGCAGGCGCAGGGCGTTGGCGAAGCCCATCATCAGCACCCGCAGAATGAGGCGGACGTAGCCCAGGCTGAACTCCTGCTGCAGGGGCCACATCAGGCGCTCGTCGATCTGCGCCCGGTTCAGTTGAGTGATCAGCAGCCCTCCCAGGCGCGGCACCAGGTGGCAGTCGATGGCCGAGCGAACCTGCGTCTTGCGCTTCTCCGACAGAGCTCGATCGCGCATCACTCGGTCCCGGTGCCACACCAGCACCTGCTCGACGCGAACCCAGCCAGCCTGGCCGATCACGGCCTCGGGGTTCTTCGACAGGCGCTGGCGGTGCTCCGGCAGCGCGGCCAGGACGTCCTTGGCGCTCATCTCGGGGAACGTGCCGACCTTGTGCCAGACCCGACGCACGATCAGGAACCAGCTACCGCGTGAGCGCTGCGAGCCGAAGCGCAGGCGCAGCCCCTGATGGCGAGGGTCCTTCAGGTCACGCGCGGTACCGGCGGCCTGCCGGCGGATCTCGGCGTCGGTGAAGGCGATGGACGCGATGGTCGTCATGCGCGCACCACTTCGGTACGCGGCTGCCGCAGGTAGTCCTCGATCACGCGGAGAGCGTCGTCCACGCCGCGGCACACGGTTGCGTAGTAGCCCTGCTGCTCGACCCGCAGCAGGAACGCGGTCTGCGCTTCGGTCACGGCCGAGTCGTGAGGCGGCGTAGCCTTGAACTCAATGAACAGGCCGAACCAGCCGCCGCGCGCAATCGGCAGGTTGAGATCGCTGACGCCAGGTTTCACGCCCTGGCCGGTCAGTTTGGCAGCCACCACCGGATGCCGGTGGCCACCATTGGGGATGTGATAGATCAGGCGGTAGGCCTCCGGATGCTTCACCTTCAGGATGCCCATCAACATGGCCTGCTCCTTCCCCTCCCAGTCGATGGGCTTGCGGCGCAGCGGGCGCGGGGCAGCGCCCAGGGCCTTGCTCTTCAGGGGCTTCATCACACGCCGTCTCCCTGCAGGTCTTTCAGCACCGCCTTCAGCCGGCGGTAGCCTTCCATCGCACTGGCGTTGGCCTCGCGGTCCTGCTCGACCATCAGCGCGACCTCCTCGGCGCGCTTCGCCAGTCGCTTCAAGCTCTCCCCTGCGGCAGCGATGTCGCTCGCCAGCTCGCCAATGAGGTCCAGCGGCGACGCGGAGGGTTTGGCTTCAACTTGCGGCGCGGGCTTGGCGGCTGGGACGATCATCTTCTGTTCCTTGGGCTTCTGCTTCTGCTCGACCGGGAGGCGCTGGTAGGCGTCGCGGCCGGTCTTTTTGATCAGGCCGGCATCCGCCAGCGACGTGAGGCATCCGGAAACGATTCGGGTGTCCGGGGTACTGCCGGTGAGGTTGCGCAGCTGGGTCATCACCTGGAACGAACTCCAGGCCTCGGCGATCGGGACGCACTCGAAGACCTTCTTGGCGATTCCGGTCTGCCCCTGCATCAGGGCCTCCTGCTTGGCGGGAGTCATGGCTGAAGCTCCAGCTTCTTGAAGTCTTCTGCGGTCAGAGGCTTCGAGTTGAAAGTGCGGTCGACGCCGATAACCAGTTCGATCTCTTCTGGCGTGCCGAGGTAAGCGAAAGGGTCGCGGTCTCCGGGCCGCGTTACCGCATATCGGAGCGGGCCAGGGCGGCCGGTCAGCGAGGCGGTGTAGCCCGAGAGGTGCTGCCAGCAGTTCCGGATAGCGGTGCCAGCAGGGCTTTGCTTGGCCATCCACATCGGCCGGGGAAAGTCAGTCATTTTTCACCTCGGGAGATTCGGAGTTTTGCCAACAGCAGATCGCGCGCCGCCAGACCGCTGCCTGACAGGCCGTAGTGCTCAACCAGGCGCTGGGCCTCTTGTTCGGAGTGCTCCTGCTGCACCTCGGCGAAGGAGCGTTGGCTGTCGTGGGCAATGGCCTGCATCGGCATGGCCAGCGGCTCGCCGCAACCCACCTGCCGCACCAGGACCGAGTAGTGGTATTCGAACGATTTCCGAATGCGTTCGATGGCCCAGCCCTCCGCACAGTGCAGGTCGTGCATGCCAGTAGCTGCCGCCGCCAGGTGCACGGCCGGATGACGCCAGCGGTGCTGCGGGTTCTTCGCATGGCGCACGGCCTCGTTGTAGGCCGCCTCGACGGTAGGCATGCCCAGGTCGTCTGGCGTCGGCCGGCACAGCTCGAGGAATGCCGCCAGCGACGGGATTTTCTTGCAGGCCAATCCCATGCGGCGGAGTCCCAGGTCGAACAGCCCCTGCGGAAGCGCGCCGAGCTCGTTGCGGAACCAAGACCGCTTGCCGGCCTTCAACTTGGCCTCATCGCTCGCCGGGTAGTTCCAGCTGAACTGATCGGGAAACTGCACCTGGAAGGCGGCGAACACCATCGTCACGCGGGCCTTCAGCAGGGCCTTGAACTGGTCTTCATCACAGGGGGTCGAGTCCGTCTGCCCAGTCGTCATTCTGGACGTTGTCAGCAAGCGAGATGCCGCCGGCAGGACGGCTTTGACGGGGCGCAGTGCCATGGGCGGTAGCTCCAGCAGATTTGGTTTTCAGGTCGGCGGCGCGCTTCACCAACGCCCGGCACCAGCCGGGATGGGTGTCGGCGTAGCTGCGGGTCAGCCAGTAGCTCACGAACTCAGCGAGCAGCTGCGGGGTGATGTCGCTGGCAGCGATGGCCATCAGGCGCAGATGGGTCTTCAGGTTGACCTCGTCCGGCTCCCAGCCCTCGAACATCTCGAAGCGGCGCCGCGCGTCTACGGAGGTAGCGTTAGCTACCGAAGTAGAAGATGAAAAAGAAGGAGAAGCTGTAGAGCCGTCACCTTGCGGGGCGCTGGGTGCTGGGTCTGGTGCTTCACCCTGCCCTTCACCAATGCCCCCCTTTGGTGGGGGCGGAGGTGCATCCTCAGTGTTGGCACCAAAGCGGGAGGAGTTGCCCTTGTGATTGCGCACGTACTCATCGCGTACCATGCGGGGCGAGTACCAGATCGGCCCCTCCTGCACCGCGAGCAGTTCCACCGAAGGGCCGGCACGGCGTCCGCTGATGGGCGTGTAGATCAAGGGCTCGCAAGCCCCTTTCTCGACGCCATACATCACACCTTTTTCGACCAGTTCTTTCAGGGCTTTGATCGGGGCGCCGAGCGCCTGGGCGATCTCCTTCAGGGACCAGTGCAAGACGCCGTAGCTGTCGCTGTCGTGCATCAACCCCATGACTTCCAGCCAGACGCCGCGGGCCTCCCAGGAGCAACGGCGAAGCTTGGCGTTGTTGCGCCAGTCGGCCGGGTAGAATTGGAATGCAGGGCGTTTCACAGCTCACCCTCCGTCACCTTGGTCGCCAGGATGGTCATCCCCTTGGCAGTGATGCGGAACTGCGAGGCACAGCGGGAATCCCCTTCATCGGTGGTACCGATGACCGATACCTTGTTGACCACAACGCCCTGCTGGATGCGCCTCCGGTATGCGAGCCAGCGCTTGCTGTTCGCTGGACGATACATCCAGCGATTTTCGGACAACCAGCGGATCACTCGATAACGCTCGATGCCGAGGTGAGCCGCAGCCTCGGTGAGGTTCAGCGTTCCGCCCGCCCCCTGCAGCAGCTCATAGGCCGCAAGCTTTGGCGCCTGCTCGGCCACCTGCTCCGCCAGTTCAGCGGCAAGGCGCAGCGCCTCGGGCAGCGTGCTCGGGATGGCAATACGACCGATAACCTGGCCTTCCAACTCGTGCAGCCGGCGGATCACCCTATGCCGCAACGCGACGTCGTAGCCGGTGATCAGCGTCTCCGTCAGTTCGCGGTCCAGGTGGTAAGCGGTGGTGTAGCCGCGGCTGTCGCGCTCCTCACGTACATGGCTCAAATCTGAGCCATCAGCAGTCAGCACGGCGATCATCTTGCGGACGTCGCGGATGATGTTCTTGTGCGCCTTGGCCGTGAGCTGCGAGATTTCCAGCGTGCTCATGGTTGCGCGCGCCACGTTTTGCAGAACCGGAAAACGTGGCGCAGTGTTGTCGACATTGCTTTGGAGTTGCATACTACCTCCCGTTGATCTGAACCCCGGCCCGTGTCCCCACACTTCGCCGGGGTTTGTTTTTTCAGTGCACCGGCTGTCCGGCCGGGTGCACTTCCAAGCCCAGTGCCTGGGCCTCTCCTTCCATCTTCGAAAGCAACTCGCTGCTGCGAGCCATGACGGCGCGCAGGTGATGCATCGCGCCGGGCAGGTCCTTCCGGTCGTTCTCGTCGATAACGCCGTCAGCCAGCACCGCGCTGCAGGCCTCAACTGCTCCGCCGAGGTGGAGAACCAACCGCCCAAAGGCGCTCACGGGGCAGAACTCCACCTGCGGCATCCGCGCGCCCACCAGGTCGTAGCGCGCCGCCAGCTCGTTGGTGCAGCGGTCGCGCCACTCGGGTTCGAGAGCGGTAACCCACGCCTCCTCAACCCAGGCCGGAAGCTCGGTCGAGCCGTCCAGCCAGCGCTGAACACGCTTCAGCCAGCGGCCGCCGGCCTTCAGGAATTCAGTGGTGTCTGCCTTGAGCAGTTCGGACTCGAAGTCCGGGACTTCCTTCTCTTCCGCCTTGTCCGGGCATTTGCCGTGGAGAGCGCGGCTCAGCGCCTGGGCGAAGTACTCGGTCTTCAGGCTGGTGCGCGACACCTGGTCGTTGGCGTAGGCCAGCAGCACTTGATCGCGGGTAAGAGTGTGTCGGCGATTGGACATGTTCACGTTGCGCTCCTGGTCCTACTCTGGCCCCATCGAAAGAGGCCACCTTGTTGGTGAGCCAGCGAGGGAATCGCCCCATGCGCCAGCCATCTTCTATCCATCACCTGCAGGGCCAAGTGCTGGCCATTCAGGCTCAACTCAATGCGCTTTTTGCTTCGCTTCCGCCGGTGCTCCTTGAAACGGTTCAGGGGCACTTGCAGCGGCAGGCCGATCTGGCTCGTGTCGAAATCATCAGTACCGACTGGGGTGGCCCGGTGATGCCGGCCTTCGAGTCAGCTCTGCCCGTTGATCACGCGGCAGAGGCGACACGTTCGCGATAGAGCCGCTCGATTTCCTTCCCGGTCTCGTACCGGACTCCCGCGCCCCTGGATGCCCTGTGGATGGTGGGCTGGGTAGTGCCCGCGAGGTCGGCAATGGCTTTCTGAGAAAGCCCCTGCTCGACCAGCGCGGCGATCATTTCCTTGACGGTCATGGAGACCTCCAATGCACTTTCGTATTAGAGATAATACGCACACGTATCGCTCCGAGCAATACACTCGGGCAATACGTTTTTCTATTGGCGAAACCATGAATATTGGCGAACGGATTGAAGCCGAGATGCAGAAGCTCGAGTGGAGCGAGGGAGAACTCGCCCGCCGTGCTGGCATCAATCAGCCCACCGTGCACCGCATCATCAAGGGTGAGTCGAAGAGCCCCAGACGCGACAACATCGAGGCCATTGCCAAGGCATTCGGCTGCTCTGTCGAGTGGCTATGGACTGGGATCGGGACCGCGCCACTTGGTAGCCGCACAGACACTGCAGCGACGAGCTCTGCAGCCAAGGTTATGGAGATGCTGGAGAAGCACGGCAAAGGCCTCGGCGCCGCTGCTCGCCAGCAGATTCTGCAGGCGGCCGCCGAAGATGTGCAGGCAGCCGCCGGCTCGAACGTGATCGTCGCCGACTTCTCCCGGCCTGGCCCGGTGGGCGACGAGATCAGCATCGCGCACTACGACATTCGCGGCGCCATGGGCAATGGCCAGGTGCCCGCCGACTACCCCGAGATGCTGCGCGACGTTAAGGTCAGCCAGGAACAGCTGCGCAAGCTCGGCGTCACCTACGACGATCCGAACCACCTGAAGATGGTGTACGGCTGGGGCCACTCGATGGCGCCGACCATCAAGCACGCCGATCCGATGATCGTGAACATCAACATCCGCGAGTTCGACGGCGACGGGATCTTCATCTTCACCTGGCAGGGCCACCTCTACATCAAGCGCCTGCAGGTCCAGGATGCCGAGCACTTCGAGATGATCTCGGACAACAAGCAGCACAAGGATAGGGCCATCCGGATGGATGAGACCTACATCCATGCGCGTGTGCTGCTGGTCTGGAACGCGCACCTGGTGTAACCAGAAGCGGCATGCCTCAGGACGAGGCAAAGGAGCCCCCTTGATGAGTCTGCCCGAAATCCTCGGCGACCTCTGTTCCGCTCTCTTCAACTGGTCTTCGCCGGACCGCAGGTCAAACCGGGTGTTTAGCCCTGGATTCGTGGCTCTATGCGTGGCCTTGGCGGTTGTTGAACTGGTTGTGCTAAATGCGATCTTCGGTGCAAACGAATAAGGATCATGGGGCTGTGAGGCCTCATTTAATCAGGGATGAACAATGACGCTCACCGATGAACAAATCGATCTGCTGATAAAACTGCCCAAGCTCGTCATCAATCCCAACTTGAAGATGAGGCTGCAGAGGAGCTCTCTTCAGGTTACTTACGAGCTTCAGGAGTTGGAGGGAGAGCGCGAGTTCAAGCTCTACCTGCGGCAAAATCCCAAGGACCCCGAAAGCTATTCTTGTGGTCTTATCTATGTCGCCGACGGCCCAGATCAGTCCGTCACGCTCTGCCGCTATAACGGAAGCAACCACATCCACTGCAACTCGCTTGAGGATGACGAGCCGATCCATTTCAAATGCCACATTCATCGGGCATCGGAACGATACATCGCTCTAGGCGACAAGGCTGAAAAGTACGCGGAGACAACAGACCGGTATACTACCTATGAAGGCGCGTTGGTCTGCATCCTCGAGGACTGCAACATCTCCGGCCTCGATGCGCCTAAAGGCAGTGCGGTATCAGGAGAACAGATTTCGCTATGGTAGCCGTAGAGACCTTGCAGAAGACGCTTTGCAAAGCGCTGTGTAGCGAGGTAGTCGTGCGGGTGCGTGGCGACCTGGTCACTGTTTCCCTGCCAATGGCAGGACGTGACGGAGATACCTTCACAGCCTATTTGGAGCAGGTGCCGGCAGGCTGGAAGATATCTGACCTCGGCAACACCATGATGCGCCTGAGCTATGAGAACGATCTCGCAAAGCTTTTCACCGGGCCTCGGGCGAGGCTTTATGAAACCATCTTGACTGAGGCCGGACTCGAGGACGACGACGGCGAATTATCGCTGACCGTCCCTGCAGACAAACTGAGTCGGGGACTCTTCTCCCTGGCGCAGGGCCTATCCAGGATAGAAGACATAGCGCTCTGGACTAGGTCACGTGTCGAGTCGACGTTCTATGACGACCTCCGGCGGGTGCTCCGGGAGGTAGTAAAGTCAGATGATCTGGAAGAAAACTATTTGATCCCGAATCTTCCTGGATCAGAGAACTACCCCATCGACTACTGCATTCGTACTGGCGGACGCCCCCTGTTCTTGTTTGGCGTAAACAACAAGGACAAGGCGCGACTGGCCACGATTGTGATTCAGTACCTGCAGCAGCATGACGTGAAATTCGATTCTATGGCGGTGTGCGCAGATATCGACATCCTGCCATCACCCGACCGACATCGTCTGATGAATGCAGCAAATGATGTGGTACCGAGCATACGAGACGCTCAGATCATTCATCAGAAGATCCGGCATCGGATGAACTAAGCCCCGCACCGCGGGGCTTTTCGTTTCCAGCCTTCTAAACCAGAACCTGCCGGGTGCTGGCAATCAGCTGATTGACCTGGTGGACCACTGATTCATCAGTAGGGACTTCAGGCCCCCTTCCCTCCGGGCAAGGCATCTTGGGCGTTGTGCCGAACAATCGGCAGATGAGCGGCCGCTGCTCGTAGGCCTCGCATCCATTCGGACCAAGGTGGACACAGTTCCACTCAGCCAGGGCCGCATCATGTTCGGCCTCGCTCTTGGCTGGCAGCCGGGCCAACTCTACCGAAGACGCAGTGACCGGCCCGCAGCAGTCGTGGCAGCCAGGCTTACACTCAAAGCCGGGGATTCTCCGACGCAATTGATCAATCCTGCGGCTCACACTATTCATCGTCGCGTCCTAGATGGGGGCGCGGATTATACATACGCAGCCGTGCGTCCCCTTTGAATAGGGTGGTCACAACCAAGCTCCCCGTGGGTGCGATAACTGGAGGACCGACGAGCAGATGGTCGAGTGCCAGAATCACAAGCGGCGGGCCAGGCGCGAATTCGAGCAGAAGTGGGCTGCAGGGGAGATTGCTTCAGGCGCCTGAGAGGGCTTGAAACTGAATCCGTTTTTGGTAAATTTTTCATTGCTGTGTGGCTTGGAAGAGCAGCGGCCACATGGCAAAAAGGCCGTATCGATGGGGTGCGGCCTTTTTCATTTTGGGTCTATAGTACTAGCGTCAACGGTATCCCCGCGAAGGACGCCAGTGGCAGGCCCTGCTTCGGCAGGGCATTTCTTTTTGTGGGCATTGGCTGCGACACAGCTATGCTCAAATTGTGTCTCTTGAGCCAGACACATCCCCCTTTGACCGCCCGGTTACTCCATGGCCGCGGCGGTTTTTCTTTACCTGTACTGGCGAAAGCTGCAGTCTCAGCCAAACTAAATATGTCTTCTGACCGAGACAATGCTCCCGGCTGCCACGCCGCCCTCTTGCGTCTGGCAGCCATTTTTTTGCCTGCCTTCTTTACTCGTTCTGCTTCGTCATAAGCTCATGGACCTAGAAAATCTCGTCACCTCGACAATCGAGAAGATTGACGCAGTTAGCGCGGAGCTATCGACCCTGCTGCGTTCCACCGACCTTCAGGCCGCCACTGCTACAGCAGATAAGGCAAAGGGGCTGCTGCAGCAATTGGATGAGCTGTCGCAGGCGCTTCAAAGCCTATCTGTTCGAGTCTTATCCAGCCCTTCCGAATCCGATCTTCACTAATCAAAAAGGTGCCGGCTGATCGTGCAGGTACTGCACCCTGAAGTCGGCCGGTAGTTCCTCCCCTTCTCCCTGGGCACCCTCCCCCTCCTCCTCGCTCGGCTGCCACTCCAGAACGGCAGTCCCGTCCTCGAGCTTGGTCACGGTCAGCCCATCCGTCTCCGCCAACTCCTCCATCACCTGGCTCCACGCTTCGTCCGTGTCGCTGTCCAGCCGCCAGACCACCGCGCGCCTATCCGCTTGAGCCTTCGGGCTTCCCACCATCGCTGAGATCCGCAGGCGCAGCCGGTCCAGCGCGTGGATTCCGCTTCCCTTGGATGCCGAGACCGCTTGCTTCGTCATTTCCATAGCTCCTTGCCATCACTGTACGCACATACAGTATTCAGAAACGAATCGTCCTTCAACGGGTTTCCGACTATCTGACGCCTTGGAAATTCGATACGAACGCGTATTGACACAATCAATACGTGTTCGTATTGTTTATCCAACGCCAACGTATCACGGCATCAGGCCACCGAGCCGACCGCTCTTTAACAACGCACGCAAAAGGCCGCTGGCCAAGCCAAGCATTGACGTACCTGGCGTGGGCGAATCCCACCTAAGTACGCCGTATTGCCCAGGCCACCAGCGGCTGAACCAGAAAACGTATGGAAAGAAATCATCGCCCAGGCACAGGTGGCGGGTAACGGTGCTCAGGACTGCGGCGCGCGGCATGCCGGCGACACGGTCACCCCGACAGCAATGACGAAACACCCGCGGGTTGTAGAAGCCCAGTAGGCGAACGCGGAAGCAACACCAATGCATCACTGAAGCGCCTTCCCCAGAGGGCGCTTTGGGATGTCACCAACCGAGTAATGAACATGAGCCGAAACATGATCGGACCGGATCACTACCGGTTCATCGACACCATCGATCCGGACGGCGTGGAGATCATCTGCATCACCTACGTCGTCACCAGAGAGACCGAGCACTGCTACTTCGTCATGCGCGACCACGACGCCCGCCGGGCGGCGCTGATGTCGCCCGAATGGGTGAAGCGCCAGACCAAGCGAGTGGCCAAGGCCTCAAGGAAGCGCTTCTGCTATCCAGATATGGCAGAGGCCATGGACTCCTACCGTCGCCGCAAAGCTTTCCAGGTCGGCCACGCCAAGGTGGCTGCCGCCAGAGCCGAGGCTGGACTTGCTGCCGCACAGAAACTGCTGGAAACCCCCAAGCTGATCAACGCAGCAGCAGTACGTTGCGAAGGCGGCGACTACATCAAGCAGCTCAACTGGGGCGATTGCTGAGCAACACTTCTGCCGCTTCACCGAGGCGGCAGCGGGATGCCGGCAAGCATCACTTCCCATCTTGAGCCAGGGCGCCCGTGCCAATCCTCGCGGGTAACTCTGCGGAGGATGCAGCCATGTAACCGACAGCCCTGGTAGTTCGGCAACAAGCCGGGCGAGCCGCGAAACGCTCACCGACATAAGGCGGACGTGAGCACGGAAAGCCCAGGCCCTAACTGGGCTTTCCTCCTTCCCTTACCTGATCCCTTTCGAGAGCACTCCTCCGCGGCGCCCACCGGCGTATAGCCGCGCGCTGGAGTGCTGCCCAAAGGAAGCCACCCCAACCGAGGAAGCACCATGAACATCGACATCAACATCGAGGGCCTGGTGGCCGACGCCGTAGCCGCAGCCCTGGCCCCCGAGAAGCTGCAGCCGATCATCCAGGCCAACGTCGAGAAGGCAGTGAAGAGCGCTATCGATGACAACTTCGGCTATCGCAGCCCCTTCATCGAACTCTGCAAAGAAAGCATGGCGGCGGTGATGCCTACCGACCTTGGTGACCTCGGGCGATACGGCGACCTTGTTCTGAAGACCTTCAGGTTCGCCCTGTCGGAGCATCAGGATCACGTCCTGAAGCAAACCATCACCGAACGGATGGAGCAGTTGCTCAAGCCACTGCCGACCAGGATGAAGCTGAGCGAGTTGGTCGAGCAGCTGACCCGCCACTTCTTCAATTGCTACAGCCGCGAAGGCAGCGAGCGCCCCACTTTCATCATCGAGAAGAACGAGCGCGGCTACTGGCACCTCTACGCCGATCCGAAAGAGGACGCAGGTCGTTACAGCCAATACAGCTGCGCAATCCACATGGCGTTTACCGAGGACGGCGAGTGCTACTCGCTCAGGGTCGACGAGAAAGATGATCCCAAGAAGATGATCTTCCTCGGCAGCCACTACGGTGCGGACGCCCTCGCCCTCAACATCTACACCGGCGGTACGAAGATCGACTTCGAAGAGATCGACGTCGACGACATCTACTACCCGGACGCTTATCGGGACTGACCTGGAGGGCCGCTCCATGCAACAGCTGAACACTCACCCGGCGCTGGCCCAGCTGCTGATCCAGTCCGCCGCCGCGCGCGCTGCCTTTCAGGAGCGGCGCACCATCGAGGTGGAGAAGCCGGCATACCAGGTGTGCCCGAGTGGTCGCGGCTTCTGGCACATCGTCGACACGGCTACCGAGAAGGTCGCTGCGTTCCGCCACTCCTACGGGGAAGCGCTGGCCTACGCCAAGTTCCTGAGCGTCCGCAAGCGCGATGACATCGGAGCGGAAGGCTGATGGAACACGCAACCACCCTCAACCTGCCAACGGTCGCAGCGCGGAACAATGCGCGCGCGGACCTGGCTGAAGCCGTGGCGGCCTTCCTGGATGCCGGCGGCGAGATCGACCAGCTCGGTGGCTTCCACCCGAAGCCCCGCCCATCCCGGACCGAGCCTGAGTCGGTGACACCGGCGCCGATCAAGAGCCGAGGAGCTGATGAGCTTGTCCTGATCAGTAGTCGCGGCACCGTCGTCAAAAAGAACCGGGCCTATGCAGAGCGCGCCTACCGCCGGCGCGAGGAGTTGGCCAATCGACTGCGTCCTCGCGCCAGCATGGGCTGCATCGCCTGCGCGGCGTTGTTCGGTGTCAGCCACAGCATGATCAGGAGCGTCGCCAAGCAGTTCGGCATCCCGCTCGGGAGGTCCAGCTGATGGCCAAGTCTCAGCAAGAACGCTCTGCGGCAGCCGCTGCGAAGCGCCAGCGCCTGGACGAGACGGAGCTGCGCCACCGGGTACGCCGCGGCACCCGCGCCATGCTGGAGAACCTCATGCGCTGGCACGGCATCGAGGAGCGGGCCGAGGCGATCCAGCTGCTGATCATGCATGCCCATGACCTGGGCCCTGAGGGCTCCGCTCCCCTCCTCGCCATCCCGCGCCACGATTTCACGCCATCAGATTTCGTGGCGCGCAAGCTCGACAGACTTGGTCGCAGAGAGGCAGAACGGATGGATCGCACGGACGCATGACGCAGTGCCGACTGAGGCCCTGATTTGGGCCCGGCTGCTTCTTCAGCGTGGTCGACGGGCTACACGATAAGGAAGACATGAGGCCGGCTCTTCCAGCCAGTGGACGGTCTCCAGTGTTATCTCTGGCGACGCCGTCCCGCAATGGCGCTCGGCATCTAGGAAGGCCATGGTCTCAGGGAGATCGAACTGGAGGCAGTGGGTTGCCTGGGCGGCGAGCACATTGCCCCTGATTCGGTATGGCCCGCATTGAGGGCACTCGACGATTCGACCGCCTTGACGAAACCACCTGGTCTTCACTGGACCTTTGCACAGGAAGCACCTCATCCCTGCACCTCCTTTCCCCTTTGCCTAGATCACGGTGATCGGACAATACGCCCCTCGTGGATCTCCTGCACGAAGACCTCCAGGGTGTCAGCGTCCTTCTCCAGTTGACTCGCCATTGCCCGTAGCTCGCGTGCCAACTCAGGAACCTGCCTGGCGTAGTAAGAAAGGCGATCGGCCACCGCAGCATTGTTGAACGACGTGGTACGGAGGGCTGCCAGCAGTTGCTTTTCAACGCCATTCATTGCAGCACCGCTATACCGCCGTCTTGGACTCGCTCGGCCAATGCTCTGAGCGTGGCGGCTTGGCTACGGAGGAGCTCGACAACCCCCGCCACTTCGCCGCTCAGGCCCGGCGGCAGCTCGAGAACAGCACGTTCCAGCACCACAGCTTGTGCCTCGTGCTGAAAAGCCATCTCCACCATCGTCACCCGCACTTCTTCGCTCGATCGGTTACGGAGCATTTCCACACCCTCCTGCGGTTTTCGGATCACACCAGCAATTAAACATAGCTGCCTTCCGCTGCACTCGCGGCGCGGCGGCGCTCTACCTGGAGAAACCATGAGCTCGCTGAAGAAGCCCTCTCCGCTCGACTTCAAAACCCAGTTCGGCCTGGCCCTGGACGAATCCGACGACGCCATCATCGTTGACCTGTTCGCCGGTGGCGGCGGCGCCAGCACCGGGCTGGAGATTGGCCTGGGCCGCCAGGTCGCCCTGGCGATCAACCACAACCCGGCGGCCATCAGCATGCACATGGCCAACCACCCGCACGCGGCGCACTACCAGACCGACGTCTGGGGCGTTGACCCGCTGGAGAGCACTGGCGGCAAGACCGTGGCCTGGCTGCACGCCTCGCCGGACTGCCGCCACCACAGCCAGGCGGCCGGCGGCCAACCGCGCAAGAAGGAAATTCGCGACCTGTCCTGGGTGGTGATCAAGTGGGCCGGCAAGCTGCGGCGCGCCAGCAAGGGCCCTTGGGTGATCAGCCTGGAGAACGTGAAGCAGATCCTGCAGTGGGGTCCGCTGGTGGCGAAGCGAGACAAGGAGACCGGCCGGGTGGTGAAGCTTGACGGCACGGTAGCCGCGCCTGGCGAGCAGGTGCCGCGCGGAGAGCAGTTCCTGGTGCCTGATTCCGGCGCCATCACCGGCAGCGCCGCGCGCCGCCGCAAACGCCGTACCAAGTTCCTGCGTCACGGCCAGCCAAAGGGCCGCAGCTGGGAGCACTTCCGCCAGATGCTGATCGGCCTGGGCTACCAGGTCGAGCACTGGGTCGAGCGCAATTGCGACTTTGGCGACCCGACCAGCCGCCAGCGCCTGTACATGGTGGCCACTGCCGACGACTTCGAAGCCGTGGCACCGGAGAAGACCCATGCTGCGAAACCCGCGAAGGGTATGAAGGCCTACCGCACCGCCGCCGAATGCATCGACTGGAGCGACCTGGGCAATTCTATCCGAGGCCGGAAGCGTCCACTGGCGGAAGCCACCATGCGCCGCATCGCCAAGGGCATCGAGAAGGAGGTGCTGCAGCGCGCCAAGCCCTTCATCGTGCCGATCGCCAACTGGTCGCGCGAGGCGATCCATCCTGTGGATAAACCGCTGAACACCGTCACGGCCTGGCCGAAAGGCGGCTCGTTCGCACTGGCGGTTCCGCACCTGGTGAAGTTCCGCTTCGACGCCACCGGCGCGCCGGTGGATCAGCCGATGCCGACTATCACCAGCGGCGGCGAATGTGCTCGACCAGCAGGAGCCGCCCATGCGCTGGGCGTGGCGTCCGCTGTTCTGGTCGGCGCCGGCGGCCCGAGCTACGGCGCCAAGCCGGTACCGGTCGACCAGCCGCTGGGCACGGTCGTAACCGAGAACCACCGCGCGATCGCTTCGGCCTTCATGGTGCAGGCGAACGGCGGCTACAACGTCACGCACAGCCGCGCCATGGAAACCCCAATGAGCACCATCACCAACAAGGGCAGTCAGCAGCAACTGGCCACCGCCCACCTGGTGACACTGCGCAAGGGTTCGCACGGCGGGCCGATGGACGCTCCGCTTGGCACCCAAACCGGAAACGACCACCACGGGCTCGTAGCCGCCCACCTACTGCACCTCCGGGGGAACTGCGACGCACGCGGAGCTGACGAACCGTTGCAGACCATCAGCGCCGGCGGCCAGCATCACGGTGTGGTCAGCGCCGAGATGGTCGGCGCCAGCCTGACGCCCGAGCAGTTGGACGGCGCGGTCTGGGTTGCGGCCTTCCTGATGAAGTACCACGGCATGGGCGAGAACATCCGCCCCCTGGACGAGCCGGTCAGCACCGTGACCACCAAGGACCGGCTTGCCCTGGTGACGGTATGGATCAGCGGCAGCCCCTACGTGATCGTGGATATCCGACTTCGCATGCTCAAGCCGCGCGAGCTGTACCGCGCGCAGGGCTTCCCGGACAGCTACATCATCGACCGAGGCCACGACGGGCGGGAGTTCAACCTGTCGGAGCAGGTCCACATGTGCGGCAACAGCGTCAGCCCCGGCACCATGGCGGCAATCGCACGGGCGAACGATCCTTGGAAACTGCGAAGGAAGGCAGAGATGGCGGCCTAAATGGCCGCCAGTTCTCCGCCTCAGCCTTGGGGTGCCGCCTTCGAGAAAGCCTTGTCGCCCGAGATTTCATGATCTTGTAGAAAGGCCTTGAAAGAGCCTGAGTTAAGCGCCTTTTCTGGATTCTCTTTAATGAAAGTCTCGATGAGTTCCCGCTGTTTCGCGCTCATATCGCCGTAGCTGCGACCAATCTCGTCGGCCTTCTCATTTATATAATTAAAAAGTTTCACATCCGCAAAATATCTTCTAGGCGATATATACCCACTCCCGAGGGAAATTCTGCTGGAGCGCATCTTGGCCGCGTAAGGAACAGTGACAAACCCGAGAATCACAAAGCCAGGAATCTTCGTGTAAATCATCCGAGTAGACTTCGACGCTATGAGATCAGCATGAATTGATCTCATCAGGTAGCGAACTAGGCGCGCTGAAGCACCGCCACTCACCTCGGTGACCCCTTCAACGGGAATTACATGTTGCTCGTAGTGCCCAAGAGTCTTTGACTCGCCAAGCAGGAATTTCCTCAGAGCTGATTCAGCATCAGACCACTCCTGCTTATGCGCCTTAATCACAGGTTCATCGTCATTATCCCACGACATATACGATAGGCTGCGCCAACTCATTGAGGCACAGAACTTCGCCATCCAGTCATCGTAGTTGTGGCGTGCTCCAGAGTCGTCCATATACGGCTTAAAAATTTTCTCTGCAAAAGGTTTTTCCCACCCGGAAAATAACTGCTCGCAGTCGTGGCACAACCACTTCTCCTTGAGAATATCTTGCGAACGTCGATTGATATTCCGCGAGTCTCTGAGAAAACCAGTAGCCGAAGTATCTTTTAACCACTTCCCTATGAACTTAGGTACTAGATGGCTTAAACGAAGGTCGGCCTCTTTGCCGCAAAGTTTGCATTCCACGCTTGCCATATCGATCTCCTCGTGAGGACCTCACGAAATTATCCAAATTCACGCAGCCCCGCCACTCTGGCAGGAGGTATCCCTGTGCCCATTCGCAACGCGATCATCCATCACATCGACAAGAAGCCGGACGGCAACCCTGCGCGACTGCACGTCGCCCACCATCCGCTGACCGACTCGCAGGCGCTGGAGAACCTGGCCCACGACCTGAACGTGACGTACAACGCCAAGCCCTCGAAATCTTGGGGCTTGTTCCAGGGCGAGTCCGGCGCCTACCCCTTCAGCGGCTGGCTGGCGGAGTTCCTCGATGGCACCAAGGACTTCGGCGAGTTCAGCGAGCTGGCGGCCGAGCACCTGAAGGCGCTGCTGGAAGAGTCGAACCTGAGCACCGGCGGCCACCTGCTGATCAGCCACTACCAGCAGGGCCTGACCGACTACCTGTTCGTGGCCGTGCTGCAGACCACCGAGGCGGTCGCGGTAAACGAGCACCTGGAGGTGGTCCCCTGTCGGCACCTGGACCTGAGCCAGTTGCACATGGCGGCGCGGATCAACATCACCGAGTGGCGCACCAATCCGAAGTCGCGCCAGTACGTGTCGTTCCTCAAGGCGAAGGGCGGGCGCAAGCGCCAGGACCACTTCCGCGACTTCATCGGCTGCACCGAGGGTGTCGACTCGCCGAGCGAGACGCGCACCCTGCTCAAGGCCTTCAGCGACTTCGTGGAGAGCGAGGACCTGCCCGAGTCCGAGGCGCGCGAGAAGACCACCACGCTGATCGACTACGCCACCAGCCAGGCGAAGATCGGCGAGCCCATGGCGCTGGACGCCCTGTCCGAACTGATTGACGACATGGCGCCGAAGGCCTTCGCCGACTTCATCCGCAACAAGGACTACGGCCTGTCGCCGGAGATTCCCGCCGACAAGCGCACGCTCAGCAGCTTTCGCCGCTTCACCGCGAAGGCGGACGGCATCTCGATCAGCTTCGCCCCGCACCTGCTCGGCTCCAAGGTCGAGTTTGACCAGGCGCGCGACACCCTGCTGATCCATGGCGTGCCCACTCAGCTCAAGAACCAGATGAGCAAGGTCGTTGCAGCGTCAGCACCCACCGCCAGCAGCACCGAGGCGGTGCGCGATGACGCGCTGTACGGCGAGGCCGTTCGCTACGTCACCGAGACCCGCCGCGCCTCCATCTCGGCAGTGCAGCGAAAGCTGAAGATCGGCTACAACCGCGCCGCGCGCCTCATCGAGCAGATGGAGGTGGACGGAATTGTCACCCCGATGAACACCGACGGCGGCCGAGAAGTCATTGCGAGGGCGCCAAAGAGAGAGCCTGCGTGAGTATTCTCAGAACTAACTGTATGAGCCGCGCAATCTACAACTAATCAAGGAACTTATCCTTCAACCTTTCGCTATACGAACTCACGTAACGCTCCACATACGAAAGCACATTAGGGTGGCTATATAGCTTTTTATCATCCAGTTCAGCCCATATCCTTTGCAAAACAACGGAGCGAATACTTCTCTCAACCATGTCGGTATCGGTCGAACATATCGCCATATACGAGGATAGATAATTACTGCATACCTCACTCAGCTCGAGAAGCTCTCGAATTGCAGACTCTTGCCTCTCCCCCCAAATAGCCCGGCATTCAACAGAAATAGATTTAATTATATTCCGAGCCTCTCCAAGCCTTTTCCTCGGCCCCTCTACGCCCTGAGAAATAGCCCTCAGCTCATTAACATTTAATTTCTCGCCCTTCACTTGAATCTCGGTATTAGCTATCGACACCCACACCCAAGCCTCCACAATACTTTCCCCCAAACTGTGAACTGCAATGAGCATTCTCCGGGCCAGCTCATGATCTGTGGAGGCTCTAATTTGTTTACGCCAAGAGTCGACACCTATCCATGCCAGAATTACAGCGACAACTGTTGCGACCGCAGCAACACACTCAAGAAAATCGTGAACATCCCGAGTAACAAAGAAATCCGTACCGATGGGAATCTGTGCCCAAATTGCTCCAGCCCAGAATAAACAGATACACGTTAGCCAAATTTTCCAATCCTTTACCAAGTTTCTGCTCCTGCCAAACAAGACATAGGGCTGCGAGCTAAACGTTACCCCACCGAATAGAACGGCGCCATCAGGTGCAAGGACCCGTCATGCCCAGAAACTACGAAGAGTCAGCCGTGGCCGGCTTCGACCCCGCCACCCGCGAATGCCGATTCGTCGGTCGGCGCCACCCCGAGGACGTCATCGAGGCCCTCGACCTGGGCCTGGTGTTGGTCCCCGTCAGCGTCGAGCTGGCCCGCGAGGTATTCGGCCAGCAGATGGACCGCCTGATTGCCGTTCCGCGCGTTGGCCGCATCTACCTCGCCGGCCCCATGACCGGGATCGAGGACTTCAACTACCCGGCCTTCCACGCCGAGGCCGGGCGCCTGCGCGATCTCGGCTACCACGTCGAGAACCCTGCCGACCACGGCATGATCGACGGCTTCGAGTGGGCCGACTACCTGCGCCTGGACATGCAGAAGCTGATCACCTGCGAGGCGATCGCGCTGTTGCCCGGCTGGGACAAGTCCAAGGGCGCCCGCCTCGAGTACCACGTCGCCAGTGAACTGGGCATGCAGGTGTTCACCGCCAGCCAGATCACCGAACCAGCAAGGAGCGCAGCATGAGCGCCTCTCGTCAGCAGCGCCGCGCGCTGGAGAAGGCCAACGCCGCGTACCCGCCCTGCCTGGTTCCGGTACATCCCGAAGAGTGGCCGGCGATCCTGCCGGGGCTCCAGCAGGTATGGCGCAGCAACAAGTTCTTGGTCCAGGTCTTCAACGAGCCCGGAAGCATGGTCCGGCTGAGCGTCTGCCGCACCATCCACAACGGAGACAGTTGGGTCGACCACATCACCTGGGATGAGCTCATGCAGATCAAGCGTGAGATCGGTCTGGGTGATCGGGATGCGGTCGAGATCTTCCCGGCGGACAAGGACATCGTGAACGTCGCCAACATGCGGCACCTGTGGGTGACGCCCAGCCCGGTGATGTTCGCCTGGAGGAAGAAATGACCCGGCCCACCTTCTGCCGCGGCACCGGCCAACCCTCCGAGAAATGCGACTGCCTGCGCTGCAGGCCTGTGCCGCCGAAAGGTGACAGCGATGGCTGACGGAGAGCGCTGCGACTGCCTGAACCAATGCGGCGACGACCACCGGGTCGGCCTCTATCAGGTCGAGCCGTGCGACTTCCGATTCCAATGTGCCAAGAACCGACGGGCCGAGCTTGCCCGCTTGGTCAGCCTTTACGAGGACGCCATTCGTTGGCGCCAGCTCCAGGGAGAAACCCCATGCAAGCCATCCAACTGACCGTCGAGCACCGCCACGGCGTCAATGGGAAGCCATATCTGTTGATCGATGGGCTCCCGCGACTCGGCGCCGAACTGGCCCCAGATCAAGCTATCCAGCTCGGCCGCCAACTGATCCAGGCCGGCATAGTCGCCCAGCAGGGCGAGCACGGCACCCGCCACTATCCCGCAGAGGACTGAGCCATGACCGAACAACAAGCCTGCACCCTCTGCGGTGCGGGAGGGCACACTGCTGCCCAGTGCAACTGGAACGACCGGCGACTCACCTTCACTCTCGAGTCGCTGACCGAAGCCCTTGGAAACGTGATGTGCCTGCACGAGTTGGGTGTCGAGCTGATCGCCGCGAACGTTTTCCGGCAGCACCCCGAGCAGGCAGATGGCACGAAGGGAGAGCGGAATTCGCTGCGCAGCGCGCTGGAGCAGGCTTACATGGCGCTGATGGGCTACCTGCCCGCGCACCGCAATTCGGTCACCGATGCAGCCATTGAGGCAGCCCGCGCCGCCCTTTCGCAACACGAGCCTGCTCGGCAATGGTCGGACTTCGACGACTGGCTGGTCTGGGAGCTGGAAAGTGATTCCAACCAGCAGTTTGAGTATCCAGCCTTCGCTATCCAATTGGCTCGCCGAGCCTTCAAATGCGCCCAACTCCGGCCAGCGTCGGAGCTAGAGCAAAGCGCCAACTTCCTCGCCGAAGAGCGCGATATAGCACGGATGATCGCTGTAGGAATGGCTCACATTTTGAAAGCGATATCCAGGAACAGAAACGCGGCCATCCCTCGTGAAGTCCATCAGTCGATATCGGAAGTGCTAGACGTCTACGGCGTCCACTTCCCAGCGCCCCCAAATACGTCGTCTTGCCTGGAGCGCCCCACTCCGAAGAACCGCGCCGCCCAGGCTGTGCAGCTGCCTAACGGGTACACCGGGTGGGTGACTCAATATCCGGGAAGAGCAGCCAAGCTCTGGGGCTCCCGCGAAATAGCAGAACTGAACTGGTGGCCGGAGGACGGCCAGCGACTGTTCAGAGTCGTTGAGGTTGAGCGTATCGCCGAGCCGGCGCAGGGAGGTGAGTGATGGCAGGGAACATGGAACGCACCCGTAAGTGGTACGGCGTCCCAGCGAAGCGCGGAATGCGCGTGCTCTACACCGGGTGCGGGAAAAGTGAGTACGGCACCATACGCAGCGCGCGCGACTGCCGCCTGAACATCCAGCTGGACGGCATGAAGCACACGATGCCTTTCCACCCTACATGGGAACTGCAGTACGCGCCGCCGGAGGTGAACCATGGGAGCTGCTGAGAAGATCACCTACCAGGTGACCCCTGGGAAGTGGGTGCGACAGGAATTGCTGAAGCCCATCTGGGGAATCAGCACCGATGCCGCGAAGAAATACCGCCTGGCCGGCGTATGGCTGGAGGGCAAGCACTGGCGGAAGGACCCGGCAAACCGCGTGGTCTACTGCTGCAAAGCAATCGACGAGTGGCTGGAGGGCAAGCTGTGACAGCGGCAAAGGCAAAGCTCCCCGCTGGCGTGGACAAGCTGCCGGAGGGGGTAGAGCTCAACGGCAGCAGTGTTCGAATCCACTTCATGTACCGCGGCGAGCGCTGCCGGGAGAAGATCCCGGGCGCCAAGGTGACCAAGGCGCTCATCCGTTACGCCGGTAACAAACGGCTGCTGATCGTCACCGAGATCGCCGAGGGCCGATTCGATTACGCAGCCCACTTCCCGGAATCGAAGCGGGCGCTGGCTCTGGCCGGCGTCAGTGGCGCCAACGCCGGACGAACGGTGAAACAGGGCATTGATCGCTGGCTGGACGTCCAGCGAGCGAAGAAGGCGAGCAGCACCGTGGTCAACTACGTCAGCAAGGCTGGTCACGTTGAGCGCTGGGCGGGTTCGCGGAAGATCGTGGACATCAGCAAGAGCGACCTGGAGCTGTTCCAGGCAGGGCTGCTGAAAAAGGGACTGGCGCCCAAGACGGTGAACGACATCTTCACCGTGGTCAGGGGCGTGTGGGCGGATGCATTCGGAGACGGGATCATCAAAAGCAATGCGCTCGAGCGGATCACCAACATCGAAGCAGACGACGAACAGGAAACGGCCGACCCTTTCACCCGGGAGGAGATCGAGAAGCTGACCGCCGGTGACCCGGCGCGCATGGCCAACGTGCGCATGGTGTTGTTCAACTGCTGGGCCGGACTAAGCCTGAGCGAAATCATTGCCCTGGGCGTCGACGACGTGGACCGAGAGGCTGGCGGGGTTTGGGTGCGGCGCGCCCGGGTGATCACTGAGTTCAAGGTGCCGAAGGAGCGCGCCCGCCTCCGCTTCGTCGAGCTTATCGACCCAGCCCTGACCCTACTGGACGACATCCTCAAGGATGCCGAGGCCGCCGCGCCGATGCAGATCACCGTCACTCAGCGGGACAACGTGACGGAAAAGCAGGAGGAAGTGCGCCTCCTGTTCCGGAACTGCATCAGTGGGTTGCCTTGGACCGCAAAGACCGTCAGCAAGTGGTTTACCCAGCACCTGAAGCGCTCGGGCGTGCGGCACCGCGGCGCGAACCAATGCCGGCATACCTTCGCCAGCCAGGCGCTGTCGAGCTACGTTCCGGTGGAATGGGTAGCGCGCCAGCTCGGGCACACGGACACGACGATGGTGCGCAAGCACTATGGTCGATGGATTCCGGCGGACACCAAGAGCATGGCGTCGATCGTGTCGCAGATGATGGGATTCAGAGAACAGGCCTAGGAGGGCGCAGCGGAGCCTGTAAGTGCTGGAATCTGTCCTAAATCTGTCCTAAATGGCAGACCCGGAAAAGACGAAGCCCCTGAAACTCTAGGAATTTCAGGGGCTTCAGCCATTGCAATAATGGCGGAGAGATAGGGATTTGAACCCTAGGAACCATTGCTGGTTCAACGGATTTCGAATCCGTCCCGTTCGACCACTCCGGCATCTCTCCGTGCGGCGCGCATGATACCAGCTTGAAGTCCGAACGCGAAGCTTTGTTTTCGGATTTTTTTGCGTGGTATCAGGCGCTTGCGTGATTTCGCCGGTTTACAGCGGCACGCCCAGGCGGTGGGCCACTTCTTCGTAGGCTTCGATGACGTCGCCCAGCCCCTGGCGGAAGCGGTCCTTGTCCATCTTCTTGCGGGTTTCCTTGTCCCACAGGCGGCAGCCATCCGGGCTGAATTCGTCGCCCAGGACGATCTTGCCGTGGAACAGGCCGAACTCGAGCTTGAAGTCCACCAGCAGCAGGCCGGCGTCGTCGAACAGCTTGCTCAGTACTTCGTTGACCTTGAAGGAGTAGGCCTTCATTTCGGCCAGTTGCTCCAGGGTCGCCCAGCCGAAGGCCTGGACGTGGGATTCGTTGATGAACGGGTCGCCCAGGGCGTCGTTCTTCAGGAACAGTTCAAAGGTCGGCGGGGTGAGCTGCAGGCCCTCTTCCACGCCCAGGCGGCGCACCAGGCTGCCGGCGGCGTAGTTGCGCACCACGCACTCGACCGGGATCATGGCGAGCTTCTTGACCAGTACTTCGTTGTCCGACAGCAGGGCGTCGAACTGGGTCGGGATGCCGGCGGCTTCAAGCTTCTGCATGATGAAGGCGTTGAACTTGTTGTTCACCATGCCTTTGCGATCGAGCTGCTCGATGCGCTTGCCGTCGAACGCCGAGGTGTCGTTGCGGAACAGCAGGACGAGGCGGTCGGCGTCATCGGTGGTGTAAACCGACTTGGCCTTGCCGCGATAGAGTTCTTCGCGTTTTTCCATGATGGGCTCCGCTTGCTTAAGGGTTGGGCTCAGGCGATGGTGCGCCAGTCGAGTCCAGAATGCTGATCGGCTACCTGCAGCCAGTCCGGGTCGCACCCTAGGGTGTCGACGAAACATTGCCGGGCCAGCTGCGGCGAGTTGTTCTTTTCGCTGAGATGCGCCAGCACGAGGTGCTGCAAGCTTTCCCAGCCCAGCTGGGCCACCAGTTCGGCGGCCTGCCGGTTGTTCAAATGTCCCCACTGGCCGCCAACACGGGCTTTGAGTGGGTAGGGATACGGACCGCGGGCCAGCATGTCGGTATCGTGATTTGCCTCGATGATCAACGCATCGAGGCCACGATAGCATTCCAGCACCTGCGCCGTGGCGGCCCCCAGATCGGTGAGCTGGCCAAAGCGCTTCCGGCCATCGGAAAACACGTACTGCAGGGGCTCCCGCGCATCGTGGGAGACGCTGACTGCAGTGACTTCCAGGTCTTTCAGTAGCAGGCGGTCGCCGCATCTGAGCAGCCCCGCCGGCGTCACCGGCTTGCGCATTCCCTGCAAGGTGCCGGCGCTGAGGTACACGGGTATTCGATGGTGCCGGGCCAGCAGTTCGACGCCGTTGATGTGATCGGAATGCTCGTGCGTGACCAGCACCGCGTCCAGCTGCCCGGGCTCTACGCCCAGGCGCGCCAGACGGCGGATGGTTTCACGCAGCGGGAAACCGCAATCGATCAGTATCCGGGTGTCAGAACTGCT
The DNA here is from genome assembly GCF_001675465.2 of Pseudomonas sp. AU12215. Classification (NCBI taxonomy): domain Bacteria; kingdom Pseudomonadati; phylum Pseudomonadota; class Gammaproteobacteria; order Pseudomonadales; family Pseudomonadaceae; genus Pseudomonas; species Pseudomonas sp. AU12215. The sequence goes on from NZ_MACM02000164.1 coordinate 150,101, forward strand.
CACCAAGGCCGAATTGCCCCGGCTTCCGCTCCCCAGGACCGCGAAGTGCATTCCGCATACTCTCCTGGAGTTTCTCCAACACGCCCTGCGCCACGTCAGCCGGTGCGGAAGTGTTGATGTCTTTGTCGACGGTGATCTGGACGGTATTGCTCACGCTGGTCAGGCGAACCTGGTAGCGCTGGGCCTTGGCGTCTTCCTCTTCCTTGGTCTTCTCGCCACCGCCGAACAGACGGCTGAAGAAGCCAGGCTTGTCTTCGTCCTTCTTCTTCGCGCCTTCGGCGATGTTGACGTAGTACACGCCCAGGCTGCGGTTGAGGTCGTCGACACGGATGTCGGCACGATCCAGAGCGCGGCCTACGCTGACCCAGGCACGGTCGAAGTCGGAGTCGACGGTCAGTACCGGGTTGCCGCTACCGTCCTTGTTCAGCTGGACGGCGCCGGGGGTGTCGTAATCCGAGTGGGCGGCGAGCAGGGAGACGGAGCCGCCCTTCTCGGCACTGGTGGCCATGCTGGCGATCATCTCGTCGAGCAGCGCAGCATCCAGGCTCGGCACCGCCGGCTTGGTCGGCCAGTCACCACTGGCGGTGCTGCCGGCCGGGCGGGTTTCGCTCAGCACGTAGACTTCACTGGTGTTGGTCTGCACGCCCGGCTCGATGCGTACGCGAACGCGCGCTTCGCTGTCGGGTTCAACGCCCGACACGCGGCTGCTCAGTCGACGCGCCAGGGGCGCGGAAAGCTGCGACAGCGGTTGCCAGTTGGTGCTGAACTCGCCAGTCTGCGGACGCTCGTTGGCGATGGAGAAGCCATTGTCCTGGAAGAACTGGTGGGCGACCGGCCAGACTTCCGCCGGCGGGCGCTGGGCGACCAGCCAGCGCGAATCACCGCTCTTCTGCAAGCTGAAATCGCTGACTTCACCAGCGCCGGACAGCGGTTGCGGACGTGGCACTTCGAACTCGCCTTCCTTCTCGGTGCTGGTGGCGACGTTCATCGGGATCGGCAACAGCGGGTCGAGCGGCTTGCTCTGCATGCCGTCGGGCACCTTCATCGGTGCCGTTTCGCGGGCGTTCAAGTAATCGTCGCCACGGTCACGGAAGTAGCCTTCCGGGCCCCACAACCAGCCGCAGCCGGAGGTGTTGCCGATAACCAGGGCGAGCGCAGTCAGTCCTGCCAGTCGCTTCATGCGAGGGAGCTCCTTAAGCCAGGACGCCGGTCTGGCGCATGGCCTGACGCAGCGGTTCGTGGCAACGCGGGCTGAGCCAGGTCAGAGGCAGGCGGATGCCCTCTGGAATCAGCCCCATTTCGTGCAGGGCAAACTTGACCGGGATGGGGTTGGATTCGATGAACAGGGTCTTGTGCAGCGGCATCAGACGATCGTTGATGGCGCGGGCAGCGGCGGCATCGCCACGCATGGCGGCGGCGCAGAGGTCGCTCATGGCGCGCGGGGCGACGTTGGCGGTCACCGAGATGTTGCCCTTGCCGCCCATCAGCATCAGCTCGACGGCGGTAGCGTCGTCACCGGAGTAGACGAGGAAGTCCTTGCCAACGCGATCCAGTACTTCCTTGCCGCGCTGCAGGTCGCCGGTGGCTTCCTTGATGCCGATGATGTTCGGCACCTTGGACAGGCGCTCCACGGTCTCGGGCAGCATGTCGCAGGCGGTGCGGCCCGGCACGTTGTAGAGGATCTGCGGGATGGCCACGGCTTCGGCGATGTGGCGGAAGTGCTGGTACAGGCCTTCCTGGGTCGGCTTGTTGTAATACGGAGTCACCAGCAGGCAAGCGTCGGCGCCACCGGACTTGGCGGCCTCGGTCAGCTCGACGGCTTCGCGGGTGGAGTTGGCGCCGGTGCCGGCGATGACCGGGATGCGGCCGTTGACCTGGTCGACTACGCGACGGATGACTTCCAGGTGTTCGTTCACGTCCAGGGTGGCCGATTCACCAGTGGTGCCGACCGCTACGATGGCGTTGGTGCCTTCCTGCAGGTGGAAGTCCACCAGCTTAGCGAGGCTGTCCCAATCCAGTCGACCCTGAGCATCGAAGGGGGTGACCAGCGCCACCATACTGCCCGCAATCATGCAACCGCTCCTGCCGGAAAAAGAAAGCCGTAATGGTACTGTCGCCACCGGCCACGCACAAGGTGACGCAGCGACCCGCGAACGACCAGACATTCCCCTCATCGGCGCTTTTCGCTACCCTTCCTTCTTTGTCGATGCGGCCCGCTTGGCCGCCACTCCAGGAAAGCTGCATGTCCGCCTCTCACCCTCGTGAACAATTCCTCCTGATCAGCGCTCTGGGCCCGAACCCGATGGAGTTGACCAGCGTGCTGTGCCGCACCTGCGTCGACAACCGTTGCTCGGTGGTCAGCAGCCGCCTGACCCGCCATGGCGAGTTCAGCGCGCTGATCCTGCAGATCTCCGGCAGCTGGGATGCCCTGGCCCGCCTGGAAGGCGGCCTGCCGCCCCTGGCCAAGCGCCATGGTTTCACCCTCAGCGTCACCCGCAGCAATGTCCACGTTACCCGCGCCCAGGCCCTGCCCTACGTGGCCTATGTCAGCGCCGTCTATCGCCCGGACATCCTCAACGAGCTGTGCCAGTTCTTCATCGATCACAACATCGAACTGGAGAACCTCACCTGCGACACCTACCAGGCGCCGCATACCAACACCAGCATGCTCAACGCCACCCTCACCGTGACGCTGCCAGCCGGCACCCAGATCAGCTGGCTGCGCGATCAGTTCCTCGACTTCGCCGATGCGCTGAACCTGGACGCGCTGATCGAGCCCTGGCGTCCGCAGCATCCGTAAGGAGAGAGCCCCATGGCAGTCGAACTGAACAAACCCGTCGCCGATTTCCAGGCCCCCGCCACCAGCGGCGTCGAATTCCGCCTGTCCGAACTCAAGGGCAAGCAGATCGTCCTGTACTTCTACCCCAAGGACAGCACGCCTGGCTGCACTACCGAAGGCCAGGGCTTCCGCGACAAGATCGAGGACTTCGCCAAGGCCAACACCCTCGTGTTCGGCGTTTCCCGCGATGGCATCAAGTCCCACGAGAACTTCAAGGCCAAGCAGTGCTTCCCCTTCGAACTGATCAGCGACAAGGACGAAGCCGTCTGCCAGCTGTTCGACGTGATCAAGCTGAAGAAGCTCTACGGCAAGGAATACATGGGTGTTGACCGCAGCACCTTCCTGATCGACGCCAAGGGCGTGCTGCGCCAGGAGTGGCGCGGTGTGAAAGTGCCCGGCCACGTGGATGCCGTGCTCGCCGCCGCCCAGGCGCTGAACCAGTAAGCCACTCAGCCAGCTCCATGAAAAAGGCCGCTGATCAGCGGCCTTTTTCCGTTCCCGACGTCACATCATCGGGCTGACCTGCGGCTGCACCGCCGATTGGCGCGGCCAGGCATCCAGGACAGCCTTCACCAGGGTCGCCAGCGGAATGGCGAAGAACACTCCCCAGAAGCCCCACAGCCCGCCGAACAACAGCACCGCACAGATGATCGCCACCGGATGCAGGTTCACTGCCTCGGAGAACAGCAGCGGCACCAGCACGTTGCCATCCAGCGCCTGGATGATCGCGTGGGCTGCCATCAGGTAGATGAACTGGTCGCTCCAGCCCCACTGGAACAGCGCGATCATCGCGACCGGGACCGTGACCACGACTGCGCCGATGTAGGGCACTACCACCGACAGACCAACCAGCAGAGCGAGGAGCGCCGCGTAGTTCAGGCCGAGCACGGCGAAGGCGATGTAGGTCACCACGCCGGTGATGAAGATCTCGATGACCTTGCCGCGAATGTAGTTCGCAATCTGCTGGTTCATCTCGTTCCACACCTGCTTCATCAGCCCGCGCTCGCGCGGCAGGTAGCGGCGGAACCAGTGGTAGAAGCGCCGGCGATCCTTGAGGAAGAAGAACACCAGGATCGGTACCAGCACCAGGTAGATCATGATGTTGACCACCACCGGCAGGCCCGACAGGGAGAAGGTCAGCGCCCACTGGCCAAGCTGCCCCAGCTCGTTGCGCGCCGCCTCGACGGTACGCAGCACCTGTTCCTCGGTCACCATGTCCGGGTAGCGCTCAGGCAGCATCAGCAGCGTCGCCTGCCACTCGCCGAGCATGCCGGGCAGCTCGTTGAACAGGGTGAAGAGCTGCTTCCACAGCAGCGGCACCAGCACCAGCAGGAACACCGCGAGCAGGCCGAGGAACAGCGAATACACCAGCCACACCGCGAACAGGTGCGGCACGCGCAGGCGCTCCAGTACACCGACCATGCCCTGGATCAGGAAGGCGATGACCATCGCCGCCAGCACCGGAGCGAGCATCCCGCCGAAAGCCAGGATGACGGTGAACCCGAGCCCGAGAATGACCGCCAGCACTATCGCCTCCTCGTCGGAGAAATAGCGCTGCATCCAGTCCTGCAAAACCTTGAGCATGTAAGGGCCTACGAAACGACAAAGGGTAACGTCCCGGTGACCCGGAAACTTCAGAGCTACTTCTTGCGAAGCCAGTAGCGATAGACGCCGCCTTCGACCTCTTCATGCAGCAGCGAGTGCCCGGCAAGATCGGCAAAAACGCGGAAGTCGCGCTGGGAGCCAGCGTCGGTGGCTATCACCTTGAGCACCGCCCCGCTGGGCAGCTTGTTCAGCTCGAGCTTGGCCTTGAGCAGCGGCAACGGACAATTGAGACCGCTGGCGTCCAGCTCCGCGTCATAGGCGGGGACGGACGGCGTGGAATCGGACATCGAAACGAACTCCGGTCAGGGCGCCCAAGAATACCGAAAGCCTTGGAAAAGTAACCAGGCCCAGGCAAGACGGTGTTCATTAATCAAGCCGTCAGCATCAAGGCCTAAAAGGAGGACCAAGTGAAAATACCCATTTCGAATTGCGCCGCACTTCCGCCCTGCAAACTAGGCATAGGCGTTAGCGTGCGGCTAAAGTAGAGCCTTTCTCGGAACGAGCCTCGTGTACATGAAAGTACTCCGCCCTGCCCTGCTGTCGCTCGCTGTCGCCCTCGCCACGCCGGCCCTGGCGGACGACTTGCCGTCTCTGGGCGATGCCAGCTCGTCCATCGTCTCTCCGGAGCAGGAATTCCAGCTCGGCCGCGCCTGGCTGAGCATGCTGCGCAACCAGGTCGATACGCTCAACGACCCGCAACTCAAGGATTACGTCGAGTCCAGCGTTTACCGCCTGGCGGAGTCCAGTGAACTGCAGGACCACCGCCTGGCCTTCATCCTGATCCGCGACAAACAGATCAACGCCTTTGCCGCCCCTGGCGGCGTGGTCGGCGTCAATGGCGGCCTGTTCATCTATGCCCAGACCGAAGGCGAATACATCGCAGTACTGGCACACGAACTCGGCCACTTGAGCCAACGCCACTTCGCCCGTGGCATCGAGGCGCAACAGCGCATGCAGGTACCGGTGATGGCCGCCATGCTGGCCGGCATTATTGCCGCCGCAGCGGGTGCCGGCGACGCCGGTATCGCTGCCATCGCCGGCACCCAGGCCGCAGCGATCCAGAACCAGTTGCGCTTCTCCCGGCAGAACGAGCAGGAAGCTGACCGCGTCGGCGTCGCCACCATGGTCCGCGCCGGCTACGACCCGCGCTCCATGCCCAACATGTTCGAGCGCCTGGCGCGCCAGTACCGCTACGAGGGCAAGCCGCCGGAATTCCTACTGACTCACCCGGTGACCGAATCGCGTATCGCCGACACCCGCAACCGCGCCGAGCAATACCCCAAGGGCGGCAAGGAAGACTCGCTGCGCTACGAGCTGATGCGCGCCCGCGTCCAGCAGATGTTCGAGGACACCCCGGGCATGGCCAGCAAACAGTTCCGCGCGCAGCTCGATGAAGACCCGAAGAACGATGCCGCCCGCTATGGCCTGGCGCTGTCGCAGACCAAGATCGGCCAGCTCAACGACGCCCGCAACAACCTCCAGCAACTGCTGGCCAAGGCACCCAACGACATCAGCTACAACCTGGCGATGTCCGACCTGGACATCACCGCCAACAAGTTGCCCGATGCCCAGGCGCGCGTGCAGAAAATGCTAACCCAGTACCCGGACAGCTATCCGCTGATCCAGGCCAACGCCGACCTGATGATGAAGACCAACCGCGCCGCCGACGCCGAGAAGACGCTGTTCAAGCTGTCCCAGCGCCGCCCGCTGGACCCGGACGTGTGGAACCGCCTGGCCGATGCCTGCACCCTGAGCGGAAACGCCATCGGCGTATACCAGGCCCGCGCGGAGTACTACGCGCTCACCGGCGACTACAAGCAGGCGATCGAGCAACTGGACTTCGCCAAGCGTCGCGCCGGCGGCAACTTCACCCTGGCTGCGCGCCTGGATGCACGCCAGCAGGAGTTCCGCGACCAGGAACGCATCCTGAAAGAGATGATGGGGCGCTGAGCAACCACGCAGCCCTTACCTGTGCTCGCGAACAGCTTGATGCCACTGATTCCCGTGGTGGGTTCGCGAGCAAGCTCGCTCCCACAAAAGCCTCAAAGAAAAAGCCCGGCATCTGCCGGGCTTTTTCATGGTGCCGAGAGAGTCAGGCGTTGCCCGCCAGTTTCAGCTTCGCCGCCTGGGTGAAGTCGAGCATGCGCTTGAGCGGCTTGATCGCCTTGGGAATCAGCGCCGGGTCGACGAAAATTTCGCCCGAGCCTTCCTTCAGGCATGCCAGGGTGCGCTCCAGGGTGTTCATGGCCATCCACGGGCAGTGCGCACAGCTGCGGCAAGCCGCGCCGTTGCCGGCGGTGGGCGCCTCGATGAACTCCTTATCCGGGCACAGCTGCTGCATCTTGTAGAAGATGCCGCGGTCGGTGGCGACGATGAAGCGCTTGTTCGGCATCGTCTGCGCGGCCTTGATCAATTGGCTGGTGGAGCCCACCGCATCGGCCAACTCAACCACCGCTTCCGGCGACTCCGGGTGCACCAGGATCGCAGCGTCCGGATAGACCGCTTTGAGGTCTTCCAGCTGCTTGGCCTTGAACTCCTCGTGAACGATGCAGGCACCGTCCCAGAGCAGCATGTCCGCACCGGTTTCGCGCTGGATGTAGCGCCCCAGGTGCTGGTCCGGCGCCCAGAGGATCGGCTCGCCGTTGTCCATCAGGTGCTCGACGATCTCCACGGCGCAGCTGGAGGTCACCACCCAGTCCGCACGAGCCTTCACCGCCGCCGAGGTGTTCGCGTAGACAACCACGGTGCGCTCCGGATGCTTGTCGCAGAACGCCGAGAACTCTTCCACCGGGCACCCCAGGTCCAGCGAGCAGGTCGCCTCCAGCGTGGGCATCAACACACGCTTTTCCGGGTTGAGGATCTTCGCGGTCTCGCCCATGAAGCGGACACCAGCCACCACCACGGTCTGCGCGGAGTGCTGGTTGCCGAAGCGGGCCATTTCCAGCGAATCGGAAACGCAACCGCCGGTCTCTTCAGCCAGCGCCTGGATCACCGGATCGCAGTAATAGTGCGCGACAAGCACAGCGTTCTGCGCCTTCAATTCGGCAGCGATGGCCGCACGGTAGTCGGCCTCTTCCTCTGCGCTCAGCACCCGCGGCTGTTTCGCCGCCAGATGGGCCTGGACCAGAAGGCGTTCGGAAATCTGGGACATCGTGTGGAAACCTCAACAGGCACGGTCTGATTATGCCGGCGATTTTATCACCACCATCCCTCGTCGCGGCGGGCCGAGAAGTGCCGCGCGGCGGACTTTTTCCGGCACATGGCAAAAGCCCCGTGACCTTTCGATCACGGGGCTTTCACAAGATTTGATGGTGGGTCGTGTAGGATTCGAACCTACGACCAATTGGTTAAAAGACAATTGGACTAGGAGCGTCTAGGAAGGGGTTCTCCGGCCCCGTGAATGCCCAGAGCTCTAGGCACGCAGCCTCTAATGCAACCCACATTAGAGGCATTTGTAATGAAAAAAGCAGGTATTATTTCCACCAAAGGCGGTACCGGCAAAACCACCAGTTCGACCAACCTGGGCGCTTTTGTCGCAGATGCTGGACTGCGTACCCTCCTGATCGATCTCGATCCGGTCCAACCTTCCGGATCTTCCTACTACCCTCTCGCCCATGAAGCTCCTGGCGGTCTTTACGACCTCCTAGCCTTCAATAACACCGATCCGGAACGGATTGTTTCTCGCACCAACATCCCCAATCTGGATGTGATTGTCTCCAACGACATCAACAACCAGCTGAACAACCTCCTACTCCAGGCTCCCGACGGACGGTTGCGACTCGCCAATCTGATGCCAGCTTTCGCTGACCAGTACGACCTAGTGCTCTTTGACACCCAGGGCGCACGCTCGGCCATGCTGGAAATGGTCGTGCTTGCCTCCGACGTCGCCCTCTCCCCCCTGCCACCGAACATGCTGGCGGCCCGAGAATTCAATCGCGGCACCATGCACATGATGGCGGGGCTTCATACCTACAGCCGCCTGGGGCTGAACATCCCCCACATAAACATCATCATCAACGGGCTCGACCAAACGGCAGACGCCCGCCAGATCCACGAGACTGTCCGCGAAGTATTCGATGGCAACCCAGACGTCTCCGTGCTGGATACCATCGTCCCCCAGGCGGTCGTCTTCAGAAAGGCCGCCTCCCAGGGCGTTCCTGCCCACCGACTGGAATACAGCCAGCCCTCCAATCGCCAGGCGCCGTCAGCACTGAGCATCATCCGCAGCCTCGCCATCGAGGTTTTCCCCGAGTGGCGCGACCGCTTCGAGGCGATGACCGAGGAGAAGGTCGCCCAGATCGTCAAGGGAGGCCGCTGAAATGGCCAAGAAACCTGTCGATATCACCCATGCCAGCGGGATCACCCCTGAAGTGGTGCTGAAGCTAGGCGAGCTGTACAGCGCCAAGGACCTTCGCAGCGTCCAGACAAAGCTGACCTCTGTTTCTGGTGAGCTTCGCAAGATCGGCCAACGCTGGACTACGAGATCCGGCCTATTGGGGCGACTCGGGGAGCACCTGACAGCAGACCAACGGCAGCTCCTGCTCGATGCCGCGCATCTGATCGACTCGGTCGGCAACAACGTCGTGCATGCCAAAGAAAAGCGCCAACGTACCGAGAAGGAAGCGCAACGGCGCCGAGAGGCTCGCGATAAGCGCGCCAAGCAACTGGTTGCTGCTCAATATCCCCTTCCAGCAGCTCCGAATGCCAATGAGGACCTGCTGGAAATCGTGAAAACCGCGCTGATTTACAACCGGGCGCGCGTTCTCCATACCTTCTACTCCCCCATTCAGTTCTGCCAAAAACACGGGCCAGACCTGGGCACTTCTGGGGTGCACTTCGGCACCAAGCGCGAACGAAATTACTCCGACCTTTTCTTCCAGATCACCTATCTACGGTCCGAACTGATCACCGCAATTCAGGAGGAGCTCAGCTACGACGACGGTTCCGAAGTCGAAGAGCGCCTGGCTGCGATGAAACAGCGGGTGGCTGACCAGGTCAGCCAAGCTGCTTTGACCAACCAGGAGAAGGAAGTAATCGAGCTTTGGCGCAAAGCGCTGAACAGCTTCACTCCGCCGCCTTCCTCGACGGGTTCGCAGGAGGGGCAGGCATGAACGGTGATGCCAAGAAGCCAGTCACGCTGGCAATGCTGCAGGGACGCCTAGCGACTATCCAGCGCCAAGATGCGACTGCAGCCGATCTCCCCCTGAACGTCTCCATCAACGGAGTCGGCTTTTCACTTCACAGCAGCAACTTCCAGGTCTCCGAGAAGGGGTGCCTGGAGCTTTCTCTTTCCACCAAAGAAGTGCACTCGCCGGCGCTGGCTGGCAGCCAGAGCGCCCTGGGCGCGGTCCTCAAGACCATGGACCATGCTCGCGCCGAGCACTCCCTCCAGTTCGGCCCACTGCTCAGCTGCCCGTGCTGCGGATGCTTGGCGGAGCAAACTGACAGTGAATGTGGCCACCGCGTGGAATGCACCTGGTGCGGTCTGGCTACCGAGGTAGAGGTCGACGCTGCAGAAGCTCGTCGCACCTGGAACACCCGGGTGGAGCGCAGCAACGTTCCCTCTCAGGCAGACCGCCCTGCAGCTCAGTGCGAAGCGGACCTGATCGCGTGTGAGGGCCGTCAGGGACAGGCTTATTCGAGGGGCTTGGAACATATCGGAAGCCTGATAACCAAATTCCGCTACGCAATGCAGGAGTTTGCGGAGAAGGGCGGGAGCGAAAACCGCAGTAACGCAATTCACGCCGAGCAGGAGTTGCGTGAAGGCGTAATTGAGAGCTTCCGCGCGCTGACCAACGCCGCAGTGCTGGCTTCGGGAGGTGTGTGATGGCCGGGCAAATGGAAAGAACTCGTAAGTGGTACGGCGTTCCGGCCAAGCGCGGGATGCGAGTGCTCTACACCGGGTGCGGGAAGAAGGAGTTCGGCACCATCCGCAGCGCCAAGGATTGCCGACTGAACGTGCAGTTGGATGGCCTCAAGCACACCATGCCGTTCCATCCGACGTGGGAGCTGCAATACGAGCCTCGCAAGCCTCTCAGCACCTTGAGCGAGGGCCAGGCCTGATGGATAAGCAGAAAGTCCTGGACAAGGTGGCCAAGCTGATGGCTCTGGCCAATTCCAACGGTGCCACGCCGAATGAAGTCGAAACTGCGCTCCGTCAGGCACGCGCGCTCATGTCCCAGTACAACTTGGAGCATGAGGATATCCGCGCAAGCCTGGTTGACGAAGCCAGCGTCCCGACCCATACCCGCCGTTCTCCTGCAGACTGGCATCACTCGCTTGCCCTTGCCTGCGCTGAGGCCTTCGACTGCAGTTACCTCTCTTACTACCGCCACGGTCACGGCTATTGCTTCAAGTTTCTGGGCAAGGGTGTGGGCCCTGACCTGGCTGCGTATACCTACAGCAGCCTGCTCAACCAGCTGCAGAAAGCTCGCCGCGAGCACGTCGCCCAGCTATCGCGTTGCCAGCTGAAGACCAAGCGGCGCCGCGGACAGCTGTTCGCGGAAGGCTGGATACGTGCCGTTGCGCAGAAGGTCGACCAATTCGCCACGGGCATGAGCTCCGACACTCGCTCTGAAATCAGCGCCTATCTCAGCCTGCACCACCCGAACCTCCAGCACACCAACATAAGCTCGACGCCTGCCAAGGGCCATGATCGCAGCTCGTTGCACGCTGGATGGGAGGCAGGCAAGAAGGCCCAGTTGCGTCGTGGTGTCGGCCGGGATCCCCTGGCAGCGCTTGCGCACGGGGGTGCCAGATGAACCACCTGGACCTCTCCCCTCCTCATTCGATTGAAGCTGAGCAGGGTGTCCTTGGCGGGCTGATGCTCGACAACGAGGCATGGGACCTGGTCGGCGATCAGTTGCAGGAGGAGGACTTCTACCGTCGTGAGCACAAACTGATTTTCAAAGCGATCAGTGACCTTGCTTCGAAGAACAGCCCCTTCGACATCGTCACTATCGGTGAAGCGCTGGAGGCTCATGAGGAAGTAGGCGGCCTGGCCTATTTGGCTGAGCTGGCCATGAACACTCCGTCGGTTGCGAATATCCAGCACTACGCTGCGATCGTGGGCAACCGGTCGCACCTTCGTCAGCTGATGACCCTGGGCTACCAGTGCTCGCGCGCCGCTACTGACCAACAGGCTGATGCCAACGAGGTCCAGGAGTCGATCGAGCAGCAGCTGTTCGCACTGGGTGAAGGCCGGTCGACCTCCGAGTTCGTGAACGTCCGCGACACAATGATCAAGGTCGTCGACCAGATCGATCAGAACTTCAACGGCAACGTCACGGTGACCGGGGTTTCAACTGGCCTGGACGATCTCGATGAGCTGACCTCGGGACTCCAGCCTGCCGACCTGGTCATAGTCGGCGCCCGTCCCTCGATGGGCAAAACCTCGTTCTGCTTGAGCATCGTCGACGCTGCGCTGAAGTCGCGCCCGGATCAGACGGTCCAGGTGTACAGCATGGAGATGCCAGCCCAGGCCCTAGTGTATCGGCTGCTAGCCATTCTTGGACGTATTGATCTCTCAAGGCTGCTGAAGGGCAGACTCGAGGAAGAGGACTGGCAAAAACTGACCGGCGCCGTGGCACGCATGGACGGGTATGGAACACGGCTGGTCATGGACGATACCGGCAACCTCACGCCGATGCAGCTTCGAGCCAAGGCGCGCCGAGCTGCTCGTCGCTACGGAAAACCGTCATTGATCATGGCCGACTACCTGCAGCTCATGCGCAGCCCCGGCCAAGAGAACAGAGCCAACGAGATCAGCGAGATCTCGCGCTCGCTGAAGGCCTTGGCGAAGGAGATGGATTGCCCGGTTATAGCCCTTTCCCAGCTGAACCGAGATCTCGAACGCCGTCCGAACAAACGCCCCATCTGCGCGGACCTCAGGGACAGCGGCGCCATCGAGCAGGACGCCGACCTGATCCTCTTCGTGTATCGGGACGAGGTGTACAACCCCGATACCGAGGCCAAAGGCATCGCAGAGCTGATCGTCGGAAAGAACCGTAACGGTCCGACCGGAACCGTCCGCACCGCCTTCATCCCCCAGCAGACGCGATTCGCCAATCTCAGTGCGCATGAGCTGCAAGGAGCATTCGCATGACGTCCAGTCAGCACTCCCCCATCACCCATTGGTGCCGCAACTGCGGGACTCACCATCCGCTGCAGAACGTACGCCAGTTCGTTCCGGCCGAAACCAGCCCTGAAGGCGAGATCGAGGTCCTCACCTGCCCCGTTTGCGGTAGCTACGACATCGATGAACTGCAGGAGGTGGACCATGCGCGCTGATGGAGCTTTCCCTGCTATCGCCGCCGGCGTTCCGTTCGAAGCCTCTGCTCTGGCTCACGCTCATCGCGCCGGTCTGAACGCCATCGAGCTCGACGCCCTCAGCCAAGTCATTACGCGGCTCGGTCGTGACCACAGCACTGTCGCCCCTGCTGCGCTCCACGCTGAGCTCAGGGAGTTCGAGAAGCTGCAGTACATCGAGATCCTCGAAACCGACGCAGGCACGCTAGAGCTCAGCCTGAAGGCACCTGGCGCGCTGCTCTCCAACTACTTCTGGGCGGTCTGGGTTCCAAAGTATCTGTTCAGTTGTTCGCTCAAGGTCGGAGTGATCCCCTCTCTTTCCGGCCAGGCCGAAGCGCATCACTGCACTGTGGTGTTTCGCATTCCCGGTGCCCGGGAGGCTGCACGCGAGTTCCTCACTGAACTGGCAACCCGCTATCCCGGCGATTCCCCTGAGATCGTGGCTGTCCAGGCCGGCGATGCTCTCAACCAGGAGGTCGCACCATGAGCGCAACCTCCCGCGAGTGCGTAGTGAAATTCGACGGAGCTGGGTTCTTCACCAACACCGTGAAAGGCAAGCGCGCAAGCTGCACCTGGAGCGATCAGATCGCTGCACAGCGCCTGGCCGACCGCCTCTTCGGCGAAGGCCAAGGTGTGATCGCCAAGCTGCCGGCGCAGCCTGGTGACAAAGCGAACTACATCGAGAGCCGCTGGAGTCTGAGCGGAGGTCGTGATGTCTGAGATCACCACCTTCCGCCCACTGCACCGTATCCACAACAACGAGCTACGCCTTGAGCTGCTGCTGCGTGCTGGTCCCACGTGGATCTGCATGCACTGCGGTTATCACCTGGACGGTGGCGGCGAGATGCCTTGCCCGGACTGCGGAAAATGCCGCACGTGGACCAGCGGCTGGAACGTGGAGCGCGGCCACCGGTTCTGGCCTTGCCGCCAGGACTGGGAGGCACGCTTGTTCACCCAGTTCCGAGCGACTGCAGCTGAAGTCTGCCCTGCAGGCGCCGGCGGTGCTCTGGTCCTCGAGCAGCTGCAGGAAGAAGTGCAACTGCTCCGCTCATCGCATGACGAGATTGCCTGCCAACGGCACCAACTGGATAAGCACCTGAAGCGCTTGGTAGAGCGCCTCCTCGAGGCAGCTCGCACCGGAACCCTTCCAGCAGGCCTGCAGGACATGGAGACCTGGCTTCAGCAGCAGGAGGAAACCGCTAATGCGTAATTTCCTCCGCGGCGCCCAAGAAGGCTTGAAACGCCTGGTCATCACTGCTGAACAACTCGGATGGAGCGCAAGCCGCACCGCCGGCGGCCACGTCAAATTCAGCAAGCCTGGCCGGCTGCCCATCTTCACCTCTTTCACCGCCAGCGACTGCCATTCGGCCCTCAACGCTCTCGCGCGCCTCCGCCGCGCCGACGTTCAGGCGGCCCAGTCGTCCTGTCAGGAGATCATCTAATGCCCATTCGTCACGCCATCGTCCACCTGATCGACAAGAAGCCCGACGGCAACCCATCTGCACTGCATATCAGTGGTGTCGAGCTGGTCGATTCCCAGGCTATGGAAAACCTCATGGCCGACCTCAACGAGAGCTACAACGCCAAGCCGAACAAGGCCTGGGGCCTTTTCCATGGCGAATCCGGCGCCTACCCGCTAAGCGGTTGGCTGAACGAGTTCCTGGTTGGCAGCATGGACTTTGTCGAGTTCAGCCGCCATGCAGTGGAACAGCTCGCGCATTTGATGGAGGAGTCCAATCTCTCCACTGGCGGCCACGTGCTGTTCTGCCATTACCAGCAAGGCATGACCGACTACCTGTCCATCGCCCTCCTCCACCACAGCGAAGGAGTGGCGGTGACCGAGGCGCTAGAAGTAACTCCCTCGCGCCATCTTGACCTCAGCAAGCTGCACATGGCCGCGCGGATCAACATCTCCGAGTGGCAGAACAACAAGACGTCCAAACAGTACATCTCGTTCATCAGGGGCAAAAGCGGAAAGAAGGTCTCGGACTACTTCTGCGACTTCATCGGCTGCACCGAGGGCGTCGACGGCCCGAGCGAGACCCGCACCCTGCTCAAGGCCTTCAGCGACTTCGTGGAAAGCGAAGACCTGCCCGAAGARCAGGCCCGCGAGARGACCGAYGTGCTRGTGGAYTACGCCACCAGCCAGGCSAAGATCGGCGAGCCGATGGCCCTSGACGCRCTCTCCGARCTGATGGACGACCAGGCRCCGCGCGCCTTCTACGACTACATCCGCAACAAGGATTACGGCCTGTCGCCAGAGTTCCCGGCGGACAAACGCACCCTCAACCAGTTCCGCCGCTTCACTGGCCGCGCGGAAGGCCTGTCGATCAGCTTTGAGGCCCACCTGCTGGGCAGCAAGGTCGAGTACGACGGAGAGCGCGACGTGCTGACCATTCGTGGCCTCCCGACCCAGCTGCACGACCAGCTGAAGCGTCGCTGAGAAACCTGCCGCCAGAATTCCGGAGAAATGACATGAGCGCTGATCGCCAAACCGCCACCAAAGAGCCCGAAGACAAATTCGTAGTCCGCATGCCCTGTGGGATGAAAAGCCGCATTGCCGAGCTGGCCAAGGACAACGACCGATCCTTGAATCGCGAGATCCTCCATCGCCTGGAGCGCGTTGACGAACTGGAGTCGCAGATCCAGCGAGCCAACCAGGTCATCGACCGGCTGCTGTCCCAGCAGCCTACTGGTGCCGACTCCGCCAACGACGCGCGGGGACTGTAATCATGGCCGAGCCGATCTCCCTGAAAGACGCCATGCTCAAGCCTGGCTTCCAGCCGCAGGCCGCTCCCGTGGCGCAACTCAGCGATCCCGTCGTTGACACCCCGATGGTGCTGACGCTGGATGACGTCCTTCCGTATGACGACAACCCTCGGACGACTCGCAACCCGAAGTACGAGGAAATTAAAGCCTCCATCAAGGCCCGCGGCCTTGATACGCCCCCGCCAGTCACTCGCCGACCAGGCGAACAAAAGCATCGCATCCGCAACGGGGGCAACACTCGCCTGGCCATCCTGAAAGAGCTTTACCAGGAGACCGGCGACGAGCGCTTTTATCGGTTCCACTGCCTGTTCCGCCCTTGGGATCAAGCCCGGGGCGAGATTCTTTCCTTGGTAGGGCACTTGGCCGAGAACGACCTGAAAGGCGATCTCAAGTTCATTGAGCGCGCTGTGGGCATCGATAAGGCCAAAACTCACTATGAGGCAGAGACTGGCCAAGCAGTATCGCAAAGAGAACTGTCGCGACGCCTAGCCGCAGATGGCTATCCCGTTTCGCAATCCCACATCAGCCGCATGCTCGACGCCATTCGATACCTACTACCTGCTATTCCGGGAATGCTCTACAGCGGTCTGGGCGTGGACAGAGTCAGCAAAATTCTATCTCTGCGTAAAACAGCCAGCACCTGCTGGGAAAAGCACTACAAAGGTGCCGGCATCGACTTCGAGATGCTCTTTCAGGACGTGCTGGCTCAGTTTGAAGGTGATTCCGAAGAGTTTCTGTTCCAGCGCTTCCAGGATGAGCTGATCGGTCAAATGAAAGGGCCGCTCGGCATCGGCTACGAGGACGTGCTGCTCGAGATCACCCAGCAGCAGGACCAACTGCGCCGTAGCACTCCGGTTGTCGAAGTTCCATCCCCTCCGCCGCCGCCACCTCAAGTTGCCGAAACCGGCGGGACTGAAACCCAGGTGCCCGCTCTACCGCCCCAGCCGACCAGCAAGAACACACCAGCGACCATCCCGCCGTCCCTGCCAGCACGGCAGGGGACGCGGATCACCACTACTCCTGACATCAACCAGATGACTGCCGAAGACCGTCAGGCTCGAATCGATGGTCATGTCGCCGCCCCTGCGAACATCAGCTCTCGTGTAGTGGAAATGAAGCAGAAGATGGCCGCGCTGGATGGCGAGCAACTGCCTGACTTCAATGCCAATGCACTCATCGCCATCCCGGTCCAGGCCGGTGGACTGCACCCCATCAGCGACCTCTGGTATATCGAGCGCGAGATCGATGCGGCCGACCAACTGCGTAAGCACATCGCCAACCTGGCTGTGGAAATACTTCAGGCTGTTGGCGCCCCCGGTGACATCTTCGAGGTAGATGGCGGCATCGGGTTCTCCTACCGGCAGCCCCAGGAAGAAATTGAAATCACCGCGACTGCCCATCACACAGTGACGCTCCTCCAGTCACTCAGCGGTGCAACGGCAATCGCTCTGAAACTACTGGAGGATCAGCCCGAAGCCCGCGATGGCCTCATGGAGTTCGAATTTGCTGCGGGTCTCGGCCAACTGCTCCTCGGGCAGCCGATGGCAAAAGACCAGGTCCCGGACGACCGAGGTCGACTGAGCGACGGCGCACTGGTCAAGTTGTTCCGGATCGTGCGCCTCGCCCGTCGCCTCATCGACCTGGAGATCCAAGAGCACGCTCAGCACACACCAGCCCTCGACAGCTGATCGCGGACGATTACGGGAGGGAATCGCAATGTCCAAGTCGCCAATAAACGAAGCTGTGCTGTCGCAGATACTGAACCTGATGCGCAACGGTCAGCTGAATCGCTGTATCGAGATGGGGCTTGCCCCCGAGGTACTGGGCCAAATCCAGCACCCTACCATTATGAGCCTGCTGCTCAATACCCCAGTCACCTGGGCCAAGGTCAGCATCGACGAGTCCATCGTCATGAAGCTGATCTCCGGCGCTGCGCGTTCTGAAGAAGAAATGCGGCTGATCGAGCGCGCAATTCGCCTGGGAGCAACCACGAATCTGCTCAACAAGTTCTTCGGACTGTCGCCTCAAGAAATTGCTCTGCAGCGTGCGGTCATCGGGGTGAAGACGCCTAGAGGTCGCTGGCCTGAGCTTTCAGAGGACCAAGACCACCTGGTCTGGCACAGATGGGTCCACCTCATGGAAGAGAACCAGGTAGACCTGAAGGACAGCCTGGCCATGCTCGACGTTGCCATGCTGGTCGCCGAAGAGCTGATTACCGATGGGCTGACGCTGGCTCAAATCTGGCATCGCATCACGAGCTGGATCAGCCAGGGAGTCTATCCGCCCAACAAAGAAAACCCGTGGCGCCATAGTGCCCAGATGCTGCTGCTCCACGAACAACAACAGGTGGTGGCTGTCACCTCCGAGGAAGGCGACGAAGCAAGATGAAGCTCGCCCGGTTCCCCATTTCAACGCTCCTAGATTCGGCCTCGGGACACCTCGAGGCCCATTTGCAAAAGAAGAGAGCACAGGAGACCGCTACCCAGTCCGCCCCCCCTTCGCAGTACGCAGGGATCATCTTTAGCGGGAACCCCCATGAGACGGTTCCACGAAAATTGCTGCTCGACAACCGCCTGACGCCACTCGAAAGAAACTGCTGGCAGGTCTTCCGCTTGCTCGTCAATGAAGACGGCGTTACCGCATTCCCGACTTACGACCAGCTCCGCCCCTATCTGGGGATGAACCCCGGGAAACACGCTTCCAGGGAAACAGTATCGAAAGCATTGACCGTGCTCCGGCTCACACGCTGGCTGAGCCTTGGACGCAGAGTACGCAATGAGGTAAGCGGCCAGGTGCAGGGCAACGTTTACCTCCTACATGATGAACCTGTAACCCCAGCTGAAGCCATCGAGTTCGACAAGGACTACATGCAGCTGCTGCTCCAATCTATGGAGCATCAAAACAAGGCCATCAAGGAAGTGGCGGAGATTTCCTGGCGCGAGTTTACCGGTGACCCGGACGTAGGACGCCGCCTTCCGACGCACGTCGATACGATTGCTGAGCGTCTGAATGGTCAGGCCTGGGCAGTCGAGAGCAAGCTGCACGCTTTTCCAGCCCCTGAGTTCGGAATCCGAACTCAGTACGAAATCAGCGAGGCGTCACTGAGTTCGGATGCCGAACTCAGTGCGAACCCTGCGAAACAAGGCGCTCTACCCCTCAGTTCGGAATCCGAACTCAGTGGAAATTCACCGAGTACACCCTCAGTTCGGAATCCGAACTCATATAGTACGTATACAGATACACACAAAGATGTTTGTAAAAGCTCTGTACTTCCCGCGGGTAATCCAAGGAATGCCGCGGCGAACTGGCTGATTGCCTTGGAAATGCTCAGCGCAGAGAACCGGAGCAGGGCCCGATCGATCATGCAAACGGTCCCGGATGACCTTAGGGAACCCGTGATGGGTCAGTGGGCACATCGCTGCATCGAGGGCGAAGTCAGCAAGCCCATGGCTTACCTGTCATCGCTTGCAACGCGTGCTATTCGCGGAGACTTCAACGCTGACTGGCAGCCTAGCCCGCAACTTCAACCCAAGGTCGCTCAAGCGCAACCAGCCCCCCCTACGCCGCCAGTTACCCGCCCTCAGTCCCCACCATCTCAGGCTGGGATGCAGACGGCCAAATCGGCCCTAAGCACGATCTGGCAACAACTGAAACCGAGGCAGGGGGGATCACCGACGGATTGATCAGCCAGTGTCATGATCGCCACCCGACCAAGACATGATCGTCGGCGCCGACGGCATACTGGGTGTTGCGGGCCGCAACACTCGGCCAGGGCCAGGTCCTCGGCGCCAACGGCGAACTGGGTGATGCGGCCCGCATCACTCGGTCAGGACCCGGCCATCGGCGCCGTGGGCGAGTTGGGTGKTGYGGCCCACACCACTCGACCAGGACCAGGTCCTCGGYGCCAACGGCGAACTGGGTGATGCGGCCCGCATCACTCGGTCAGGACCCGGCCATCGGCGCCGTG